>NZ_MQVK01000015.1:0-226435 GCF_002002385.1 Vibrio sp. SALL6
TTTAAATACGCTCCTTTATATCTTTAAATTAGATTTAAATTAAGCGATATTTATAACTAATAATAGTTATTATGAAGCAACTCTCAATTATTATTTACAGAGTTAAACTTGTTAAATAAGTGAGACTTCTAGTTCTTTAATTGAACCTCTAACATTAATTTCATCGAACGTCTTACCATTAAGAATTGCATTCAATATTTCATGAGAAATTTTAGGAAGTAAATTATTTTCAATGGTGGTTTGAACTACACGAGCACCACTTCCTGACTCATTACTATTGTCTACAATGTCATTAATTAGTTGTTCATCAAAATATAACCCTGCCGAATAATGTTTTCGGATACGGTTAGATACTTTGTTGAGTTTTAACTTAGTTATTTCCGTTAGGACTTCTTTTCCGAGAGGCAAGTAAGGTAATACATTAACCCGCCCCAAAAATGCAGGTTTAAAATCTGTTAGCAAATCATCTCTAAGCGCTTCTTTTAGAGCTTCCGGTTCTGGCGCTAAGTCTGGATCTGCATAGAGAAACATTGTGGTTTCTGTACCAGTATTCGCCGTCATGATAATGATGGTGTTTTTAAAATCGATATCTCGACCTTCACCATCTTTAATGGAGCCTTTATCAAACACTTGATAGAAAATATCTTGCACACCGGGGTGCGCTTTTTCCATTTCATCCAACAGAATCACACTGTAAGGTTTACGCCTTACGGCTTCCGTTAGAACGCCCCCCTCACCGTATCCGACATATCCAGGAGGAGAGCCTAACAACAATGAAACCTTATGCTCTTCTTTGAATTCCGACATATTTATCGTGGTTACGTTGTCTTCGCTCCCATAAACTTTCTCTGCGATAGCAAGAGCGGATTCCGTTTTTCCGACACCACTAGGGCCAGTTAATAAAAACACGCCATTAGGTTTGGTTTCATCCGTCAATTGGGCACTTGCTGTTTTGATCACTTCGGACATGATTTCTAGAGCATGATCTTGCCCCACCACTCGCTCGCACAAGCTATCTTTTAGGTTAAGAACCGCTTCAATTTCGTCATCTTGCAATTTTCCAAGTGGAATGCCTGTCCAATCAGAAATCACCTCAGCAATCAAAGATTCATTCACATGAGAAAAGACTAAAGGTTGGGCGTTGAGAGCTAAGTTCGATTCGATTTCCTGTAATCGCTCTTTGTCACAGTCGGCATTCTCTTCTATCACCCTAGCTCTCAACGACTTAGCTTCTTGAACCCACTGCTTTTCTTGTTCCCAAATTGCCTCTAATTCTATGACTTGATTAGATAACTCATCGATCTCATACCGAATATTATTAAGCAGTTCATCGTGACTTACGCCCAATTGAGCCTCTTTGGTAAGTTGTTGAAACTCAGCTTCTTTGATGTTTAGCTTTTTCTTTTTGCTATCCAACGCGCCCGGCGTGGCAGATTGGCTCAATGCAACACGCGAACACGCTGTATCTAATACCGATACTGCTTTATCTGGCAGTTGGCGTCCGTTAATGTAGCGAGCAGAAAGTTGTACCGCAGCATTCAGTGCTTGGCTTGTGATATAGACATCATGATGTTGCCCCATGATGTTAACCAAGCCTCTAAGCATATCTACCGCTAACTCAGGAGTCGGCTCGTCTACTTTCACAACCTGGAAGCGCCTCGTTAACGCGGCATCTTTTTCAAAATATTTTTTGTACTCAGCCCAAGTAGTTGCAGCGATGGTCCGTAACTCTCCTCGAGCCAACGCTGGTTTCAATATATTAGCAGCATCACCTTGTCCCGCTTGACCACCACCTCCGATTAGACCATGAGCTTCATCGATAAAAAGAATGATTGGCTGCGAAGATTCGTTCACTTCTCGAATGAGATTTTTAAGTCTATTTTCAAACTCCCCTTTCATCCCCGCACCCGCCTGAAGCAAAGCAAGATCGAGTGATTTGATGGCAACATCATGCAAAGCAGGAGGAACATCCCCATCCACTATTTTTTGCGCCAGCCCCTCAATTACCGCAGTTTTACCTACGCCGGCCTCACCCGTTAAGATCGGATTGTTTTGGCGGCGACGTAGTAAGATATCGATCATCAAGCGGATTTCATTGTCGCGACCGATAACAGGGTCTATTTTTCCAGCTTTAGCTTGCTCAGTAAGATCCGTTGTGAACTGATTCAATGCTGAGTTCGAGCTACTCATCGCCTTAGAAGTATTGTTTCCACCATCGCCCACATGCTCTTTCATTGCGACTAGGCGAGATGGTTCGACTTTGTCTAGCTCCGCGCTAATAGCGTTCATCATATTCACTAGCGTGTCATCAGAAAGATACGCAAACAGTAAGTGGATACAGTTCACTTGTTCTTCATGAAACTCTATCGTTGCACACATCAAAGCATTCTGCATCATGGTTACAGTATAAGCAGAAAGGCCTGGGACGGTTTGGCATCCAGTTTTGTATTTTTCAAGCTGAGCTTGCAGTTGTTCTTCGACTTTTCTTTCATCAATATCAAAAGCTTCAAACACTTCTGAATAAATACCGGATGGATGTTGAACTATCGCCAACAACCAGTGGGTCAACTCTATACTATGATGTGTACGCGAACTTGCCATTGCCGCCGCTTGCTCTAGCGTTTCCTTCGCTTGCGGAGACAATCTTTCGACCAACGCTGAAAGTGATAATGAAGCCATTATATTTCCTTTAAACCGTAATTGTTATGTTGCGATCTTCCGTACGTTCATGTTTTTTCAGTACAGAGCCGACACCTAACTGACCTTGTTGCTTAGATATTTGAACTTGAGGCAATAGACTATGTTTAGTCGTGAGTTGCCATTTAACGTGCTTGTGTTTGCCAATGAAGTCACCTGCTACCTGTTTTATCGTTTTCAATGTATTGGTCTTGGGTAATAGATTTTTGACTTGCTTACTTTCCTTTGGGAGAAACTCAATTGTTGTACTTGCATTGATATTCCAGGCTTTTCTTCCTAGTGACGCACCAGCACCGAGTTGTGCAAACTGGCCTTCGGGCATACTTTTCGATGCCAAACGAGTTTGTTCAGATTTAGACAGTCGCATCCATTGACCTTGAAACTCGTGAATACGAATTTGGCAACCAGACAAACATTCCAAAATGCTCTTCAATGCACCTTTACTTCGTGTTGGAGATGCATACATGCCGCCATAATGCAGTGCTAGATCATTCCCATCGCCAGTCAATGACGACATGCAATCAGTTAATGGGGAGCGCTGATTTTTTGCATGCGCACGCGCTTGTATGGTTAACTGACTCAACTGCCAACTTCGATAATAGAGGGATAAAAGCCGATGGTTAAAAATGTCATAGAAGTCCACCATCGCATGATCGCCTTCTTTCAGTCGATTCAATGCAAACTCGCTGTAATGCTGAGGCAGTACTCCCTGCTCCCCCGTCAAACCAATCAAATTTGTCTCAAGCGCTAATTTATCTTTACCTAATGGTTTAGTAGAAACGAGTTGCGCATTCTCAAAGCCTAAAGACGCATTGACCTTTAAGTTAAGTTTCTCGTTTTTTGGTAATGCATCTGTTCCAATTTGCGATTCAACTTTCAAAAGCTCTTGCTCAATAAGATGAATAGATTCAAACAAAGAACGTTGCTTTAGCTCGCGGTAGAAGTCCTCTGAGCTCATAACAACACCTTATCACCTGTCAGCGCAGGCCATACGTGAAAGGAGCTGCTGGTTGATTTCAACTTAATCTCTAACTGCGTAAACACGTTAATCTCCGCATATTGAGCAAAGTAAACAGATAACACGCTACCCAATAAAAAGATCTGCTCTTTTGGCAGTATCTGATCGGATACTGTTAGAATCAGCTTTACTCCATGTGCAAAACCAACTTTTCCTTTCTGACTAACCCTACCGGTTGTATGTTCAAACTCTAGCTTGACTAGAGCATCTATAACGGCTTTTGTTTCGGCAGTGCCTGCAAATGCATACAAGTTCAATGTTTGTTTTAACGTTGCTAGGCCGTCAGCTTCAGTAAAATGGTTCAATGTTAATAGCTTGGTAAGCTGCCATCGTGTGCTTTCATCCATCTCTGGTCTAAGCGTTTCGGAGAGAGACGTTAAGCACCTGATTGATTTAAAATTATCATCAACATTGGGTAACTGAACCTTTGGTAGCCCGCCACCAAATGGAATTTTTTGTGGCAAATTACGATTGCAACACTCAGCTTCCACATACATCAGCCAATTATCTCTGCTTTCAGGGCTGAACAACTGGTATTGCTTATCAACAAAAGAAACATAAGTCTCTCGACCAGGCTCATCGTAGCCACCGGCCCAGTTTTTATCCTCTCGTCTCATTAACCAATACACTTCACTCGCACTCATGTAATGCGTGTGCTCTCCGGAATGGTAGCAGGGTAAGTGATCGTAAGTTTTGTTCCAGTTTCTCAAGGTAACATCAGAAATCGAGACAACTTCATTACTCTCTGCATCTTGGTACTGAGGAGATAATTGATACTCGTACTCTGTTGGAAGGAGACGTTTAGGTTCCATGGTTGATTTGAACAGATTTACAATGGGAACACAGCCAACCATGACACTTTCCTCGTCTACTTGCTTTGGTAGCCAGTCATCGCTTGTATCGAAGTAAAAGCAAATCTCGACCTGCCCTTGAATCTCTAACTTATCTAAGCCGAGCTCGATCAAGTCAAAGAACATGAATTTTTCTGGGAAATGAAGGTACTCGACCAATAAACGAGATCCCGAAAAACTTCTCTTACTGTAAGGGACGACTTGTTCCTCGTCCCCAAAACCAACCGATTGAAGATGCCTCTTAGTTAGAGGCATGATTTCTTTACCATCCAATACGATTGAAAGACCAATCAAACTTTGGAATAACATTTGATATAGCTTGAGTGTTAATTGCGTCTGTCCATTTAAGTACAAACGCAAACAATCGATACCCATGGAATTGATAGAGGACTCTGAATCATGAGCACTCAGCTGACACCTTAGTACAGAGTGCGCATTATGCTCCCACTTAGAGCCAGTAGGTTTGAAAGGCGCGTTCTCAAATGAACCAGAGATAATATCGAGTGGATACATTGTTGTCGGGTAACCGGTTCGAAACTGGCAATCTTGATATCCAGGGGCACTAACTTCGACTCTTTCACCCACAGGAATAGCAAATGAACTAGTGGTTGACTCTGAACAGTTCAATTTGATCACGGACATCGAAGGAATTGGCGCATGAAAGTCCGGATATAGCTGTCCCATCAGTGATTCCGTAAACTGTGGGTAACTGTTATCCAGACTTTGTCTTATCCGAGCGGTTAAAAAAGCACAACCTTCCAACAGACGTTCAACATGTGGGTCTTCAACTTGTTCTTCGCTGATACGTAACCTAGCCGCAATTTTAGGATATTGCTCGCCAAACTCTTGCCCTTTGTGTCGCAGATAGGCCAATTCACGATTGTAGTATTTTAGAAACTCTTCACTCATTTCGCTCGACTCAACTTCATTCCTAAGTTCACTGGCTCGACTTCCGAATTGAATTTCAACTCGTGGATGTCATTATCAATCAAACAAGTTGCGCTAATTTCTAACCGTAAGGTTCGATCTATCGCATTTTTTTCATCAGAAATTTGAACGTGCGGATTTCTTAACCGAGGTTCAAACTCCCGAATAGCTTCATAAACGATGTCACACAACTGACTTTGTCCATCTTGGCTGCTATAAGGCATTGATGAAAAATCAGGTAACCCATAGTTCAGAATTGAGTATCTAACTTCTAAAAAGTCTTCGTGAATATTTTTCCAACCAATACGACTATTAAGCATCGACTCTAAGTCTCTTAACAAACCATTGAGCATGTGTTGTTGACTGACAGGAAAATCTTTTTCTTCTCTGGTAGTTGGGTCGCTATCAATCAACTTGTCTAGCAGTGAAACCGTTAAAGCCATAATTGCTCTTACGCCAACTCTTTTATTACTTGTAGATTTTGTAAGTCAGAAATCGGCAGCGCCATTTCACCGACAAGCCAACACTTCAGACCTAAACCTAAGTAAACTTCTTTGTCAGCTATTTGTTTCCAATCCGTTTCACGACCTAGTTTCTGAGCATCACTTTCTGAATCCACGTAAGTCATCGGCATATGGCCTTCACCTTCACCTAAGCCGTCAATGTCAAACTCAACGGGGCGCCAAACACTTTCTAGCAAAGAGGTAGCAGATTTGATTTCTAAAGTGTTGATGCTAGCAATAGGGACGAGGAAGTAGTTGCCTGCGGTAGAAAACAGCTCAATGTAACCACCTAAACGATCATCAATATCCCGCCCGTCTGAGAACGAAGTATCATTAGCTAAAAAGCCTTTTTCTTGTCTCAGTTCTTCGATTTGAAGAGCAAGTTCAGAAACTTGTTCATAATCTTGACTCACCATTGATAAGTTGAAGCTAACCAATGACTTAGTTAGTTCTTCGTTCTCACCCAATACCTTCGCGGTTGCCGCACCTTGAGCGAAATCCTTTCGCGCTTGAGCAGCTTTAACCAGATGTCTTAACTGGCTAGCGCCTGGAAGATATTCAGGAAACAGTTTAATAGACTGCATCAGTTGCTCATCAGCTCGCTCAAAATCACCATCAATACAAAGCAGTTCAATAAAAGAGCTTCTCAAACTGGCATCCTTGGGAGATGCCTTTATTGCTTCGATTAGTAGTTCTAAAGCTTGTTGCAACTGCCCTTCCGATAAGGCATTTTTCCACTGAGTCATCTTTCTTTCCTTACACCAAATGTTCTGGTGATAATTCCGTAATTAATTTGATACTTGAGACCATTTGGTCGAGCTGAAAATGAGGGCGTAAATGTATCACCGAGTAGAAGTGCCCTGGCGTATCGCGTTTCTCTCTAACTTTGATCTTCGCTTCGTTCAATGGGTACTTAGCTCTGAGTTCATCCGAAGCTTCGTCTGAAGCCGTTGTATATTGATGTAACCAAGTCTGAAACTCCCTCTCGAGCGATGCCGCGTCCTGATAGCCACCTATCTTGTCTCGCCCCATAACTTTGACGTAGTGTGCTATACGCGATACACACATCGTGTATTGGAGCATTGAGGTGAGTTTTGCATTAGTCGCAACATGCTTCTCTTCGTACAGTTTTGGCTTATACAACGAAACATTGGAAGTCATGCCGACCATGTCTGTTTCAGGAACTGGTGAAATCGGAATGAACCCACAATCAGACAGTTCTTGCTCTTTACGCTCAGAGACTTTTAGATTTAAAGGGCATCTATCTCTGTCATTTTTGCCATTAATGCGTGTTTTGTTTCTTGTAGGAGCAACAATAATGCCTTGACTATAATCCCCCTGTTTTATTCCTCGCATGTGAGTAAACCAACCGTGCTCTTGGAATGCTCTAATCGAAACAGCAGCAAAACAGAAGGCTCCACTTCCCCACAATAAATCGTTATTTGAATCGTCAATATTCTCTTGAAATTCAAATTGATCGTTTCGAGAACCATCACTTTTGTAGGGTTGTCGAAAAAGCACGTTAGGAGCGGTTAAGCCAATAAACTTGGTATCATCGTTATCTCGCAACTGTCTCCATTTGACATAATCAATTTGTTCAAATTGTGCCGCAACGTCTCGAGTCGACGAAAGTTCGGCAAATGTGTTCACACCGAATATTTCAGGAGACGCAGACATTACAAATGGACTAAATGCCGCAGCAGCAGACTGAGATATCTTGCTTAGCACAGAGATATCTCTATCAAAATAATTTGTTCTCGGGTCATAACGTAATTGATAATCACCAACAACCACACCAAAGGGTTCTCCTCCGGCCATTCCATATTCATTTTGATAGAGTAATTTAAACAAGGCAGACTGATCGAACTCGATAGCCTTGAGCGCATCTTTACTTACTTCATTCCATGTTGCAGATAGAACTTTAATTTTTACTGAGTCAGACGATGGTTTATCAACTTGTTCACATAAATATCGAACGCCTACCCAACTGCACTCTAATTTCTGAAAATCTGGATGATGAATGATCTCATTGAGCTGCTTCTGTAATAGTGTGTCAATGGTATTAATCGTGCTCACAATGCTATGGCGAAAACTCGCAAAATCTTTAGATTGCGTGCCTTCCAACCAAATTCGTGCCGCAAGTATTGAATCTGAACATTCAACAAATTGAGTCAACCAATGACTGTCAAACTCAGCCAGGCCCATCGGTGTAAACTCGTGTGTGAGTTCCTCTGGGTCTAGAAAGTTCAATGCATCTATTTTCGTCATAACTACCATAAGCTTGGCTTAATGGCTGGTCGAAGTGACCAGCCATTAACTCTATTTAGCCACCCGACTGAGGAATTTTAGCAACGAGTCTTAAAGACGTGGTTAGCTCTTCCATTTGAAGCCATGGTTTGAGCCAAGCAACCGCGTTGTAAGAACCAGGAGAACCTGGAATCTCCTTAACTTGTACGCGAGCGTCGGCAAGAGGGTATTTCGCACGAATTTCTTGACCGCCACCTTCAGAAGCGTTCACATAGCCAAGAATCCAACGGTTCAACCAAGATTCAACGTCTTCTGCTTCCATAAAGCTACCGATCTTGTCTCGAGCCATTACTTTCAAATAATGTGCAAAACGAGAGGTTGCCATCATGTAAGGAAGTCTTGCTGAAATTGCCGCGTTTGCTGCCACTTCTGGAGATTCATGATTTGCTGGTTTTTGACAAGTTTGAGCACCAAAGAACACGGCATAGTTTGTATTTTTGTAGTGACACAACGGTAAGAAACCCAGTTTACCCAATTCCGCTTCACGGCGGTCTGTAATGCCAATTTCCGTTGGGCACTTCATATCTGGGTCACCATCATCACTCATGAAGAAGTGTGTTGGTAGGTTATCAACTCGCCCACCACCCTCTGCGCCACGAATAGCAGTACAGAAACCATACTTAGAAAATGCATCCGTCAGTTTGACGCCAAGCACGTACGATGAGTTCATCCAACAATAATCATTGTGATCAGCATTAACGGCGATACCCGACACAGGATCCACATCAAACTCTTCAAAGCCAAACGCTTCTACAGGAGAGGTAGCTTGGCCGTATGGCAAGCGAGCTAATACTTTAGGCATCGTTAAGCTTACAAAACGAGAATCTGCACTTTCACGGAAAGAGCGCCATTGCGCATATTCCAACGACTCAAAGACTTTATCTAAATCGCGCGGTTTAGATAGTTCTGTCCACTCATCAAAACCAAATAGCGCAGGAGAAGCAGCAGACAAGAATGGTGAGAAACCCGAAGCAGCAACATTCGACATTAAACGCAAAGACTCAATATCTTCTGGATGGTTTGTAAACTCGTAGTCACCAATTAAAGCACCATACGGTTCACCACCAGCGCTACCAAATTCAGATTCGTACACTTTTTTAAAGATTTGACTTTGATCGAATTCAACCGCTTTACTTAAGTCTTTATGAAGCTCTTTCTTCGTGATGCTAATCATGCGAATTTTCAGCGTAGAACTTGTCTCAGAATTCATGACTAAGTAATTCAGCCCGCGCCATGAGCCTTCTAACTTTTGTAGCTCAGGATGGTGCATAACTTCAGAAAGCTGCTCTGAAATCTGTCTATCAAGCAAATTAATCGCTTCACGGAAAGTTACGGTTAGGTTTTTATTCCAAGAAACCGTCCCCTTCATCGCTTCTTCAGTCAGTGTCTTGATCAGCTCTTCTGCTCTCGATGCTTCTGTTTGTTTCGTCGCACCAATAGCCTGTTCAAGAAATGAAGTGGTTTGTTCACCCACCGTAGGATCGAGTTGTTTTTCAACTTGAGTCGTCATTATTCTGCTCCCTCAGTACTTTCTGATGGCGCTTTTTTGCCAAGATCTAGCTCACCAGCTAGTTTTGCCAAATTGTCTGTATTGTTGAGAACTTCTTCTAGGATGTTTTCAAGTTCTTCCGAACGGTCGACTTTAGTCATCAAGTCTCGCAGTTTGTTACGAGTTTCCATCAGCTGACGCAATGGTTCTACTTGATTGACAATCGCTGCTGGTTCAAAGTCTTGCATCGATTTAAAGCTCAGTTCAACCGCAAATTCAGAATCGTCATTTGCTAACTTGTTTGCGACTTTGAACTTAACCGATGGACTCATCTTTTTAAGTACATCATCGAAGTTATCACGATCGATTTGAATGAAACGGCGATCCTTTAATGGTTTCAATGCTTCGGTATTTTGGCCTGCAAAGTCGCCCATAACACCCACCACAAAAGGAAGCTCTTTTTTCAAAGTTGTTCCTTCGGTTTCAACATCGTAGGTAATGTGAACACGAGGCTTCCGTACTCGTGAAAGTTTCGAGTGGATACTCGTCATACCATTCTCCCTTTATTAATTTTCATTTTGTTCTGCTATGCCAACCAAACGGAAGTAGCTTCGTTTTGCGTCTCCGTCGGAGATTAGTTCCGCCAGTAATTCAGGCAGAGGCATTCCACACCAACGAATAATTTGTTCGATGGAGTAAGAAACTGGTGAGTGAGGCTCGCTTTCTCTAAAAAAGTCCGCCACATGTTGCAACTGTTGAATAGCTTGTTCTCGAGATTGCATGTTTGTAACTAATAACGCAGATGAGTTGTGAGTAACAGCTTGTTGACTCGCTTCTTCCAACTCTTCATCACCATTTTCGTCAGAAATGGAGACTTCATCCTTATCCTTAAAACGGTTACCCAACAAGTGCTTAAGTGCCGCGTGTATTGATTCAATTCTTTTTGAAATATATGAGCTAGGCGTTACATCCCCTACAGCGTCATCAAGTCGCTGACTGAACTCATTAAAAGCACCTGTAGCGAACTCGAGATCTGCAATCAGAGACTGGTAAAACTCATCTGACGTTGATTTCACCGTGTCAGTGATACGCGACAATTCAATTGCGCCTTGATCTACTCGCGCTCTTCGCTTGTCTTCATCCAAGCGCTCGAGTTCAATGGCTTGTTGGTATTCCCAATATGCATAAGCTTGCTCTACACCCATATCCGTCAATGGAATCGAGGCAAGAGGAAAGATCAGCGTTCCCTCACTATCAATACCATTAAGTCCAGTGATGGCAGAAATCCGCGTTTCTATGCCGTCTTCATCAGGCATTGGGTGCAGCTCATCCCAATATGACTCAACAAACGCGCTAGCAATTTTGTAGCCTACGCCCATGCCTCTAAAACCATAAAGCCGAGTTAATGCTTCTATTAGCCAGGCAACAAACTCAAAATCTTTTGATTGTGTAGCGAGAACTTCTGGTACTTCTTCAACAAAAACGCGCCATAAGTTGTTATGTGTGTGAATACTTTCTTCTTCGATGATGGCGTTTCGCTCTGCGTTTCTTGCCACCATTCGCTGATCTTTAAGTCGATAATAAGCAGACTGAGGAGAGACATCCTCTCTTGGATCAATGCCAGTCGGATTGTCTTCCGAAATTGGTGCAAGGACTTGCTCATACCAATCAAACATCGTGTTACTCATACTCTCCCCCTCAAAAACACAGGAATAGTCGCGTCATCTCGCCTAGCGGAGTCAAACTCACTAGGTTCTTGACGCACTTTAATGAGCGCACACGTCACGTTATCACTAGCGCCACGCACCAGAGCAGAGTGCATCAATGCCAAACCAGCTTGGTTAACTGAATCTGCACATAGAGTTTTATGCATTTCATCACAGCTTAGTTCCTTGGAAAGTCCATCACTGCACAACAAGAACTGGTCACCATCCGCAAGCTGTCCCGATACTTGGTCTATCGTCACCATCTCATCAACCCCAACAGCTCGGGTAATTACATTGGCTAATGGATGGGACTCTGCGTCTTCAAATGCCAACAAGCCTTGCTCAACTAACTCCATAACTTGGCTATGGTCACGAGTTTTTTGTACAAAAGTACCGTTTCTTAGTTGATAAATGCGGCTATCACCAACCCATAGGCAGTGGTAATAACCATCCTGAATAAACAACAACACCAATGTTGTGCCCATTGTCTTTCCATCTAAGTTCATTTGAGCATATTGATAGATCTCAAAATTCGCTTGCTGCACTGCTGCGCGAATATCATCTATATTGGTGTTTGGCACATCTTGCATATGGCGTGCAATTCTGTCGACCAGCATTTGACTCGCGATATCGCCAGCGCTATGACCGCCCATGCCGTCAGCAACAACCCATATATGCTGTTCAGTCATATCCAGTAACGCATCCTCATTATAAGGACGAACTTTACCTGCATGAGTTTTGGCAAAAGTAAAATAATTCCAATTCATTCTTTGCTTCCTACCAACTCCACATTTGCCAACGACCATCTAACATTGCAGAGAATTGGCCAATAGATGGCAGCCCAGTGCTAACAAACATACATGATTCAATATGAGTAGAGCCTTCTGTCCACCAGAAGCATGGTTTTCTATGTTGACTCTCAATTAGATGATTTAACAACGTGTTTTGCTTTGCTTCAGTTGAAAAGCTAAACACTGTTGAGATCGGGCTTTGGTACAAAAGCGCCATTTCTTCATTGCATATCGATACTTCAGAAACAAGCTCACACTTTTCCTGCATGCTTCGGTGCCATACATCAAATACAAATTCATCGTCTAACACTGACAGCGCTAGAGTCTGACTATCTTCCGTCCAGCCACTTTGTGCCCAATACTGTGCTGCTTTGCCTTTTACCGCTCGAACAACAGTAAAAAAGAAGTAGCGACCGCATGCATCTACACTTGGAATCATACTGCCGATATACGTAGCATCGTCCATGTAACTCACATCCAGTGCAAAGTGCCAAACTGGTGCAGTTAAAAAATAATCGTTCCAAGTGTCACCCAGTTGCTCTTTACTCACTGCAATAACAGCTTGCTGCCAGTCGTGCCAACGGTTTGCAAATTCAGGAGAAATACCGTCCTTAACAAAGTCACCTTTAGCCGGCATTTTTCCGATGTAGCCCCACTCAGGCGTTACAAGGTTTGCGGACATCTGAACTTCTCCATCTCATTAGACCAAAATGGGTTGATTGCACTAGATGGAATCAACTCAAGCTGAACCTTGTTCCCCTTCAAATCGATCATGACAATGTTGTCGTTGCGGGACTCTGGTCGAGCCTTGAGTGATTGGTCCAATAGTTTGAAAATGCCCCATTCCCCTTCATAGGTATGAGCAATTTCTCGTTTTGATTCGGGCGGTGTAAACACAATACGCGTCTGATCTTGACCCGATGGCCAGCGAAGTTCCTTCGATCTCGCAGGACCGTGCTTATAAACCAAGTCTTGATCACCTAGCTCTAGTACAAATCGAGTAATGTGTTGATCTAGATATACGGGTTTCATACCAAACTCGACTCGTAGCGAGTTATCTGATTCAAAGAACGATTGTCTAATGCGTTTTGCCCTTTGAAAAACTGCAAGCGTCTCGGGCCTTACACCGATTTCTTTTTCTAGTCTCCAACGACTCTTAGACGTATCAACAAACGGCTCCAGATATTCTTGGAAGAACGAGTCCAACGTACCACCGTACCCGAAGAATCGTTGAAAGTCCTTTAGACGAACTTCCTTCGTTGCATTAGGTTCAAATGGGTATCTACCTGCTATAGTCCGCTGATAAGGACGCACTACATTAGTCACCCAAAGCTGATTTAGATGATCTTTAGAGCCGCTTTCTGCAAACTTAACCGATTCCTGTGACAACTCTCCCAACCATTGATTAAACGGTTTTGGTAAGAGATCTTTTGCTCTAGCAAAGGAGGCAGCAACATCCTGAGTCACCGTTCCATCCAATATGCTTTTGTAAGCAATTTTTTGATTGTTGCCAGAGCTAGACAAATCAGATAAGTACGAACGCAAATTCACCATCGCTTGCTGAATATCATCAAAGTCTTGTTCACTAAGTCGTAAGATTTCGGTGAAATGGGATTCAACTTCTTTACCTGGTAGAGCAACATTAAATCCATTCTCTTCAGGCAAATACATATCGAGTTTGTCTGCCGTATTAGAAAACTTCACTTTTGCAACCTTTGCTGCGACTTCCGTTGCTGCCTTTTGATTTTCCGATAACGTTACTTTCGATAACCCCACTTCCTTTTGTATTGCACGCAGAAGTGATTCAATTGGTCTTTCTACACCGGATAGAACTCTTGATTGCTCTGTTGCTAAAGCCAAACTTGGAGCTTGTTTAAGCTGAATATCCTCTATCAGAGTTTTCCACTCATTGACATAATCTTGATAATAGCGGGCTTGAACCCCCTGAATAGCACTATCATGATCAATTTCATGAGCTTTAAGATCATCCCCATACACCCAGTTTTCTTCCATCAATCCTTTGACAGTGCGATTAATCTGAATTTGGAAAATGCTGTGAAAACCGTTGTAGGTATAAAAACTGGAAATACCTTGCGATAGAGGTTTTCCACTTGCTCGCTCAAATTGTTCTAAACCTTTAGGTCCTAACACGTCTGTTAAACGGAAAGACGGAACGTGGCTTTTAGCAAACTGCATCTTCATACGCTGATATGCACGCTCTGGAAGTGACATTTGCGTTAGAACTTCTCGTGCAGCACTAATAGCAGTCGCATCCATTGAGAAGCCTTTCTCGTCGTTCTCTAGTAAGTTTTTAGTATGCACTAGCAAACGCTCACGTAGCTCTTTGTTTAACTCTCCTGGATACTGGCGTTCAAAGTAGAAGTTGAACCAAGCAATTACCTCTTCTTGTTGATACTTTTCCGGATTAAACAACATTAAATACGTCTTTAACGTCTCGTATAAGTATTCACGATGCTGCTTATTCGCTTCCATTTCCGAGACCAAACTCTCTGACAGCAGAGTAGCAAAGTGTTGAGAAAGAGCATCTGAATACGCGTTATTTGCTGCTTGAGAAACTTTGTCACCTTGATACAGACCAAACTTTTTCACTGCATCAGAATGACCATATTTACTATTTTTCCCTAGTGGCAACATCATGATCTTGTCTAACGTGTCTACAGCACTGATAACGTCCGATTCAAAATCAAGGCTCTCTGCACCTATCATCGCTTCAATATGATTTACTTGGCTATTGGTATCGACAATTAACTTTGAATTCCATTGATAACTCAGGAACCAAAGAGCAGAAGCACCAACAAGAACACCAACACAACCCACGTATATGCCCGTACGCATCCATCCAGATTGCTTTTGATAGTGGCGGTTAACGGTACCTAGTAATTGCTCTTTAAAGATGACTCGCTCAAAAAGATTTTTAACAAAATAGCTATGCGAACTGTTAACGTTTGTCGCTAAAGGCAACCTCCCTAGTCCCAATCCATTAGTTGATTCACTCATCAGTCGATCAACAGGAATACCTTCTTGTACAGAGCTAAGCAAGAAAACACCGCGAATAAGGGCTGGCTCTTCAAACGTGTTCTGCGCAAATATCTCAGACAAAAACTCATCTAAGTTTGCTTGTAAAACTCGCAGCTGTTTTGGAAATTCGAATATTAGCGTGCGCTTTTCTAAGTCATCTTCAGTTTCTAATATACGTAACATGCGCGCATCGAGCCGCTCCAACATGCCGTGAAACTCTTTATTAAAGAGAGAAATGACACCACGTTCGTCATCAACTTCTCGTGGGAACATAAATCCAAAAAGTTCCTCACGCTCTTCTTTACTTAAATCAGCAAAAAATTCATTAAAGCCAGCAACCAGATCCATTTTCGTCAGCAGAACATAGATTGGGAATTGCATACCCAACTGATTTTTGAGTTCCTGAAGGCGAGATTTTATTGATCTGGCATGTAAGCTACGCTCTGTGCGAGTTTGAGACATCATACTTGCTAGGCTGATTGTTACGATAGCGCCATTGATAGGCCTTTGAGTGCGGTATTTCTTAAGCAACCCTAAGAAACCGTGCCAAGCTTTAGAGTCAACCTTTTCTTGACTATCTTGCGTGGTGTAACGTCCTGCTGTATCAATAAGTACTGCTTTATTAGCAAACCACCAATCACAGTGACGTGTTCCACCTACACCAGCTATAGAGTCAGCCCCTAAGCTCTCAGCTAACGGAAATTCCAAGCCAGATTGCTTTAGAACCGTGGTTTTACCTGTTCCAGGAGGACCAATCAGAACGTACCAAGGTAAATCGTACAAACTACGCTTTCCTTTATGCGTTTTTGTCACAACTTTGATCGCTTGCTCTATACGATCGCGCATTACGTCAATTTCACTGGCGGCTTCTTTGTCTGACTGACTGTCTACTTCAAGCAACGTCTGAATACTTTCGTCTTCTCTAACTTTCTGTTTGTGCTGCTTTGTTAAGTTGATAAGCGCCCAAGCAAAAACAATCACTAAGATCGTAACTAAACGTTGGAAATCACTTTTAAGCGGCTCGTAACCTGCAACCGTGATCAGAGGACCCACAACCCAAATAAAAATGGAGCACGCGGCTACACCAACTAAACCAAGAAACCATCTTTGGGTAAATACTCTGCCTATTTCTTTGATACTCATTTCCTTGCCCAACCGTTAGTTGCCCACAATAAGATCGATTTCAATTCGACGATTCATTGCTCGGTTCTTTTCACTATCATTTTCTACCAAAGGTCTCGCATCACCCAACCCTTCAGGAATCACTCTTCCTTTAAGTGCACTGTTGGAGATTAACTGTTCGGAAAGAGAAGTTGCCCGAGCTAAAGACAAGTGCCAATTGGATGGGTACTTGCTGGTAAATATCGGACGGTCATCGGTATGCCCGGTAATTATGATCTTCCCTTGTGTCGCTTCTAAGGTGCGTGCAACTTTAGAAATAACTGGCTGTATGTAAGCCACAACGCTCGCACTACCAGATTCAAATAGGTCTTGAGCTTTAAGAGAAATACGAACTCTATCTTGCAACGCTTCCACAGTGACAAGATCCTTGCCAATCTCCGTTGCCAAATACATAGATATTCTTTCGGCAATAGGTGCTGACTTTGACTCAACCATAGGATTACTAACTGCTGGGGTTGGTTGAATCAGGTTTACCAATTGAGCAAAAGTTTGGTTGGAAGCTTTGTTCAACTCGTAGCTGAAGTACATAAAAATACAAACAAGCAGTGCGGAAGTTACCGAACAAACCACCCATAGAGGAGCACGTTCCGAAACCTGAGCACCTGCCAATATATGTTGTTCTACTTTGTTACTAAGCTCTTGCTGTACTCCGCGACCATGTGACTTAAGCACTGATACAACTTGTTTTCTCAATCTACGGTGAGCTTCAAGCCCATTTTTTTCTAAACGATACTGACCTATAAAACCCAAAGATAAGCATACGTACATTAGCTCTAGTAAATCTAAGTGGGATTCCGGATGAGCCAGACAGCTGTCTAGATGCTTAAAAAAAGCCTCTCCACCTTGGCTGCTCGCGTAAAAAGAGCTCAACAGAGAATCATGTGTCCAAAACGATTGACTCCCCCAATTGGTATTCAATACTGCTTCGTCTAAAGAACAGCACAGACAATAACGTGCGGTATCAATGGTTTCCAGGTCAACATCATGTTGACGCAGACGATTCTCATAATCCCTAAGTTTTTGCGCGAGCGTTTCTTTAAGAAATAAAGGATCGGAATGAGTAGCTGTTGCTCTGATTTGTCCAATAATCGAAAGTAGACCATTAGCTTCTGCCAATAGTGGATTATCTCCATAAGCAACAACTGAATCGTTGTTAACCAACTCAGGGCTTTTGGATATCACAACAGTACTGTCTGCTGATCTTTGAGGCTGAGCTTTAGATACAGCCGCTCTTCCGCCAGGAGTAGGTTTTACTATCGTCTGTTCCATACTTACCACTTTTATTGATTAATGCTCCAAAGCTCTATGTCCGGATTTGGGAAATGACCAGATAAATGCAGTGCAATACCACCGCTGTCTTTAAGTCGCATCCAGAATGGCCCCTTCTTAACGACCTCAAAATAAACATACCCGGTTTGATATGGAATCTGTCGCGGCACGACACTTAAAGGAGCTACGTTAATTCCATTAATCTGGTTGTTGATTAGATCTCTAATCTGCTCTGCCGGACCAAGCTTCAATTGCGCAGGGACTAAGCGTCTAATCTCATCCGTTGTTGTGTCCGCTTTAATCGCCAATACAAACTGACATGATTCCAATAGTCGCTTATCTGGAAGTGGTGTCACTTGAATACCGTACTGGCGTACTTCTAGTGGCAACTTACTTGCAGTCTGATCAAGAACGACACTCAAGTACTGACTAAGGACTTGATTAAGTTCAGCAAACACACTTGCAACTTCAAGGTGATCGTAAGCTTTGAGATTAGGTAAGCGCTTGGTGGTGTGAGAAAACGTTGCCAACTCGCCTATGTAGCCTTTAAAGGTTGTCGCAAGCTCTAAGGGGTGTACTTTCTCCAGCTCACTAAAATGCTTCAATATGGCTTCATATCGATTCAACATTTGCAGCATTATGAAATCTACCGCAGATGCTGAAGCCGCTTTTCCTTTAACAAGTCGTTGAGCGATAACATCTGCGCGTATCTTGGTCATTGCCATTGCATTACGGAGATACCCCGTCATCACCTTGTCATTTAACAAGTTTAGAAGTGGCGGTACGTAAGAGTCATCAAGAATGACCTCTCCTTCCGTAGAAACTTCTTTAATCTTAAGGATTGGTAGCTCTATATAACCTGTTAACTGCTCATTGCTTGATTTCAGCTCGATATTTAATGAGGCCACTTGAATCGTTTCTTCATCTTGGCCCGTCAGGTTATCAATAACGTCTAGATCTTGAAGTAAATACCGAGAAACCGTTGTTTCACTTGGATCCGCGATCATTTTACTGCTGACTTTTGAGAGTGGAACGATCACCTTCACTAAGGTATTTTCCGTCCCTTTTTTTACCTTTAAAGGAGACAGAAAACTTGTCGTTGCTGAAAAGTCTATCAGCGTCATATCAGGAAGAATTGCTTGAAGATTATCAAGTTCAATCAAGCCTGTTTTTAAGGCATGTTCTTTTACACGGCAATTCCAAACGCCCCAGTTATATGAGCCACCTAAACTGTGTAAGCCTTTATATTCATTAGATATTGCGCGTTCGTGCTGTTGAAAATGCTGGGGACGCAGAAACATCCCCTCGCACCAAGCCGTCTTGGAGTATTGCATCATTTATAATTAGCCAACTAAACGTTATTGTACGACCAAAGACAGATCTTCTAACGAGATTTGATAAGTGTTGTAACCCGTCTTATCTACTTTAATGACTTGTCGCCAATTTGAATTCTCAATATCGCGAAACGCGGCTACGATACCCAAATATTCTGTTTTAGGAGACATACTAGCTTGGTAGATTTCTTTTTGGCCTGGTGTCAAAGATATTTCATATTTATTCACCAAGTCTGGACCGAGTACTTTTTCATGCTCCTCATAAATAGAGAAAAAATCTTGGCTCTCAAACAGTGTATTTGAAGTAAGTTCAAATACATATACAACAACTGGTGATGGTCTTCCATTCGAGTCAGGGTTGATATTATGATTTGCCGTTATTTCTAAATCCGCATATGGGTCGACCACTAAATTAGCGGCGGAGCATCCCATTAATACTAAAAATATAAATAACAAAAATGATTTATAAATTTGTTTCACAATCCCACCTTAACCTTTATTCTTGAGCGCTAATTCGTAGTGCTTAGCAAAATCTTCTAAATAAAATGGAGACTCTTTATTGACAAGTTCATCTGTTAATTGGCTATGAATACCTTCAAAGCGCTTCCAACTCTGAGCATATTTTCTTGCTGGAATAACCTTGTTAATTACATTGTCTTTAGCCAATGCATCTGAATAAATAGTATTAGGTTCAACGAGAGACATGACACTCGATACCGTACCCGCTACTCCTTGCATTAAAGCCTGCTCATGATTTTCAATATCGTTAAATGCTTCTTTTATTGCGGCATTAGGCTTTAAAAAACTTGACGTTTGACGGTTATACAAATTGTGGATTGCATCTTCCAAATTTGCTGAAAACTTAAGTGGATTATTTTCAGACTTTCTAAATGCAGTATGGTTGACGCGATTGGTTTGTTTAAATACAGCCCGATTGTGAAGAGTCTCCATTAGCCCAATAAGCATGAGAGAAAACGACTGACCTAATTGTTCAAACCACTGCTCTCGATTTTGGCTTGGTACCATATTGGGGTCGATCCCCATGCCATAAATGAAGGCTTCCAGTTCACCTCGATGCACTGTAGGTTTTTGACTTTTAGCGTTGGTATCAGGCTGCATTGATGTAACTTTAGGTTCTGGTACTTCAGTTCCGTGACTCGGAATTTCTAGAAAATCATCTACTAGACCAATGTCTAACTGAAAATCTGATGGGACACTTTCATCCATCAACTCGGCAGCACTTAAACCAAAATCTTCCACCTCTGGAATCGATTCTACGTGCTGTTCGAATCCAACTGGCGTCTTAACCTCTGGTTTAGATGTAAATTGATGCTCTGTCCTATCTTCAGGGATATCACTAATACTAATTAGTATTTGATAATCGCCTAAAGCAACAGTATCACCATGGGACAAAGCAAGCTCATTCCCTTGGCCGATTGGAGTAACTGCATTATTAACAAATGTGCCATTTGTTGATAAATCTTTAATTAGATATTTATCGCCAAATTTAATCAATTCGCCGTGAGTCCCAGAAATAACTCTCTCAGGGTCTGGTAACGTCCAGTCACATTGTTCTGAGCGTCCGAAGGTTACCTTTGCATGCTCATCACTTGATTCAAACACAAACTCACTCTCTATTTCCGGAGTAAATTTGTGGAAACTCGTTATGGTCAATACCAATTTCATGAAAAACCTCGCCAAAGACCTGCTAAATATTTATATATCGATTTTTATAATTAGATTTGAAGCTTTAATTATTAACATTAAGATTAATAGAGTTCTTATAGCTGTTATAAAAACTATTGACGGCATAATGAATCATTTTTTTATCAAAGCAATCATGAATTGTTGAACAATTTTAAATATCCAACCAGGTTCAAATTTTTGACACTCAAACTTTCACCCGTCAAAAAACCGATGTTAGTTTGGCCGAGAAAATCTAACCGAAGTATTTTTCATTTAGCAGGAATATATATATTAACCCCATCATTTATATGGAGTCCTTGTGATGGAAGAAAAAAATAAAGACAAATCTATAAATAGCAGCGATAGCGGAGATAAAACAAAAATTGTAAAGACTCAAAAAAGAGAAAACGCAATTGAACCCGCTAAAAACGTTAATAAACAAGACTCCGCTGAAAATATAAATGAAACGGATACAAAACTGTCTCAAAAAGAAAACACAATACCACCTATCAACAAAAGTGATAATAAGAACACAAAAAACAAAAGTGTTATTAACTCAAATTTAATTGGGCAAACAGTAAAAAACCGTTACGAAATTGAGTCTATTTTAGGTCATGGTGGACTCTGTGATGTTTATTTAGCAAAAGACAAAATTCTTGAGTCTTCTGGCTCGGAGTCCCCTTATGTTGCTCTAAAAGTTTTACAGAAAGAGTTTGCGTCTCAGCCAGAGACAGCAAGAATGTTGATTCGAGAAGCGCAACAAACACAAAGACTTAGTCATCCAAACGTAATCCGGGTCTTTGATTTCGGAGTCGACGGTGATATCTACTTTTTAGTGATGGAATATATTGACGGCGAAACGTTGGAAAGTTTAATCCAACGATCTCGTCCAAATGGTTTGAAGTACCATGCAATGCTTTCTATCCTCAACCAAATCCTCGACGCACTATCCTATGCTCATTCGCTCGGTGTTGTACACGCCGACTTAAAACCAGCCAACGTAATTTTAACCTCCGAAGGCCATGTAAAGCTTTTGGATTTTGGTGTGTCGAAAACTCACCAGATCAAACAAGATCAGTATGCAGCAAAACGTAAAACAGAAGATCTAGAAACGCTGGGCTACACGCCTAACTACGCCTCACTCAACCTGCTCTCAGGAAAAGAACCAAACATAAGCGATGATATGTTCGCCTTATGTTGTATTACGTATGAATTGTTGAGTTGTAAGCATCCATATTCAAGAACACCTGTTAATGAAGCACTAAAGAAAAATATTAAGGTCTCTAAACCAGCAAATATGCCAATAGCGAAGTGGCCGATTTTCTCGAAGATTTTTTCAACTGGCACAATTCCAGCTGATTTTAATGCAAAGACAGTTAAGCGTCTTTTAAACAAGCAATATTGGCCCTTGGCCACTGGAGTCGCAGCCAGCTTGTTGTTTATGGCAGGTCTTGGATTAGTCTACAACCAACAGCAAGTTGCCATTTCCCATCTAGAAGCAAAGCTTAGTCAACAAAACGAAGTTATCCAAAATGCAGAGCTTCTATTAAGTACCTCGCCGGAGCATAGCCGCTCTTTAATCGATGGTGACGCTTCCCTTCACCCTCTAATTAAAGCTGGGTTGCTCCGTCTACATAAGCCCTATTTACTCGGTCAATTTGAATCAGAAATAGACGATGTACTCAATTCCGATGCAACTAGCTATCCGAATTACGATGAGATTGAGGCTATTTTACAAAAGGCCAAGGGATACTACCCGGACTCACATAAAATCGAAGTTCTTGCATTAGACATTCAATCAAGTAAGCACTCTACTCTACTTTCTATTGCTCGTCAGATTAACAGCCATTTGGAGAAATCACGTTACGATAAGGAAGAAGATACGAAGTCTATCTATGAGCTAAAAGAAGAGCTAAACCAGATCCATCAGGACTACCCTTTCGTACCGAGCTCACTTTCTAGTGACGTGTTTGGTAAACACTTAAGTGACGCGTTGAAAGATCGTGATGCAGCGGCATTAGTAACATTGATAAAGGTTGGCAACACGTTCTTCACCAATAGCGATGAACATAAAGCTAACTTAGAGATAAGCAATGCGATGAAAGATGCGGTGCTCGAAATGAAGCTCTATGAAACGGCGATAGATTCGAGCAATCCGTTACCTTTCCCTATCGATGCCGCTCGAATCTTGTATCAAGACGAGTTTGATGGCCTGTACTATCGCCTAAAGCAAGCAAGAACCACTGTACATTTGGATAAGTTAGTTAAAGACGTCGATAAATTCTCTGAAAACTTCCCTGTTGGATTCCAAGATATCAATGACCTACGCTTCCAAACAGCGGACAAGTATCTACAATTCTCCGACATTCTGTTGAATAAGAGAAAGACCACCAGCGCTAGACGAGCAATGAAGAAAGCGAACGATTTGATGAAACAAATTGAGCAAGATTCCAAGCAAAGTTAACGAATTTTGTCTCATTTAAGGGGCTTCTAAGCCCCTTTTCTCAAAAACGCCTTGCCTTTATGCATTCAGATGACTAGCTTATTAGTGTAGCTGTAGTAAGGAAGATAGACTTTGGCCGAGGGAAGAGTCGCCGTTGGTGATATCAATATCCTGGTCGTTGATGACTGTTCTACATCATCACTGCTAGTGAAACACCAACTCATTGCATTAGGCGCAAAAGCTTCTAACATCACTTGCGTGACTAACACGCAAGCGGCCTTGCTCGCCGCAAAAACTCGCTTTTATTCCTTCTTGGTAATTGATTACCATCTTGCAGAAAAATACACAGGTTTGGATCTCGTTCACCTCCTGAGCAGAGCGCAACTGATTTCAGACACAACCGCTGTGCTTATGATTTCTAGCGATGCCACAAAAGAGACAGTTCTCACAGCACTTTCTAGCTCAGGGCGGGTTCGTCACCTGCTAACAAAACCCCTTCAAACAAAAGCACTTTACACGAAAATGCTCCAAGCACTGCAAGAACAACAGCACATTGCCGCTGTAACAAAAAGACTGCTGGCTTCACAACCTCTCTTACTATCTGATGTCATCTTGCTTCACAAGACCCACGCGTCCAGTATTTGTGTTGAATCTCTGATTATCGATACTTTAGTTGAAAGACGTGACTACACACTACTTGAGGATTATTTACCTCTCTGCAGTCAGAAAGAGCATGCAAGTAAAGTATGTGCGACCGCGTTTTTGTTGCATCATCAAGGCCACATATCTGAAGCAGTCAAAGTTCTGGCTGATTATGTAACTCGGAATCCGCTCTGCTTGGCTGCCATTGACAGTTTGATCGGTCTTTATGAAAGCTTGGGGCAACAACGACATGCGCTCTGTTTGGCAAAAAGAGCTTTTTCGCTCACGCCAAGTAATGGTTCTCGTTTTCTCTCAGCATCCCGAATTACTGCCAAGTTGGGCCTGTTTGAAGATCTCTATGAGCTAGGCCGTACCTATGCAGCCCATTTATCACAAACCGATGCCCAATGGCTTAATGTCCTTTCTTCTTACGTTGATTTAGTCAGCGACCATTTTAAAACGCTTACTCATATTCATACCAAGAAGAAAGTGCTTGTTCAACTGAATGAACTCTGTTTACTCACGCAAAAGCAGTTGGGTAAAGAGCAGCAAGTCAATCTATTAGCTTTTAAGCAGCTCATGCAGTGCAAGCTACTTCTCGTCGAGTCTCGCGCGGCAGAAGCGCACCTAAAATTGCTAGAGTCATTGAGTTACTTTTACGATATTCCAACACAAATGCCGATAGCATTATTGAAACAAGCCCTTCCGCTATTAGCATTTTTTGGTGAGTTTTCTATCAGACGCAGCTTGCTCGGAGTCATCAATCAATCGTGTTCATCAGTCCGACTTCAAGAGTGCAATATCGTACCACACGAATACGACTATCCATTTTCAGTAGAGACAAAACTGAACACTCTGGCAGCGCCGGACCAACAACACCATTCTAATTCGGAGTCGGTGGTTAACTTCCTAAAACAAAGGGCATTACCACCAAATTGGTCACGATGGTTAAGCGATTATCTCTCTGGTTCTTTTTCTAGCCAGATACCCGAACCGTTTAGCTATCACGTAACCGACAGGGAGTGAAAATGATCAACTTCGAATTGCTCAATCAATACATGGACAATGACGTAGACATTATCATTGCTGTCTTTTCAACGTACT
Organism: Vibrio sp. SALL6; assembly: GCF_002002385.1. Classification (NCBI taxonomy): domain Bacteria; kingdom Pseudomonadati; phylum Pseudomonadota; class Gammaproteobacteria; order Vibrionales; family Vibrionaceae; genus Vibrio; species Vibrio sp. SALL6. Next base: position 24,989 of record NZ_MQVK01000015.1, read on the forward strand.
TGGAGGATTACTCTGATGCGACAGAACAACTAAATGAAATGTTCGTACAACAAAATTGGCCAGAGCTGTATCTGATGGCACACAGCTTGAAAGGTATTCTAGAAGGCTTTGGAGAAGATATCGCAGTTGTTGCGCTGGAGAAGATAGAAACAAGTACAAGAAACAATACTGCACCAGAATGCGAAGATATAACTATAGTTAATAACGAGCTGGTGACAATTAAAAAGCAGATTTTCGCTTACTTAGAAAACTTAAAATAAAACACCTTAAGGCTTAGAACGGGGAAATTATGAACATGGACAACAACCATTTCAAGGAGTTGATTGATTCGCTCAAGGACTTAACTCCTACTCAAAAGCGATATTTGATCAGCAGAACCAAAATGTCTTTGGACGACGAGAGCGGGATGCTAAATCCGCAAGACTTGTTGACCAGAGAGGAACTGGAAGCGCTTCTGTCATCGGCTTCCACCACCGATACCAAATAAAGAAAGCTAACTCGTCATGGACGAAAACTAAGAACCAGGTAAAGTGACAGAACTTTGCTTGGTTGTTAGACGCCCCTCTCTTTTAATCAATACAAACGTGTTTTTTCGACCACATCTCAATACCTGAAAACTGTCAACTAGATTACTGATTAACATTAATCCCCTTCCTGACGACATCCAGCTGTCTTCATCAAACAAGCTTGGGGCTGTTATTTCTTTATTCGTGTGCTCTTGGAAAACCGATTTTTTAATAGGACGACCGTAATCAGAAATACGCATTTCGATCTGAGTAGACTTAGAGTCAGATAAGATTGCACATTCGAGCTCAATCGGCTCGCCTTCCTGCTCATCGTAGGAGTGTATAAAGGCATTGTTCATCACCTCAACTACGCACAATTCGAGGTGTTGGACATCACTTACCAATACCTGATGCTGAAATAGAAACTCGGCAAGCTGCTTACTCGCCTCACGGGAAGATTTTAGTGAGCTAAGAAACGTTTTTTTAAACTCGTAATCAGTCATCCTCACCCTCACATGTCGACGTGTTTGGACCAGACCATTGAAGTTGTAAAAGCGTCAAATCGTCGTCTAGCTCTTCCTTCACTTGCCAACGTTTAATACTTTCGACGACAGAAGACACCTGTGCTTCAAATGGAAGTCCAGAAACGCTCTGTACGTTCGCGATTAAACGATTTACAGAGAAAAGCTCATTGTCGTACCGCGCTTCAACCACGCCATCAGAAAAACACCAAATCGAGTCGTTTGGTTCTAACGTAATTTCCCCGCCCTTGTATTGCATTGGTGCTAACGCGCCTACTATAAAATTCTCATCACCAACCATATCAATGGTTGCTTCTGATTGATGTCGCCATAAGAACTTAGGGTGACCGGCGGTACAGTACCTCAGTTTGCCTGTTTGAGTATTCAAAACTGCGTAAACGATTGTGAAGTACAATTGGCTGTCAGGTGTTTGTTGATATCGAAGGTTGAGCCTCTCCACCACCACATTCGGCTCCGAAACAACATATTCGCCCTCGACAAGATCTGTCGTTACCGACTCCGGCCCACAGCTTCGAGATAACGTTTTTTGAATGGAAAACGACATCAGAGCAGAAGAGACACCGTGCCCAGAAACATCGAATACATAAAACGCCACATGCTGCTCATCAAGCGCAGCATAACCGAGCATATCCCCACCAAGCTGAGAACAAGGAAGATAGGAATAACTTAATTTTGTCGCTCCGATTTGCAGCTCTACCGGTAAAAGCTGCCTCATGAGATCACCAGCAGATTCTAGATCTTGGCGAATCGTTTGGTAAGCGACGTCTAATTCTTGATTTCTCGCGAGTAACATATTGTGCAAATCGAGAGTACGAAACCCTGCTCGTATGCGTGCTTGAAGCTCTTCTACCGATGTTTTTTTATCTACGAAATCATCCGCGCCAGCGTCAATGCCTTTAACAATCGAGCCCTGATCATTGCGTGAAGAAAGCAGGACAAAAAAGATATACCGCTCAAACGCCGCAGATTTGAGTACACGACACAAATCAATACCACTGAGCCCAGGCATCATCAGGTCACTGAGAACAAACTGAATATCTTTTCGGTGCGTCAGGACTTCAAGTGCAGACTCACCGTCCTCCACCGCGACGACTTCGTACCCTTGCTTTTGCAATGCGGAGGTCATGTAAAGCAATACCGTTTTGCTATCGTCGACCAATAAGATTGGTTTCATCTCTCTCCTCAACGCTGGTAGCGACTAACGAAGAACTCTGTTTATTGACTGCTCATCTCTAAAACGACTGTAGTCTTCGGCTAAAAGTTGATGTTGATAACGGGTGTAAGACAATGCTTCGTTTGAAATGACGATCTGATTTTCTTTTTCGATAAGCTGCCCGCGCAATTGCTCTATTTGATCACTTTGCTGCGTATAGTTCAGGTACATCGCAACTAAACCAAAAATAGAAACAACGAGCGAAGCAAACAGTACGTTGTTGATGGTTTTGATTTGAAGATTCATAACCTCTCCTTGTCTCTTGCCAGACATCTCTAAATGAAAAGAACGTCTACAGACTAAGAGCACTCTGCTCTAAAACGCATTGAAGCCTATTGAGGTTGTTGTATATAAAAATAATTATAGGAGATGAGTAAAAAAAGAAGAGAAAACTTGAAGTATTTGAATACCTTTTTGTCATTGGCGTTCAATACGCAGCGAGAGAGAAAACGCTCGCTGCGAAAAAATTAGCTTTGGAATGCGTCTCGGGCAGACACTTGTTCAAACCAGCGAGCGATGTTTGGGTACTTCTCGAAGACTTCAATACTCAAACCATTCACCGCAAAACCAATGAAAATATAACCGGTAATATCGACAACGGAAAACTGGTCTGTCGCAATGTATTCACTCTCTGACAAACGTTTATCTAAGGTTGGCAAAAACTCGAGGACGCGAGACTTGGATTCTTCACCCCACGCTGCCACACAGTTTTCACGATCTTGATAGATCGCCGTAATGTTGCGAAACGCTTGGAATGCCGCATAAAGGCCTTGGAACTCGACGACACGGTGCCACATTTCCACCTGTGCTCGTTCTAATTGATTTGCGCCAAACAGAGCTAAGTCATTTTCAAACGCTTCATCGAGATAGCGGCAAATAGCCACGCTTTCACAGATCGTTGTGCCATCGTCTAGCTCCAGTAATGGCACTTTGCCATTCACGCTTTTTTGCTTGAAAGATTCAGACAGATTATCACCCTCGCGCACGTTCAACGCGACACGCTCAACCTCTCCACCGATTTCCTTTAAAAAAATGCTAACTCGCTTACAACTTGGAGTCATCGCTGTCTCATAGAGCTTCATTTTGTATCCTTTTTCTTTTTCTAACCGATTGGTTAGGATATACTGTAGCCAGTTTATAAACGATCAGTCAAGAACTTCATTTCCAAAAAGTTGTTCAATAAGTTTAGGAGTGGTTTGAGAAAAACCGCTCAGGTAGGTACGCATATGGCAAGAAAAGCCAACTTCGATCGAGAAGAAAAACTCTTAGTCGCTATGGACGTTTTTTGGCGCAAAGGTTTTGCTAATACATCCATTTCTGATCTCACTGACGAGTTGAATATCAACCGCTTTAGCCTTTACAACACCTATGGTGATAAGCAGCAGCTTTACTACGAAGCACTGGATGCTTATCTAAAAAAAGTCTCATTGCCCTCACTCACCGACTTAGAGAAAGACGGCGCATCCCTGCCAGAACTTGAGTCTTTCCTTAAGTCCTTTGCAGAGCTGCAACGCAAACGCAACTGTGGGTGTTTTATTCAAAATGCATTGATTGAGCACGCTGGCGAAGACGATGATGTACTGCGCAAAGGGCATTTCTTATTTGACCATCTTATCGACATCATTGCGGATGCGCTGACTAATGCGCAAAAAGAAACCTTAGTGCCGAAAACGCTGAAAACAGAAGAACTCGCTCGTTTCGTTCTCAACAACATGCAAGGGATGCGCGTACTTGGCAAAGCCAAACGTTATGCCGACTTGGATACGGCGCTTTCCTGCTTGCTGGTTTTGATTAGGAAGTAATATGTCGATTGAAGTAATAGCAGTACGTCTTACCAAAGGTATGGACTTAAAGCTGAGCCTAGCGAAATTGGTCGAGCAGCACGGTATCAAAGCAGGCTCGATTGCCTCATGCGTTGGCTGTGTCTCTCACCTCAACCTTCGTTTGGCAGGTGCAGAGAGTACGTTAACCAAACAAGAGCCATTTGAAATTGTCTCAGTAATGGGAACCCTAACGCCTGAGCATCAGCACGTTCATATCTCGGTGTCTGATCGTGAAGGACGAGTCTGGGGCGGGCATTTGCTGGAAGGCACAGTGATTGATACTACCGCAGAATTGATCATCCATTCTTACTCAGAACTTGAGTTCACTAGAGCGGTGGACAACTCGACTGGCTATACCGAACTACAAGTGAACCCTTCCAAATAATTAAAAGCTCCAGAGCCATACTGTGCTGTCTCTGGAGCTTTATTCGCTTGTCTCTTACGCTAAGAATTTACTCATATCGAGCAAGCTAATTTCGAGGATCATTCTTCGACTAAATAACAAACCTGATTATCGTCGACCGTTACTCGCCACGTTTTTAGACAGTGCGCCTCGTCTTCCAAACACTGCCCGCTCTTTAAGCTGAAATGCTGTTTGTACAGTGGTGACGCAACACACATCTCACCATCGATATCACCGACAATCCCTCGACTCATCACATAAGCCTTACCAATTGGGTCCCAATCCTGAACAGCGTAAACACCGTTATCAGGAATGTAGAATAACGCGACATGCTCGCCTTCAATCAACACTGTGGCACCGATGAACGGCATTAGATCATCAAGCTGACACAATTTCACTTTGGTTAAAGCTGCCATTTACACCTCCTGTTTCGCCGGAATACGCTGACCGCGTACACGCTGGTACGGTAAGACTTTACTGCCCGCCGTGCTGTTCAAGAAAGGACGGAAGCGTTGCAGTTTTTGAGGATTATCCAGCGTACTCTTCCACTCACATTGATAGGTATCTACGACTCGCGCCATTTGTTCGTCCAAAGAATCACATAGATTCAGAGAGTCATCCAAAATCACTTGTTTAAGGTAATCTAAGCCCCCTTCCATGTTCTCCATCCACACCGACGTACGCTGCAAGCGATCAGCTGTGCTGACGTAGAACATCAAAACTCGGTCAATCATGGTGATCAACTCTGATTTGGATAAGTCGGATGCAAACAAATCAGCGTGTCTTGGTCTCATGCCGCCATTACCGCAAACGTATAGATTCCAGCCGTTTTCAGTGGCGATCACCCCAATGTCTTTACTTTGCGCTTCTGCACACTCGCGAGTACAGCCCGATACGGCAAACTTAAGCTTATGGGGCGCTCGCAATCCTTTGTAACGGTTCTCTAACTCAATGGCTAATCCAACCGAATCATCAACACCATAGCGACACCAAGTAGAGCCGACGCAAGATTTCACGGTGCGCACCGATTTGCCGTAGGCGTGCCCTGTTTCAAAACCAGCATCAATTAAGGTTTGCCAGATTTCAGGAAGCTGCTCTAACTGCGCACCAAATAAATCCACGCGCTGACCGCCAGTGATCTTGGTGTACAGATCGTATTGCTGAGCAACTTCGCCTAACACGATAAGTTTGTCTGGTGTGATTTCGCCGCCTGGCACACGAGGCACAATCGAGTAAGAGCCATCTTTTTGCAGGTTCGCCATAAAGGCATCGTTGGAATCTTGCAGAGATTGATGCTGTGGCTCCATGATGTGTTCATTCCACAAAGAAGCAAACACAGATGCCGCTGTCGGCTTACAGATATCACACCCATGCCCTTTGCCATGCAGTGCAATTAAGGTGTCGAAGTCTTTGATTTGTTCCACTTGGCAAATATGGAACATCTCTTGGCGACTGAGCTCAAAGTGCTCACAAAGGTGGTTGTTAACCTCTACCCCCATGGCTGCCAATTGCGTATCCAATACCGACTTCACCATATTGCTACAGCCACCACAGCCAGTACCAGCTTTGGTGTTGGCTTTAAGGTCCGTCAGGTTGGTTGTGCCAGCTTGAATCTCGGCAACTAAGTCGCCTTTTGTGATGTTGTGACAAGAACAGATTATGGCGCTGTCTGGCATCTCTCCGTCCAGCATTCCGGTATCAAACAGCAGGTTCGCCGCGTGGTCTGGCAGGACAGTTTTGTTCAAATAACACTGTAAGAGCGCATCGTAGTCGCTGTTGTCACCAACGAGAATCGCACCAAGCAATTGAGTGCCACTCGCATCAACCACCAGCTTTTTGTAGATGCCTGCAACCGCATCTTGCAATACCATTTCTTGTGCGCCTTCCGTTTGCATTTGTGCATCGCCGATAGACGCCACATCCACCCCAAGGAGTTTGAGTTTGGTGCTCATGTCTGCACCTTTAAAACCTTCGCTCGGCATTCCAGTCAAGACATCGGCTGTAGTTCTCGCCATGGTGTAACCGGGTGCGACTAAACCGAATATCTTCTGCTCCCAAAGGGCACATTCGCCAATCGCATAAATATTCTCATCGCTGGTTTGGCATTGGTTATTGATCACAATGCCACCTCGCTCGCCTACTTCTAGCTCAGCCATTTTTGCCAGCTCATCTTGAGGGCGAATGCCTGCGGAAAAGACAATCACATCCACTTCGAGAGGATCTTTGTCTTTAAACACCATACGATGCTTAGCCGTTTCACCATCGCAGATTCGTTCCGTACCCGTTGAGGTGTGAACGGTTAGCCCTAGCGCTTCAATCTTCTCTTTTAGCACTAAGCCAGCACCATCGTCTAACTGCACGGGCATCAGGCGAGGCGCAAATTCAATGACGTGAGTTTCTAGCCCCAATAGTTTGAGTGCATTTGCCGCCTCTAAACCCAACAAGCCACCGCCAATCACTGCGCCTGTTCTTGCGCCTTCACATGCTTTTTTGATTTGTGAAAGGTCATCAAGTGTACGGTAGACATACACGTTGTCGCGGTCTTTACCTTCAATTGGCGGCACAAATGGGTACGAACCAGTCGCGAGCACGAGTTGGTCGTAACCCAGCACATCTTCACCATCCAGCAGAATGCGCTTTTGCTCTCTGTCGATGCCTGTTACTTGGCTGCCAAGTACGAGTTGGATGCCATGCATGTCGTACCATTCTTGGTTACTCAGCATTAAATCATCATAAGACTTACCCGCAAACAAAGAGGACAACTGTACACGGTCATACGCGATAAAACGCTCTGCACCAATCACGGTAACTCTGTGCTCCAAATGCGCGTTTTTCTGCACTAATTGCTCGACGAGGTGTTGCCCGACCATACCGTTACCTACCACAACGATGTGGCTCAATGCGTTCTTTACTGGGATCGTTAAAGGACTGTTCATCGCTGCCTCCTTATGCCGTTTGCGCTGCGGTTTTGGGTTTGTCTTCTTTCGAAGCTGGGATCTCGGTTTTAGATTGCTTCTCGTAAAGGAACTTCAACACCGCTTGTCGACACTTCTGATACTGCGCATCATCTGCCAGTGCAACACGCTCACGAGGGCGAGGTAGATTCACTTCTAACACTTCACCAATAGTTGCAGCCGGTCCGTTGGTCATCATCACGATTTTGTCGGATAGCAGCACCGCTTCATCCACGTCATGGGTGATCATGATGACGGTGTTGTTCAGCTCGGCTTGAATCTTCATCAGTGCATCCTGTAAATGCGCACGAGTTAACGCATCCAACGCGCCAAATGGCTCATCCATTAGCAAAACCTTCGGTTGAAGTGCCAGTGCTCTCGCAATGCCGACTCGCTGCTTCATACCACCCGAGATTTCATCCGGCTTTTTGTGCGCGGCATGCTGCATTTGAATCAACTCCACATAGTGATTCACTTGCTCCTGAATCCACGCTTTGCCCTTTTTGCCGGCAATTTGTTTAACTGCGAGCTCAACGTTTTGATACACGGTTAACCAAGGCAATAATGAATGGTTTTGGAACACCACCGCGCGGTCGGGTCCCGGCCCTGCCACCTCTCGCCCATCGACTATCACGCCGCCGTCTGTTGACATGTACAGCCCTGCGACTAAGTTCAAAACCGTTGATTTACCACAGCCAGAGTGACCAATCAGGGATACAAACTCACCTTTATTGATTTGTAAATCGACGTTCTTAAGCGCGATGAATTCGCCATCTGGCGTTGGGAATCGCATCCCTAAACGCGTTAGATCTAATAATGCTTTTTCCATGATCTTTTCCCTTATCTCAACGCTTGTTGTTTATTCCAAGACAACCACTTTTGAAGTTGCAGCATGCCTCTATCGAGCATCAAACCAATAAAGCCGATCGTGATGACCGCCACCATGATGCGACCCAATGATGCCGAGCTGCCGTTCTGGAATTCATCCCAAACGAACTTGCCTAACCCTGGGTTCTGAGCGAGCATTTCTGCCGCAATCAACACCATCCAAGCGATACCTAAAGAAAGACGTAAACCGGTGAAGATCATTGGAATGGCAGAAGGTAAAACGATGGTGCGAATGTGCTGCCACCACGAAAGTTGAAGTACTTTGCTCACGTTGACCAAGTCTTTATCAACGCTCGTTACGCCCACGGCGGTATTAATCAGCGTCGGCCATAAGCTACACAGCGCCACTGTGATCAGAGAGTTAATGAACGACTTAGCAAACATCGGGTCATCACTCACATAAGTGGCACTTACAACCATAGTGACGATAGGCAGCCAAGCCAAAGGTGATACGGGCTTGAGCAATTGAATGATTGGGTTGAACGCTTGATACAGCCCTTGATTAAGACCAAGCACGATGCCAAGCGGAATCGCAATAACCGTCGCCAACAGAAAGCCTGCAGTCACAGTCACTAAGCTTGTTATGATTTGGTCGAAGAACGTCGGTTTACCAGTGTAAGGACGAATCTTTACTTCGGCGTCTGGATTCTTCGCTAACTTCGCAGCATTACGTTTTTCCTGACGTTCGATAAACGCTTGTTCCTTTTCTCGCTCTTGCCAATGGTCATCGACAAGGTTGCTGAACTGCTGAAAAGTTTGCACAGGTCCCGGTAGCGTACCTAATGAAGTTTGCACTTCTCTCGCTGCTAAGTGCCACATTGCCAAAAAGATCAGCAAGCCAATGACGGGCAAAAGCACCAACCGACTTCGGTTCACTACCTGCTTAGCAGGAAACAGGGAAATGACATTACTAGACATACTCACTCCTAAGAAATTTACATCCTTGTTGCCACAAGCGAATTCCCTCGCCTGTGGCGTTTATCGTTATGGTTAAACCTTGTCTTTTCCTTTAAGCCCGATAGAGAACTTCTCTAGATATTTATTTGGCTCGCGACCGTCATAAACGATGTTGTCGATAAAGTGTGTTTGTGGCGCACGGAAACCATCTTCAGCACTAAAATCTGGGAAGTCTTTTTTGCTCAACACACCATCTTCAATCAGTGCTTGTGCCGCTTGTTGGTAAATGTCCGGACGGTAAACCTCTTTTGCGACATCCATGTACCAATCATCGGATTTCTCACTTGAGATTTGTCCCCAGCGACGCATTTGGGTCAGGTACCAAATCGCATCGCTGTAATACGGATAAGTGGCGTTATGACGGAAGAACACGTTGAAGTCTGGCACGTCTCGTTTGTCGCCTTTCTCGTATTCAAATGTTCCGGTCATTGAGTTGGCGATAACTTCGGCATCGGCTCCGACGTACTCGCTCTTCGCCAACATCTTCACAGCTTCTTGGCGGTTGGCATTGTCGTTTTCATCCAACCAATGTGCCGCTCGAATCAAGGCTTTCACTACGCGAATGTGCGTATTTGGATACTTCTCAGCCCAAGCTTTGGAAACACCAAACACTTTCTCTGGGTTGTTCTTCCAGATCTCGTAATCGGTCACAACTGGCGTACCAATGCCTTTAAATACGGCTTGTTGGTTCCATGGTTCGCCTACGCAGTACCCTTTGATCGTGCCCGCTTCCATTGTTGCTGGCATTTGTGGTGGCGGTGTAACACTCAAAAGAACGTCAGCATCCAACTGACCACTGTTGTCACCGGATTCTGGTGCATAAAAACCTGGATGAATCCCACCAGCAGCAAGCCAATAACGCAACTCGTAATTGTGAGTAGAAACAGGAAACACCATGCCCATATTGAATGACTTGCCCTTGTCGCGATAACTGTCAACGACGGGCTTCAACGAATCCGCTTTGATTGGATGTACAGGTTTGCCATCTGGCTGCTTTGGTATGTGTGGCTTCATCTGTTCCCACGTGTCATTGGAAACCGTGATTGCGTTGCCATTCAAATCCATGCTGAACGCGGTAATCACTTCTGCTTTTGTTCCGATACCAATCGTCGCGCCCAACGGCTGCCCTGCCAGCATATGCGCGCCATCGAGTTCACCATCGATAACGCGGTCCAACAGCACTTTCCAGTTTGCTTGCGCTTCGAGCGTGACGTATAACCCTTCGTCTTCAAAAAAGCCTTGCTCATAGGCAACCGCTAGCGGCGCCATATCGGTTAACTTAATAAAACCAAACTTCAGGTCTTCAATTTCTGGTTCACCCAACCCTGCCTTTGCGCTAACCGTGGTGATTACCGATAACGAAATTGCTGACACTTTCAGCATCGAACTCCATTTCATTGGATTGCTCCCATAAAAAAAGCGCTACTACTCCGAAGAGCAGTAGCGCCGTTGCTAAGTCTGCAATTACCGCCATTGATAATTGAGATAAGCGATTCAACAATAAACCCGTTCTAACTAATCCAATTACTGTGCCAACTAATTTTTCACTTTAAATACAGTAAATTAGAGTTAACCCTAGTTACCAAACAATTGTATTTGCTTACTGTTAGTGCAACACGCACCACGGTAGAATTTTCACCATAACTCCAAAGTAGTAGAGAAGTTAATCCATTAACTGCAATGCCGTAATCAGGTTCTTCGCAACTTGAGTAAGCGTTTGACTCGATTGCATTGCAGAGTTTCGCATTGCTTTGTACGCGTGTTCCTCATCTACATTGTGCACTTTCATCAATAAGCCTTTGGCTTTTTCCACCAGCTTTCGCTCTTCAATCTTGTTCGTCAGCGATTCAATTTCTGAATTCATTCTCTCGAACCGCTCACGTACCAAGGTTGCGTGGTCAATCCAAGGTTGAAGAGCAAACTCAGTATCATGAGGCATCAACACATAATCCATTTGGCTTGATAACCGATTGATATCATTAGAAGATAATTGTTTTAATACGATTAGAAGTGGTACCGTTTTTTGTCGGCAGAAATCGACGATCAAACGCAGCTCTGCGGTTGGCTGCTGCCATCCAACCACAACGCTTGCCGATGGTTCTCTCTGTATCAGCGTTTCTAGTTGTGCCAATTGGCTACCGATGATGTTGTCGTAATCTTTGCTCAATAAGCCGGACAATCGAGCTTGCTCTTGAAGGCTGTCACAGCAGACGATAATGGGTGTTTTTGACGTTGATTGAGTCATGCACATTCCTTGTTAATATCTCACTCACTAAAGGAGATAAAACAAGGAATGTGCCAACTCCGATTAACTGGCGATGAGATGTTCTTTGAAGAAAGCTAAGGTACGTTCCCAAGCAAGAGCCGCTTCCTCGGGTGCGTAACGTGCGGTTGAGTCGTTGTGGAAACCATGATTGACGTTTTCATACATCAAAGCTTGGTACTTCGCACCTGAAGCAATCAACTGCTGCTCGTACGAAGGCCAAGTGTCATTCACACGTTTATCCAACCCTGCGAAATGCAACATTAATGGGCCTTTCACTTGTTTTTGAATCTCTTCTGCAGCTGGTGTTCCATAAAAAGGTACGCCTGCATCGAGCTCATTTGGCATAACTGCCGCCAGCATATTGACGACATAACCACCAAAACAGAAACCAACCGCGCCAAGCTTGCCGTTTCCATGTTCGTGCTGTTTGATAAATTTAGCGGCCGCTATAAAGTCTTGCTCAATCTTGGCTCTGTCCATCTCTTTTTGCATTGCTCGCCCTTCATCATCATTTCCCGGATACCCACCTAACGGGTAGAGAGCATCGGGAGCAAAGGCGATAAAACCATCTTTCGCTAGTCGTCTAGCGACGTCTTTGATGTAAGGGTTGAGGCCACGGTTTTCATGAATCACCAAAACCGTTGGTGATTTGATGGTCTTTTTCTGAGGCATCACCAAGTAACCACGCCCTTCACCATGCCCATTCGGCGACGAAAAGGTTTCGTACGTGGCTTTGATTTCAGGATCATTGAAGGAGACTTGCTCGGCAAGCGCGTAATTTGGTGTCAGCGCGTCAACCAGTGCGGTCATGCTAAACCCTAGCACCGCAAGGCCACCAAGCCGATTAAGAAATTCTCGGCGCGAGATCTTTCCGTGCGCGTATTCGTCGTACCAATCGAAGGCTTCTTGCGGGATGGGGTGAGCCGCCTTTTCACTTGACGTCGTGTGCTTTAGCATTATCCATGTCCTCATTTCTTATCGAAAAGTAAACCCATCACCGCAATGGTGATGTTTATGCTAACCAGCAAAGAGAGACTTGTGGTGATAAATTCATCACTGACGAGCATACACAAACAATAGATAAAGGATTCCGATCCAACAACTTTGTATCTTTAGGCAGTCATGCAATCAGTTCGCTGCGCAATACGACGCCCAGTACAAAAATGCACGTTCAAAAGCTTGTTCTCTGTCATGCATTTCAGCAAACAAGACAACCGTCATGGTAGCTAACACCGTGTTCGCCATTTGATTCATGTCGGTTTCTTCTGTACCAAATGGACAAGCCGTAGGCATTGGCACCTCTGACAGCATTTGCTCTGTCCAGTAGTGAGATGTCACGCCACTGGTTTGACTAAGCCATACTGTCTGGCTTACTTTCGGGTTGTATTCGGACTCACCCGACTGGCCTTTAAACGACACCACAGCATGCGCCGTTTGGCCAATTTCGTGCTCGACTTCAGCGTGGAGCTGCTGGAAACCAGGATGGAAGCTACCACGAATACCGACTGTCGCCTGCCCCGGGTTCAGTGCTCGAACCACGGTATTAATCGGCGTTCTAAGCCCATAACGATTCTTCCAACCGATCATGGTTTCTGCTTGCGGCGCAAACGCACTCAGCGGTAGATAAACGATGTTTTGTGTTTCTAACACACGCTTTGCGTCTTCTGCTGATTCCGCTTTCTTGATAGCAAATTTGTCGAGGTAATCTTCTACGTGTAAACGACCAGATTGGCGGTCGTGATAACCATGCATCAACACTTTATGACCATTATCGGCAAGGATCTTCGCTGCCAACAGGTGCCAAGGCTGACCTGCCGCCTCACGTTTGCCTGCGTAACATGGCCAGTCAATGTCTGCGCCAATGGCAGGCATGCGGGATTGGAATGCTTTCACAAAGCCAGCGATTTCTTGTTGAGTCTCGTTCTGTACGCGGATAAGCATCAATAACATCGCCATCTGATCGTCGTCGCACTCACCGTTTAGGTATTCATCCATAACTCGAAACGCTTGGTCAAAGTTCAGTGGTTTTCTACCACGCTCGCCACGACCGACTGTTCTGATACATTCCAAAATGCTGCTCATATTCCCTCGTATTCCGTCACTGACTGTACGGTTTCTATTAGTTGTTCGCGCAGTTTGACAACTTCTCCCATCACAATCAATGCTGGGCTGATGCCTTTGAGTGTAATCGATAACTCATTGAGCTGATTGAGTTGGGTAACATACACTTGCTGTTGGGGGCTACAACCATGAGTGATGATCGCGACTGGGAAATCTTCTCTCAAACCAGAGCCTATTAAACCCGTTTGTATTTGCGATGACTTTTCTAACCCCATATAGAAGACTAATGTTTGTCCGCTTTGGATCAGTTGGCTCCACGCTTCAAATGCGCCTGTTACCACTTGCCCTGTCACAAAGGTAACGCTGCGAGCAACACCACGATGAGTCAGCGGAATCAAGCTGTTTGCGGAACAACCAATCGCTGCAGTAATACCGGGGATGACTTCGTAAGCAATTGAGTGTTTGACGAGTGCTAATGCCTCTTCACCTCCACGGCCAAATACGAAAGGATCTCCCCCTTTTAAGCGTACAACTCGCTTTCCTTGCTGAGCGAGCGACACCATCAAGTCACAAATTTCTTCCTGACCAATACTAGGTTGTCCGCATCGTTTTCCCACGTAAATCCAATCGGCTTGTGGCGAAGCCAACTCCAAAATATCTTTGTTAACCAGACGGTCGTACAACAGCACCTCTGCTGACATAATTGCTTTCACTGCCTTCACCGTTAACAAGTCTGGATCGTGCGGGCCTGCTCCGACAATTGAGACAAAACCTTTGTGGTTCACATCTAGATCTACGGATTGGTCTTCTAAAAGTTGGTTCAGTTTGCTTGCTTGGTCATGCCTAGAAAAGCGAGACGAGCGTTTTTGACTCTGGTCCGCTTGTCCTTTCTTAAACCAAGACTTTTGATAAGACGCTTCCATGTGCTTATCCTCTTTGTGACTTACTTTATTTGAATAGCCAGACTTTGCTGGCTCGCTTGCTGTTTGCCCTTTTGATGCTGATGGCTATCGACCATCTGTTTGATTTGAGAAACGCACGAGCCACAGTTAGTTCCACATTTGAGTTTGTTTTGAAGTTGAGTCAGTGAAGTGCAGTCTTGTTTCTCCATCGCGTCATGTATCTGTTTATCGGTGACGCGGAAACAACTACAAACCAGTTTGGCACTGCTTTGCGATTGAGTGATGGTAAGAAGCTGCGATAGCTCCATCGGCTTACCAATCAAGCCGGTAAAGTTGGTGTAGTCGGTTTGAATCGGTTCACTAGACACCACCAAAACCGAACGAATGATACGAACTTCCCCAACAAGGTCGTAATCCACCGCTAGCCAACCTTGGGCAATATCTATCGCAATTCTGCGGCTCTTTTCCGTTCGACAAAAACTCTGCTTTTTTGGTCGTTTATCGTGTGCAAAGCGCCAGATGCCCAAATTACTTTCTGCTTGAAATGCGCTGTAGAGAAACTTGCTGGAATCAAACTGTGTCCCGATGAACATACCGTAGGTTTTTACCGCCGCGTCCTGCACTTCAACATAAGACGACTTAAATGCAGGCTGCCCAGAAATAGGGTCTTTTGCGCTGTTTACTATCGCGTTAACACTGCTTTCACCGCCATATCGACCAGCCCAGTGCATTGACATAAACAGCTCCTGAAAACCTAAACCGTCATCAATGGCAACTTTGGCATAAATACTGGTGTTTGAAGTAGGCTGAAACAGCTTGGTGAGTTGTCCTGCTTTTAAACGATTTTGAGTGGCAGAGAGTGTGTTCATGTACACGGTTGGTTCTAACTCAGAGGCGGCAAGGTGTGCAATATGGCCTGTACGTGTCATGGTGTGCCATTGATCTCGTTGTCTGCCCGTATTGAGCCACCAGCCTTTCGTTCTGGCTAAACGCTGTGGCGATTCGCGAGTTACTACAAACCGCGCTTTACCATCTGGGTGAGAATACACGCCATCGGAAAACGGTCGCTCACCGCCCCATTGGGTTGGCTGCCACTCTTCGTACTCTTGCTCATTCAAATTGGCATATTGAGAAAGATCTAGCTTTAAAGGCGACTTCGTATTCATGCCTGTCATGGCAGCGTACTCGCAAAACACCTCGTGTTCAGAGTCAAAATCAAAACCATTCTTTGTCTCTTCTAAGGTGCATAATGCTTGCCCGACTTGGCTCACTGCCCACCAGTCCGATTTTGCCTCGCCGGGAGGGTTTTGGAACTGACGCTGTCTTGAAATCCGACGTTCAGAATTCGTCACCATCCCCTGTTTTTCACCCCATCCAGCCGCCGGAAGCAACAAGTCGGCATAACGCGCAACATCCGACTCAGCGGTAATATCCGAGACAATCACAAACGGACATCGTTCTAGCGCCCTCTTAACCAACTGATTGTCTGGCAAAGAGACAACGGGGTTGGTCGCCATGATCCACAGGACTTTAATCTCACCACGCTCAACCGCTTCAAACAGTTCAACCGCTTTTAACCCCGGTTTTGTAGCAATTTCTGGTGACTCCCAAAACGCTTGTACTTGTTGAATGGATTCGCCATCAAACCCTCGGTGCACCGCTAATTGATTGGCTAAACCGCCAACTTCTCGCCCGCCCATTGCATTAGGTTGCCCGGTAATGGAAAACGGGCCACAGCCCACCCTGCCAATTTTACCCGTTGCTAAATGCGCATTGATGATCGAATTGCCTTTATCGACACCATTTTCGGCTTGATTGACCCCTTGGCAAAAAAGCGTAATCGCAGTCGGGCTGTGGGCAAACCATTGGAAAAACGTTGTGAGTTTGTCTTGTGAAACGCCTACATCAGCTGCTAAATTAGTGACATTGTAACGCCGCTGAGTTACTTCTTTTGCAAGCGCATCAAACCCGCTGGTATAGGAATTTATGTACTGAGAGTCAATGCATTGCTTTTCGATAAGAAACTTGAGCAGCCCATTAAAAAGAGACACATCCCCATCGTTTTTTATCGCTAAATGTAAATCGGCTTGCTGCGCCGTAACAGTTTCTCGTGGATCGATCACCACTAACTTGAGGCTTGGATTTCTCTCTCTCGCTTGTTGAATTCGACGAAATAACACCGGGTGCGTCCATGCTGTATTCGCTCCGCAGATAATCAGTAATTCCGTGCTATCAATGTCGTCATAATTGACCGACACAACATCCTCACCAAAAGCGCGAATGTGTGCGGCAACTGCCGATGACATACACAAACGCGAGTTCGTATCGATATTAGCGCTGCCGACGTACCCTTTCATCAGCTTGTTAGCAACGTAATAGTCTTCCGTTAATAACTGACCTGACACATACATCGCGACGGAATCAGGCCCAAACTCCGCTTTAGCTTGATGGATCTTTTCAGCAATCATGTTTGTGGCTTGCGACCAGTGAATTTCTTTACCTTGTGGCCGCTCCTTGGTGACAAGCTTCGGATACAAAAGGCGTGATGGCATGTTTAAGCTTTCAGCCAACGCAACACCTTTCACACATAAGGCTCCCGCGTTCGCAGGATGGTTATCGTCCCCAACAATTCCTTTTGAGTTTACTTCAACCCCGCATCCTACCCCGCAATAAGGACAGGTCGTTTTTCTGCATCCTTGCGACATTACGCCTCCTGCTATTGACCAACACGACTTACAAACACAACCATGCGAGCAAAAAAAAGCCTCTCCAAACTGGAGAGGCTGCAATGCCTTTAACGCTGTAAGTACATTTTTAAAAAGTAATACCCTAACCCGCATCTCCGCCTGCTCTGGAGAGCGGTCATCGAGTTAACGATGAACATTCTACAAATAGCAAACAAAGTGCCAATAATGAAAATGCTTTAATTACAAGGCATTATGAAAAATGATGAACGGGGTATTTTTAAATCCGCACATTTTAAGTGCAGATTAGACTCATTTCTGTGCAGGCCTACTTTACGAATTCCATCACCAAGCGGGATTCTTCATCACCGAAGTAATTCGCTTCTTCTTCTAGTACGGTAAAACCCATAGATTGATAGAGAGACAATGCAGGTTGGTTGAGAGGATCAACCGTCAGTTTAACATTAGAACCTTCGGCCAGAGGTGCCATCACCCGCTCAACTAATGATCTCGCAATTCCTCGACCGCGAAATTCCGAATTTACGGCTAGCGACATTATCCAATAGTGCTTCGCGACATTGCTGGTAGTTAGTAGCACATAACCAGCAACTGCTTCTCCTTCCTTTGCAACTAACAAGCTTTCACCCCAACAATCGTACGCTTGTCGTATAAAAAACTGAGGATACGAATGTTCCCCAAACAACTTGTTTTCTAAAGCATAAACGGCGGCTAAATCTTCTTTACGCGCAGACAAAATGTCCATCTCAACTCTACTCCTAAACTCCTTTGTTTGCGGCAATATAGAGGAATCCTTCGTTAAACCCAACTTTTGCTGTCAACTCAAACAGTTGGAGCGGAACACTTTCCTTGCCCTCATCCATAGCAAACACCACCATGGACACATTTTAATCACAAAATCTAAAACCAAAAAATATTGAAAATTTGGTAAATAACTTCAATTCATACATTAAAATTCAGAATATAAATCTAGTTTTTAAAAATATTCATAGTTTGATAATTTACAAAATTGTCTTTTTATCAGCACGATTCACCACATAGTTGATGTGATAACAATCACTAAAACAGATACCATCCGCCACATTATTATTTTTATAAAGGCGAGTCTTAAGTGAAAGAATCTCGAAATACGTTAAATTCTAGTGAATTAAACACAACAACCTCTTGGTCAAAACATGACACACATTGGGTACTTAGCCTATTCGGGACCGCCGTTGGTGCCGGTATTTTGTTTCTGCCAATCAACTTGGGCATCGGTGGATTTTGGCCACTAGTCGCAATGGCGTTTTTGGCATTTCCAATGACTTACCTCGCCCACCGCGGTTTAGCGCGCTTTGTATTGTCTTCTAAGATCAAAAATGCCGACTTTACCGATGTGGTTGAAGAGCACTTTGGCGCAAAAGCGGGACGTTCAATCTCTCTGCTTTATTTCCTATCGATTTTTCCTATCCTGTTAATTTACGGCGTGGGCATCACCAATACTGTAGACAGCTTTATGGTGAACCAAGCGGGAATGGAAGCCTTACCACGCGAGCTACTTTCGGGCGTATTAGTGTTCGCTTTGATTGCCATTATGATGGCGGGCGAAAAAGTGATGCTGCGCGCGTTTGCCGTTATGGTGTACCCACTTGTTGCGATTCTAGCTTTCCTCTCATTCTACTTAATGCCGAACTGGACAATGCCCGTGCTTGATACACCGGACATGGGTGCGTTTGCGAGCACAATGTGGTTAGCCGTTCCTGTTATGATTTTCTCGTTTAGCCATGCAGCAGCGATCTCTAGCTTTGCCAATGTTCAGCGCCGACACTACGGCGATGATGCCGATGCAAAAGCCGAACTGATTTTACGTCGCACGAGCATCATGCTTATCGCATTCGTACTATTGTTTGTTTTCTCGTGCGTATTAGCACTTTCGCCAGAGCAACTTGCACAGGCAAAAGCGCAAAACGTATCCGTACTCTCTTACCTTGCAAACGCAACGGATAACCCGTTCATCGCAACACTTGGTCCTTTGGTGGCGTTTGTCGCGATCACTTCTTCTTTCCTTGGTCATTTCTTAGGCGCACGTGAAAGCTTGAACGGCTTAATCACAAAGCACTCAAATTTGTCTGAAACACGTGTTGATCGTATTAGCGTAGTGGTTCTTTTCTTGTCAATTTGGGCTGCAGCAATCATGAACCCAAGTATTTTAGGCATGATGGAAGCGTTATCTGGGCCAGTTATCGCAATGATCTTGTTCATTATGCCGATGTTGGCGGTACATAAGATTGAGTCGATGAAGCAGTATCGTGGAAAGCTCTCTACCTATTTTGTTCTGATCACAGGTATTGTTGCGGTAAGTGCTTTGGTTTTTAGCTTACTCAGCTAAGAAGGGGTTACTTTGAGTGATTTTCAGGGGAATACCGTTTACAACTGAAGGTAATTCCCTGAATTTTGCTTTTGTTTTCTAAAACGTAATCTAGCTTACGTCACTCCACTAAATAAGAGCGAAAACACCCGCCAACATTACTACTGAGGCGATACAAGTGCGAGCAATGATGCCGAAGTGCGACGGTTGAATCATTTCGTTATGCATAAATAATCTCCTGTTTGTTATGAACAGCCAATTTACTTTGGCTTAATAACACTATGTCGAATATCCATTTTTTTAACAACCCATACAAACATTAAATATTTATGACACCAAAATCATCTTTTGGAGATCGGAATTACTTTTGGGAGCAGTATCACACATAATTCACATGGAAATATCTTCATCGATTATCGCTATTTCTCAGTCAAAACCTCCGGTTCCCTTATATTGCGATTAAAATTATTTCCCAACTTATAAAAAGCACTTTTCTTTATAAATCAAAAAATTAAATCAAATCAATCAATTATACTCGCCTTAAAATCCCTTATTCTTGGGGAATCCATAAGCACTTAATAGATAAGAAGTGATAGACTTAGCAAGTACTGCTACTTAACGAGATCACAATTTATTAATAAGCTCATGCACTTTCCGATTAAAACGCTGTCTTGCGCTCTATTAGCGGTGATTGGACTTTTCTTCCAGACTGGTTATGTCTTCGCCAATACAGATAAACATATCTATCTCGAAGAACACATTTCGCCCGAAAGCCAACCCATGTTGAGTACCTACTTCCGTTCTATGGGTAAACCTCGCTCAATCAAAGAGAATGTGCTCACGGTTCCGCAAGATGCTTCGCCCGAAACGCTCGCCCTCTACTATTTTGCTCGTATTTATTTAGAACGCTATGAAGGTGTTCCCCTACCTGACGACATGCCAGATTTGATCGAATTTGGTCGAAAACACAATATGCCTTGGGTTGTCGCAGAAGCAAAATTGAACAAAGCGATTCGAATGATTGAGTTGGATGACGATTGGCACGCAGAGCTTTTGCTCCACGATGTAATTGGGGAGTCTCGTGATATTGGCTATCTGGCGCTGCAAGGCCGCGCTTATCGCTGGATGGGAAATTTAGAAATTGCGCGTAACCAAATCCACAACGGATTAAAACATTATCGTACGGCCTACGAGTTACTCGAAAATACAGTGTTTGAGATTCAAGTTGCGATGACGCTTAACAACATCGGTACTGTCTATTTAGACTCCTCCGATTGGAATCGCGCAAGCAACTATCTAAAACAAGCACTCGATGTATATGAGAGCAGTGAATATGAGTACGACAACAGTTTCTTTATTGGCGTAATCTATGCCAACTTAAGCATTGTTCATCTTGGCTTAGGAGACAGTGAGAAAGCCGAATACTACTTCCATGAGGCGATTCGGCTCTCAATGCAAACAGGGTCGGATGTCATTAAACATCATTCATTGTCCAACTTTTCTCAAATGCTAAGCAGCATCGGTAAAACAGACGATGCCCTACTGCTCGCACAACGCTGTGTTGAGTTACCTAACCCAGACGGCATCGAAATCATTAAGATGCCATGCTATGAAGCATTTGCCGAAGCGTATCTCGCCGACAAGCAATACGACAAAGCGATTCGAACCGCTCTCCTCGTCCTAGAACAAACCAAATCAACCAATGAGCTTGAGCTAAAACAGCGTATCGATATGTTGTCGGTTTTGGTTAACGCCAACCAAGTGCTGCAAAATTATGAAGCCGCCTTCCGCTATTTGTCTCAGTTGAGAGCACTTGAAGAAGAATTTTCTGAGCACATTCACGGCGAAGAAATGATCAACATTAAGTTTGACCTTGAAGCGAAATTGGCTCAAAAAGAGTTGAATTTGCTTGAGACGAAAAACGCACTTCAAGCCTCTGAGTTGCGCTCGCAACGTTACCGCGAAATGTTCTACTTTATCGCTATAGCAGCCATTGGTGTAGTGGGTTTCCGTTATGTTTTGCGAGTCAAAAAGATCAATAAAGCACTAACGCAAGAAAGTACTACAGATCTGTTGACGGGCCTTCACAATCGCCGCTATTTAGAAGTATGGTTAGAGAAGATGGCCCGCCGCACTCCAGATAGAACCTTCGCGCTTGCGGTTCTTGATGTCGACCATTTCAAAGCTTTTAACGACACTTATGGTCACGACATCGGCGACCAAATGTTGATGCACATTGCCTCTATCTTCAACGAATCTACTCGTTCAGGTGACCTGCTGATTCGCTGGGGCGGTGAAGAATTTGTGTTGCTGGTGGAGGTGAACGATCCAAATGATTGTGCGAAATCGCTAGAGCGTTTGAGACATGTCATTGAAAATACGCCATTAATCATTGACTCTAAGCCAATAAACGCCACAATTTCGCTTGGTGCGGTCGACCGGTTATCAGCCCAAACCATCAAACAAGAGTGGGACCAATGGTTCTTCTTGGCCGACCAAGCGTTATATGACGCAAAACAAGCGGGCAGAAACCAATTTAAGATTCACTCGACGTCTTAGTGGCGTCCACGAGTAAATAGATACTTCCATGAAGAAAAAATTAATATTCGCCCTGCTTTCACCTGTTGTTTTATCCGCTTGTAGTAATCAACAAGCGTCGCAAATGGGCATGCGTAGCAGCAGTGTGAACATGTACGCTCAACAAATGAGCAATACTCAACTGTGTGAGACGCTGTATTACAATCGCTCAACGAACCAAACCAAAGTAGCGATTGGTGCAGAATTCAACCGCCGTGGACTCAATAAAAAATGGTGCGATAACGAATTGAATAAGTGGTATTTGGAGAAGTTTGTCGATAGCGTGCTACCAAAGAAAAAGCCAGCTCCGCGCAAACCGATGGCAACCATTCAGCCGGCCTCCACCAAATAGTAACTGTAGTAGCTATCACCTCTCTAGCTAACAGATGAGATAGAAAGCAGAAAGTCCTTACCAACTTTCTGCTTTTTTACATCTAACAATGATCAAGATCAGCCAAAACCTTCCTTTACTTCAGTGAGTTAACATCAATTTACGCAGTCCGTCGAAAAAACAACGTAAACAATTTGTAAACAGTTTGCGTCCTCATTCTTTGCCGCTAGTTTTATTCATTCCTGTTTAAAGGAGTATCGAACAGGGACAAAAATTCCAAACAAAGACATGAGGTCACAAATGGAAACACGCTTTAATCGCCTATTTGCCGCTATGTTGGCTGTGGGCCTTGCACCTGCCGTCTCGGCGTTTGATCCGCTCTATTCAGAACAATGGCATCTCGACAACACTGGCCAAACTGCATTCGCAGCAAACCCTGCTGTTGCAGGTAATGACTTAAACACCAAACTTACGCAAGCCATGGGCATTGCCGGTATTGGCGTTAAAGTTGCGGTCATTGATTCTGGTGTGCAGATCGATCACCCAGACCTTGCAGGTAACGTTGTCACAGGTAGCAGAAACTTCGTTGAAGACTCTTTATTCCCATCCAGTTATCCCGTAGACACCAACGGCCACGGTACTGCCGTTGCTGGTTTGATTAGTGCGATAGGTAACAATGGTGAAGGTGGTCGCGGCGTTGCTTCTCGCTCTTCGCTTGTTGGTTTTAACTGGCTTGCAAACCAAACATTAGAAGGTTGGTTAATTTCTCACGGTATGGACCCAGCGACGCGAGATGTACGCGTATTTAACCAAAGTTATGGCTTTAGTCCTATCAACCCAATCGCGTTTGATGAGAATGACCCACAGTTCAAGCTTGAAATGGATGCCATGCAGAACGTCAGCGAAACGAACGCTTGGGGCCGCGGTGCACTGTTTGTCAAGTCTGCGGGGAATGGTTACCGCTATTTCAACACTGGACGATTCTTCGTTCTTCCTAGCGATTTCTTCGCGGGAGGAGGAAACCAAGGTTTACCGATGCACAACTCGGCGCAATCTTACGACAACTCTAGCTACTTCAACCTTGTCACCAGCGCGCTACGCGCAGATGGCACCCGAGCAAGTTACTCTTCTGTTGGCGCTAACGTATGGGTTGCCGCGCCAGCAGGGGAATACGGGCAAGACTTCCCTGCGATGGTCACAACTGACCTGATGGGATGTGAAGAAGGACAAAACACCAGTGACGGCCTTGGTATTAATGGTCTACACGGTGGTACAGAGCTTGACCCGAACTGTAATTACACCAGCACCATGAACGGCACATCATCGGCTGCGCCGAACACTTCTGGTGCAATCGCCGCTATCATGTCAACCAACCACGCTTTATCTGCCCGTGATGTTCGTGCGTTGCTGGCAGAAACCGCACGCGTTACCGATGCCGGGCATCCGGGTGTTCAACTTGAATTTACCAATAATAAAGGCGAGTTGGTGAGCTACGAAGCGATCTCACCTTGGCAGAAAAACGCGGCTGGCGTGAACTTCCATACCTTCTATGGCTTTGGTGCCGTTGATTTGGATGAAGCAATGAAACGCGCTCGCATGACGAATAATGTTCTGCCAGCGCAAATCATCACACCGTGGGCAAACAATGCGACAGAAGTCAGTGTGCCCGATGCAAGCCTTGCTGGTGGTTCGTCAAACATCGCAATTACTGACGATATTACCGTTGAGTCTGTACAGGTGAAGTTGACGCTAGAGCACTCGCGTCTACCTGATTTGGCAATCGAGCTTGTTTCCCCATCAGGCACTCGCTCCGTATTGCAAACACCACGTAACGGCCTTGTTGGTCAGTCTCTTGATCCAAACATTACGGGTTACGAAAACCAACTGATGTTGTCTAACCAATTCTACGGCGAGAATGCCAAGGGTGAATGGACACTGAGAGCTATCGATACAAACGGTGATGAAGTCTTCTCATTTATCGCTTACTTCAACTCATCCGCTATCTATGATGTACCGATGGCGAACAACGCAAAGCCAGGAGTTATCAAAAACTGGTCTATGCGTATCTTTGGCCACTAAGGAGTCAATTACATGAAATATCAGACATTTTCTATTTTGGCTCTTTCACTAATAGCCAACGCAGCCTATGCCGAAACGCAGTTGTCGCAACAACCAAATCCCGAGTTGTTTGTTCCTTCTGATGCAGTTGAGGTGAATGGTGAAGCGTATCGTAAAGTGCAAACGAACACAGTGAGCAATCTCTCTGAAGCAGTTAAACTGCAAGCCGGTGACGAGGTGTTTAAGAACGCGTTTGGCAATGTGTCTAAAGCGACGGGACTTATCTACATCACCGTAAACAACGCCGCTGATGCCAAAGCAGTAGCAAAAGAGTTAAAGCTAGACGTTGTGTTTGCAGATGGTGAATCTGCGGTGCTAAAAGCTTCTGAAGGACAAGACTTGCTTAGCATCAGCGATTACTTGAATGCTGACAGTCGCGTCAAAGCGTCTAAAATTGAACTAAACAGCGGTAAATACCGTGCACAATAATTCTCTAGCAAGAGAAGTTGGCTTCTAAAACAATGCCTCAGCAATTGCTGAGGCATTTTCTTTGTTCTTTCGTTTACAGATTAACTTCTAACTTATCTTCGGCTAAAAAATGTCTCTTATTGAAGATAACCAATCAACTTGTTTGCGATATCGGTATTGTTCTGAGAGCCAACGAATGCTTGTGACCCCTTACCATAAGCAAACACCTGAACATCCACCGCGGTATGCCCTTTTGTCGTCCAACCTGTAAGGCTTTGATCGTTGATGATTGACTTTACGGCTTGATAAAGCGCTTTCGCGGGCTCTTCACTCTTCTTCGCGTCAATGAGGAGCGCAAATTGCACATCTGACAGCGCCCAATCTACTGATTCTGACCACACTTGTTTGATGTCTGAACCCTTTGCAAGTGACGTTGCTAATGGCCACGCCGTTTGATGCACGCCTTTGATCACATCCGTTTTCCAGTTGTATTCTCCATTTGCGCCGATAGTTAAACCTCCCGTGGAGTGATCGGCGGTGACAACGAGCAAAGTGTCAGGGTGAGCATCGACATACGCCTTGGCTAAAGCAATCGACTTAGCAAAATCATCCATTTCTGCCATCGCGCATGCTATGTCATTCGCATGACCGCACCAGTCGATTTGGCTTCCTTCGATCATAACGAAAAAGCCATGCTCTGAGCGCGACAATAACGACAGCGCCTTGTTCGTCATCTTCTCGAGTCGGTTGGGATTCTCATCCAAAGCAAACGGAAATGCTTTGTCGGCAAACAACCCAATCGCAGGCAATGTTTGCAACGAAGGCAAGGTATCAAAATCCGTTAGGTATTGATAACCCTGCGTTTTAAATTCTTCAATCAGGTTTCTGTCTTCACGCTCAAAGTATCGAACACCACCACCAAGTAACAGATCGACGGGCAGCTTTCCATTTACTTTGTTATCCAAGTAATCGTCTGCTATCTGATCATAATTACGACGAGATTCGTTGTGCGCGGCAAAGCTTGCGGGCGTCGCGTGGTTAATTTGCGAAGTCGCCACCAAAGCGGTTGTCATGCCCTGCTCTTTCGCTACTTCCAACATCGTTTTAACTGGCTTTTTATGGGTATCGACAGCGACGGCGCCATTGTAACTCTTTATACCACTGCTTAAGGCCGTCGCGCCTGCTGCACTGTCAGTGACATAAGTATCATCATCGGGATAGGTGTGAGCCATGCCAACCAGTATCGAGTCAAAGACTGTAGGCTCAATCTGTTTAGTTTCTGGGTTATCTTGATAATAACGGTAGGCGGTTGTGTAGGCAGGGCCCATTCCATCACCGATCATATAAATAATATTTTTCGGTGTTTCATTGGCGTGAACAAACCCGGCCAGTAAACTGGCCGCAAGTAAAGAGTATCTGATTGTCATATTTCATCCATGAAAAAGTGACTGCGAATATAAGCCGTCACTTTAATTACTGTTTTGCTTACAAGTATTCATCAATACTATCATTCAGTTAGGATGAAACCGCGTGTTACATCATGGTTTTGCAACCCAAATCATTTCTTAAATAGGATCACTTCTGTACGTAGGCCAGCTTTAGGTGTCTCATTCGGGTTATTCAAGTAGCGCTCAATCCCCAAAGGCTTGCTCTTCACTTTTATGCCGTTTTGGCGTGTCAAATTCATCCCTAACGACCACGCATTGCCCAAAAACTGGTAGTCACCTTTGTGCTCAATCACAAAAGTTTCACACGCTGGAATCGTGCCAAACACAAAACCATTTGGTACCTCTACCATTTCACTCACGGGCAAGCAGGTTACAAATTCAAAATGACCGAGCTTCATGTCCATTAAAAGGTAATAGCAGAACAGTTCGCCGCTGACGGGCAGACTTTCTTTCTGCATCAGTTCGTACAGACTTTGAGTTTGCTTTTTCATGATTGGACCAAGCTCAGGAATTGTCCCTGAACCTTGCAAACCAACGTAATGAATCAAATCTTGATGACGAGTGCCGATTTCGCTCAACTGCGACAATATTTGCCCAGTTTCTAACTGGCTTTTTAGCATCTTGAGCCCACGATCGTAATCCATTTCAACCATGGATTTGAACATCGTTTTCAGAAAAAACAGATACCAAGGAACACGAGACTGCATTTGCCATTCTACGGTACAACCATCTTGTGACGGCGTCACGATGAGCGTCACCTTTCCGTGGCTTTTGATGGGGCGAAAAAAATGCAGCTCCATGTCTAAACGATGTTCTTGTGTGCTTTCCAGAACAACCGCCCCCGTTCCAATTCGTTGCCCATTCCATTGGTAACCAGCTCCAACGTGGCCTTGATTGTCACTGTAAGTCAGCTCGCAGCTTGGCTCCAAAATGATCCAAGGAGACCACTCAGGCCAGTTTTTAAAATCCTTTAGATAATCGATGATCTCACTTTGAGATTTGTTGATTTCAATACTTTTGCTGACCTGATAAGCAAGCATAGCCATTCCTTAAGTTTCTGTTTCGCTCTACTTATTCTAAATCAAATCCTAGTTTTTTCTTGTTTCACTGTGAGTTAGAGGTAAAAAGTGAGACAAAAAAGCCAGAACGTTAACTCTGGCTTCATTGGCAGATTTGGACGTTAAGAAACAAACGTCACTTTCGCGCTAAATCGGACGCCATCATCGTTTAATTCAAACGGCCACCCCATCCGTTCACAAATGCGTTGCACAATCACTAAGCCGCAACCATAACCCGCATTATACGTTTCGTTCCCGTCATGACGATTGGTGATAATCAGCGTGTTTTGCTGTAGATCGATCTCGATGTCTCCAACGCTATAACTGAATGCATTTTTGATTAAATTGTTGATGACTATCGTCACGAAGCTTGCTGGCGCATACACTTCGCCGCTATTTTGTTCGTTAAGCTGATAATGCGCATCTTGCTTTGCAAACAACGGAGCAAGCTCTTCCAATTGCTGGTGTAAACAAACTAAAAGCGTTTGTTCGCCAAAGTGCTGCGGCTCAATTTTCTCTTTGCCTAACAACAAAAACGCCTCGGTCAAAACGCGCATGTCTTCACACGCAGCTTGCATTCGCGCAATCGCTTTTTGTGCCACCCTTGGCTGGTCAGGCACCCGGGATAAAATGTCTGTTGAACCTGCGATAACCATAATAGGCGTGCGAAGCTCGTGGGAGGCAAAACGACTAAACTCTTGTTCGCGGCGGAAGTAGCCCGCGATGTCGTTCTTACTGTCTAACAACGTCTGCTCAATATGGCGCGTTTCACTGAACTTCGTTTCCACTTCAAATGCAGGCTGGTCGGGTGGCATCTGGCTGATTTTTGACTCGATTTTAGCGAGCGGTCGAGACAAAATTTTCACCATATAAATACCGTAACCAAGCATAATCAATGAAAACAACCCGCCCAATAACAGAGTGAACTGGTGCAATGAGCTTTCATATTCATCCAGATAATCGTCCGAGTCATCTTGGAAGACGATGTACATCAAACCTTCGCCAGAAGGATGATCAAACACCACAAAGTGCTTATCCTCTTCGCCCAACAAGTATTCATAAAAGCCTGGAGATTTGAACGCGAGCAACCAACTTGGTGTCGGAGCTTTGCTCCAATAGGAGTTAAATTCCAACTTGTTTGGTAACGGGGCTTTCCAGCCCTGCTTTTGAAAATTTTCGGTGTAGAGCGCCGCTTCTGTATCGAGCCAGTGATGGAGGCTCAATACCTCAAGTTTGTTTTCTGCGACATAAATCAGTGACCAAAACAGCGTAAACATGACGAACGTCATCACGCCAAAACCCCAGCGAATCTTGCGATAAATACTTGGGTATTCGTTATGCTTTAAGTCGGTAGCCTTGTCCATGAATAGTCTCTAATCGTGATTCTTCAAAACCTTTATCGAGTGCAGTTCTCAAACCATAAATATGACTGCGTAATGCATCACTACTAGGTGGCTCATCGCCCCAAACACTTTCGATCACTTCCGTTCGTGATACTGACGCAGGCGCGTACTTCAACAACAGCTTTAAGATTTTGGTTTGGATGCGACTTAGCTTGATCTCTTTACCATCGCGCGTGACTTTACCAGTGCGCGCATCTAAACAGATATCAGCGAACGTCAGCGTACCAATGTCTTGGCGTGGGCCACGACTAGCTAAAGCATGAATACGTAAACTGAGCTCTTGCATCGCAAACGGCTTCATTAAGTAGTCATCCCCACCCGCTTTAAATGCCGCTATTTTGTCATCTAATGTGTCTTTTGCGGTTAGAAAAAGAATGGGCGTTCCGCAAAACTGTTCCTGACGCAGCTTTTGTACGGTACTGATGCCATCGAGTTTTGGCATCATGATATCCATAATGATCACGTCGTAATGGTTATCTTCCAACAACGCCAGCGCAGCCTCTCCGTGATACGCGCAATCTATCGTCATACCTTCGAGTTCTAGGTAGTCAGCAATGGTCTCGGAAACATTGTGGTTATCATCAACAATTAAAATTTTCATACGACTCACATTTCTTCACGATCTCTTCACGGTATGCCTCATAAGATACCGCCAAATTCCTAAACTAGCTCGTAAATTGAGGTTAATACAATGAAAAAACTGGCTCTTATTTCTGTCGTAGGTTTGGCATTGTCTGGTTGTGGTGGTTCTGGCAGCGACAATAACGACAGCTCATCAACACTCCCAGCAGCAAAACCAAGTGCGGCTATTGGGTCTGTTGAATCTGTAGATGCTAAAGAAAGCACATTAACCGTCAATGGATATACTTACCGCGTTTCAAAGGTAGTTTACGGTAACACTCCATTAGCGTTGACTGTCGTGCAACCAAATATGATGGTAAAAGTGGATGAAAACATCCAAAAAACAGCAGATGCCCACGCCGTTGTGTCACTAGAACCAACCATTACTGGTCGAGTGACTGCCATTGATTACGCAAAGAAAACCTTCTCCGTAAATGGTGTAGAACTGCAGTTTGATGGCTTAAGTAACGAGATCGATTTAGGTGAATGGGTGATGGTGTCTTCACTTCCAACTGCTGATGCTGGCTACAAAGTCTTATCTGTGGTGGAAATTGACGTTGACCACTACCCAAGCCTAGGCGACATGTACGAAATTGAAGGCCGAATCGCAAGCATTGATGCAAACCAAGGCACCTTCAAACTGGGCGCAAACATCACCGTGTCTTACCACAGTGTTGACCAACTAAAAGTAGGTCAATGGGTAGAAGCGGAAGGCAAAATGGAAGGGGGTACTTTTGTCGCCTCTGACGTCGAAATAGAAGGCTATGACAACCTAGAAAACGACAGCGATGTAGAAGGCATCGTCACTTGGGTTGCGAACGATTACAGCGAGTTTTCACTAAACTACCGCGGTGCGTTCTTTGTTGATAACGCAACTCGATTCGAAGACGGTAGCAAAATGAGTTTAAAACAAGGCCAAGAAGTCGACGTTTCTTCTGTCTTGAGAAATGGCAAACGCATTGCCACCGTCGTTGAGTTTGAAGCGCCAGATTTTGATGACAACCATCAATGGCAAGGCAAAGAATTTGAATGCGAAGGTTATGTGTCAAATTACGATGCGAATGCAAGAACATTTGAAATCGAACGTTGTGAGAATGATGCAGATCAACTGCTAAATAACAAATTAGTGGTTATCGATGCGCAAACTCAATTCCAAGGCATTGAAGAACTGAACTTGAATGGTGCACGTGTCGAAGTCGATGGTGTGATCATCAATAATCAAAACGTCGCTCGCGAAATCGAGCGAGAAGGCTACGACGACTAAACTAGGTCAGCCACCACGTTTAAACAAAGCCCAATAAAAGTGTCACTTCGGTGGCACTTTTTCTTACTTTGCATCCCTAGCTTAAAGCAGCAAATTCTCAGCTAAACTCTTTTCCCTCAATTACACTTTACCTATGTTTCACAACATCGGTGACTACCATGAAAAAACGTAACCTCGCTCTGCTTATCTTGCTTTTTGGTTCAACCACCAGCTTAGCTAGCGTGATGGACCCCGACTGCGATGCAGAAAAAGCAGCCAAAGCCGCAGCAACAAAAGCCGTGGTTGGTGTTGGCGGTCGCTGTACGCCTAAAGAAGCATTGAAAGATACCGCAGTTGATGCAGGAAAAGACAAACTGCCGGATGAAGGGATAGCGGGCAAAGCAGTTGATGCGATGACACCAGAAAAAGAGAAGAAAACGGTGAAAGACGTGACCAAAAAGCTCGATAAAGATTAAGGCTTAAGCGATTAAGTTTAAGCGTGGAAGATAAATTGCGGAAACAGAAAAGAGCGCCCATCGACGCTCTTTAAATATTTACTAAGTCTAGACCATTAAGCGGCTTCAGCTTGACCAATCCAATGGTAATGGTGGTTGGCTTTTTTACCCACCAGCCCAAGCTCTGCAAGCTCTTCGAAGACTTTGTCTACCTCTTCCGCAGAAAGTCTAAATTGCTTCGCTACCGCTTTTTTCGTACACGTGATTTGATGAGCTTTAAGGGCATCGCTCACCTGTTCTAGCAGTGTTTTTGGCTCTTCCGGTTCTTCAATTTTTTGCTCAATGGCGGGTTCATCTTCATCCTTAATGTGTGGTAGATAACCCGCTGGCTCTGGGTCAATATCGCGAATTGATGCCACGGTCATGCCTACGTAGCGACGGTAATAGTGACGGAAACGTTGCTCTTCACCAATCAAACCAACAAAAAACGCCGCAAAGAAATCGAGCAGGATGGATAAGAACACCACCAGCCATAACTGAGCTTGTTGCGATGTCGTACCGAACGCATTTGCAAGGCTATCGATCAGACCGATGACCGAGCCTTGTGTCACCGGAGGCAAGCTGTCTCGCTCCATCGCCAATCTCTGCTGTTCTTCACGCAGGGTTTTGTTTTGCTCTTGAATTCGCGTCACCCCCGTTGCGATGCGCTCCATCTCGATATACTTCTGCGCCGCTATGTTGTTCAGCTCGATCTGTTTATCGATAGACGCAATCTGGCGGTTAAACGCTTCGATTTTTGCTTGCTCGACAGAAATATGGCTTTGTGCGCTGTTAGTCGCGCTGTTGATGCCGCCGATACTGCCGCCAATAGAGATAGCGGCAAGCACAGAGTAAAACACCAAGGCCGTAATTGCCCCACCGTAATTTCTGTGGGCGCGACGCTCGCCGTATTCATACCACGCATAAAATTTGCCAGCTTCAAAGATGATGGCCAAACCACCAAACAGCGCCTGCATCATTGGGTTGTCGTCAATTGACAAAAATAACAATAGAGAAAAAATCGTCGACGCTAAAATAGCGGCGCCTGTGAATGTATAAACACTCACCATCGCGAATCGACCCTTAGGGTATCGAAATTCGATCTGTTGTTCGTATTTCATTGGAGAAATTTCTTAAGATGACGCCTCTCTTGCCACAGCAAGAAACGCTCAGGAATACACAAAGGAGCGAGAGAATACCGTATCCTTTATTAAATTACTGTCATAATTCCGTTAACGTAAAACAAGTGTAGAATCAGTGTTCAGTTTGATCCTTTATCCCTCAAATTTTGCACACTAACTCGCCAGTCAATTTTCGCTATCGCCCGTCGTTAATGGCCTTGGGTTCACGACTCACCTGGTTTTTCCTTTTGCACATTTTCGCGCGGTGGGTAATGCACACAAATAAAATACACTTGCATCACTTTTTGGAAATCTTGCAGTTACATTTTTAAGGTTATTTGTTAGTATCCTGCGCCGAATCAGCCAGATACCAAATCGTATGGAAACCACTCAAATACAACCTAAGAAACAACGCGTCGCCGCTATTGCGGTTATTTTCGCGGTACTGTTTCAGCTGTATTTGGCCTCCACTGCGGCGCTCAATCCCACGCAAGTGCACAATAAAAGCTGGCTTAACAAAGTTCAGAATGAAAAGGTGTTGCTCTGTACCGCTGAAGGTTTTAAGTGGGTCGATATCAATACACTCATCGCTGCAAACGCTCAACCGTCTTCCGAATTTATTGATAACTTGAAGCTACACGACGGTTTCCAGTTTGAATGCCCACTGCTGCAAGCCGTGCAATTTTTCTTGCTTGTCGCGGTTGGGCTTTATCTTGCTAACATTCAGTGGTTACGCCGCGTTAAACACGCGCTCACGCCCTACCATTTTGCTCAATGCGGCAGATTGGTTTACCAGCATATCGCACCAAAGCAATCCCCTCCTTGTGTTTTTCCTACCTAATGGTTCTTTAAGAACCCAGGCTCACAATAATAACAATTATCCCATTGAGCATTTGCTCGGGAACTCATTCTATTTAAAAGGAAAATACACATGCTTAAACAAATGAAAATCGCCACTTTGTCACTTATCGCTCTCATTGCTAGCCCTATGAGCCTTGCTCACGATTACGAAGCCGGAAAAATACACATCGATCATCCTTGGAGTCGTGAAGCGCCACCAAATGCTCCTGTTATTGGCGGATTCTTTCAGCTGACCAACCATGGGGATACGGAAGACGCGTTGATCGCAGCAGAAAGCCCAATCGCTGGCCGCGTGGAGATCCACACTCACGCGAACGAAGACGGAGTAATGAAGATGATTAAAATCGATGAAGTGCGTGTAGCGGCACACGAAACCGTGGTATTTAAGCCAGGCAGCTTCCACTTAATGATCTTCAACCCAACGCAAACATTGCAAGAAGGTGATCGCTTCCCAATGACGCTGACGTTCAAAAACGCAGGCAAAATCGATGTTGAAATGGCGGTGGAAAAGAAAGGTCATATGGAAAAACACATGCACCACTAAGTCCCTTTCATTCCATACAAAAGAGCCCGGTCATACTGCCGGGCTCTTTTATTAGAAAAAGGTTCTATTTAGCACGTGACATCAGTAACTCGCTCAGAACTAAAGATCACTTAAAGCAAACGTCCGCCCAGCGTGCCAAGCCTGCGGTTACCGAACCAAAATAGTTACCGCTGACGACAGGAATATTTGGCAACACGGTTTGTACCGCGTCACGTAAAATCGGCGAACGAGCGGAACCACCAGTCATAAAGATCGCATCCGGTTTTACGCCTGCTTGCTCAACAGCTTCTGTTACCAGCGCCGTCATCTTGTTCTTTGGTGATTCAATCGCTTCAATCATCTCATCGCGCTGAACGTCCACTTCAATCAGCTCCGACAATAAGTTGATGCCAGTACGGTAAGCCGTTTGATCAGAGAGTGCCACCTTCGCTTCTTCTGCACGGCGGACAATGTTGTAGCCTAATGATTCGTGATAAACCTCTAGCAAGCGCGCTAGTTTTTCTGGCTCTTGTGCCTGTTTCTTCAACAATTTTAACGCCGCTAAATTCTCACGTGAGTAGAAGTCGTTTTGCGCTTCAACGTTATTGATAGCAATCGGATTCCAAAACTGAGTCGTCGGCATCACAATGCCCGATTCCATCTTGCTTTCCATCCCAAACGGGAACATCAACTGTTTGAAAGCCAACGCGATATCCAGATCGTTACCGCCGACACGCTGGCCACTGTGTGCCAATAAGCTTGCCGTCCTGTCTGCTTTTCCTCGCCAAGATGGCCCCATCTGAATCAAAGAACAGTCGGTTGTACCACCACCGATATCCACCACCAAAATCAGTTTGTCTTCGCTAAGCGTCGCCTCGTATTCTAATCCAGCGGCGACGGGCTCAAACTGAAATTCGATATTTTGAAAACCGGCACGCTTCGCAGCGCGAAGCAAAATATTCTCCGCTTGAATGTTCGCCGTTTCTCCACCACGACCATGAAAGTTGATTGGGCGACCAATCACCGCATCCGTAATGCTTTGCTGAGCATGGTTTTCTGCCTGAGCTTTGATGTTGTCCATCATGGCGCAAACCAGATCTTCAAAGAAGCTAAGCTGAACATCACGCAAGCCAGATGCACCAAGAAACGACTTTGGTGACTTCACGTAATAGATATCGCGTGGGTCTTCTAAATAGCGGTTCAACGCTGCCTGACCAAACGCGATGTCTTCTGGCTCCAGCTCTATGCTCTCTTCTCGGTTCAAGTTGATTGCGCGGCGCAGTACCTGCTCTCCAACTTGATCAAACGGTTTGATGTCACGGTGACGAAACAAATGCTCAGACACAGACTCACGAGTCGGAGCTGCAAGGGTGGAAGGAATGAACGGGCTATCCCCTTCAAGATTTAGCAAAACAGGCTTGCCTGATTCCATTTTTGCCACTGAACAGTTTGCAGTGCCATAGTCAAAGCCAATATACATGAGTCCTCCCACTGACGAAAAAAAGGTCGGCAATGCTAACTCAATGGCACATGAATTACTACTCAAACGGTAGAGCGATTCTCGCTTATTCGCTTTCGGACGTTTCTTTTTTCATGGCAGGTAACACGACGGCTAACAATAACGCTAATAAAAGAAAAGCAGGCGTGAGTTTCAATCCTTGCCAAATTGAGTACGTGTCGTGAAACAGCCAAAAAATTCCTATCGTTAACAAGTAAGCAAAATAGCTGCTGAACACTAAACTCATGGCGACAAAACGCGTGCGATTAATGATGAGGATTCGCACTAAATATTGGCTAAGTAAACTCGCACAATGCATCGCCAGTTGCCAGTTAATGATAAAAAAAGCCAGAGAAACAAACCCAGCTACCAGCATGGCGTCGTGCGTACTAACAATAAAGTAGCTGCCGAAACGGCTCATCATAACAGGATAATTGCCTTCGTAGACAATGGACCAAGAGATCGCATTCGCCACTGCAATATAATTGGCAAAATAGGCAATAGCATAGAAAGTCGTGCGGGAACTAAAAGGTTGAAATACGTCCGCACAATAGCCGCGCCATTCTTCTTGATTAGCGGTGGGGCCAACCCAATTGCGTTTGTGGTCTGGGAGTCGCTCGGCAAATGCAGGGCCATTTCGAAACAGTAGCCAGAAAATATACAGCGCCAATGCAATCAACAGTATCGTCAACATACTCCCCCCTTAGAAATGTCTGTGCCACTGCCGTTGCTATTGAGGTCGTAAACTGCACTTCCCTAATTGTCATCGCTAACGTTACACATCGGTTAACGCGTATTTAAGCCTTTCTAAGCGATTAGAATTGCGATGATTTTTCTATCTTATATGTTTACTCAGCGAGTAATATTAGTTTTAAAAACGAGCACGCTAACGGTTTTAAACGTGCGAAGACACACCTTTAGGTCTAGCACACTACGGGACGGATTGCAGGGAAGGAAATAGGAAGAGAGGGAACGCGCCCAAATGATATCGACGTCATACGTCTATGCCATTTGGGCAAAAATCGTTAATTTTCTAGCTTTTCTTCGAAAACACCTAGTTCGCGACCTAACCAAATCGCGCTCTCTGTGTGATCACGCAATTCTCGTTCGCTGACCGGGTGAATAAGCACAGAAAAATCCCCACGAATGGTATCTAACCAAGCCAAAAACTCTTCACTGATCGACTCAAGGTGCATTTCAAACATCGGCATCTTGTGCGGGCCGACTAATCTGTCGACCAATGGATACACGCGCAACACATCTTGACGCTCTTGGCGGATGATCTCATTCAGAGCTTGTGCTTTTTCCAATTGTTGCAAAGGAAAGTAAACGTGAACGTGGTACATAACTTCTCCAATCTGAATTCTAAGTGTTGCACTCCCCCGTCGTTCAAAGCCTGTGTAGTCATCTAAACACTGAGCCACACTAGGTTCGAATTAACGCCGCTTAGGCACGTTGGAATCCAAACTTCTTCAATTGACTGCCACCCTACCTTGATTCCGTCTGATTGGGAAGAAGTTATCTTTCTGCAACAAATAAATCTACGACACTCAAATACTTTAGCTTTGTTTGTCAAATTTCACAGCCCAATTTTGTTGCAATTTTGTAACAAATGAAAGTGATTAAATTCAGCCTTTGAAATGAATAATATAAAAAACCAGTATTTTACTCTGCAAAAATGGGGTGTAAGCAAAACTTTACTGATGGGTTAAAGTCGAATTAAAGCACGATTTAACATTTTGTTTACACTTACTGTATCTGGTTATACCAAGATTGAATCAGAGGGTTGGGCCAAGTGAATAGCAGTCAACACGAGGTCTTGCGTTTTAAAACAATGTGTTTTTCAAACAAGCAGCGGTGTGAGAGACCAATCGTTTAAAGGACAAATAGATGCCTCAAACGCTCGATGACATTCGCAACCCTAGGTATGGCCTTTTGCGCTGATATCAAAGACTGAGTACCCATACAGACTTTGGTTTAATAATGAACAGCTGCAGTCCAAAAGACCCGCAGCGTCAAAAGGAGCTTGAGATGAACGTTCAGGCGTTACCCATGCATCGGTTTATCGACCATGATGGGAA
The DNA here is from genome assembly GCF_002002385.1 of Vibrio sp. SALL6. NCBI lineage: Bacteria > Pseudomonadati > Pseudomonadota > Gammaproteobacteria > Vibrionales > Vibrionaceae > Vibrio > Vibrio sp. SALL6. Next base: position 62,338 of record NZ_MQVK01000015.1, read on the forward strand.
CCTAGTCGGCCAACTACCCAACTGGGCTGACATTGAAACTTTGGTCGGGTTTTACCGCGACATGGTATTAACTCGCACCTACGATCAGAAAGCCGTTGCGTTGCAACGAACAGGTAAGCTAGGTACCTACCCTTCACACCTTGGCTCAGAAGCCATTGGTATAGCGGTAGGACGGGCATTAAAAACCGATGACGTCTTCGTCCCTTATTATCGCGATATGCCAGCGATGTGGTGTCGTGGCATTGGTATGGAAAAAAATCTTCAATATTGGGGCGGCGATGAGCGCGGCAGTGACTTCGCGCCAGAAGGCAGCCCTATCCCAAGCCGAGACTTGCCATTTTGTGTCCCAATCGCAACACAATGTACACATGCGGTCGGCGTTGCTTCTGCGTTGAAAATTCAAGGCAACCACGAAGCGGCACTGGTCATGTGTGGCGACGGTGGGACATCCAAAGGAGATTTTCTCGAATCCATCAACTGCGCAGGAACATGGAACATTCCGTTGGTTTTTGTGGTGAATAACAACCAATGGGCGATTTCTGTACCACGCAGTTTGCAATGCGCGGCGGAGTTTCTTTCTGAAAAAGCAAAAGGCGCTGGCATTCCAGGGATTACCGTCGATGGCAACGACGTTGTTGCTATGTATGACGCTACCATGACCGCATTAGAGCGAGCACGAAAAGGCAAAGGGGCGACACTGATCGAAGCGGTAAGTTATCGCCTAAGTGACCACACCACCGCCGACGATGCGACGCGTTATCGTAATGCAGATGACGTGCAAACTGCATGGCAATTCGAGCCCGTGAGCCGACTAAAAACCTTTTTGATCAATCAAGGTGCTTGGAGCGATGAACAAGAGCAACAATGGCAAAGCGACTGCAAGGAACAAGTCGAACTCGCGGTTGAACGCTACCTAAACTTGCCTCAACAAGCGCCTGAAACTGGATTCGATTACCTCTACGAATCGCTTCCTCAAGAGCTTCACGCTCAACGCGATGAATTGATCAATAAAGCAATGCGAATGCAAGGAGGCAAACATGGCTGAACTTACATTAGTTGAAGCAGTAAACCTCGCTCTGCATCATGAAATGGAACACGATCCAAACGTCGTCGTACTTGGCGAAGACGTGGGCGATAACGGCGGCGTATTCCGCGCAACCGTCGGGCTCAAACAAAAGTATGGACTAAAACGCGTCATCGATACTCCGCTTGCAGAAGCCTTAATCGGCGGCGTTGCAGTGGGCATGGCAACTCAAGGTTTACGCCCTGTTGCAGAATTTCAGTTCCAAGGTTTCGTCTTCCCGGCTATGGAGCACCTAATGTGTCACGCGGCCAGAATGCGTAACCGAACTCGTGGACGCCTCACTTGTCCGGCTGTATTCCGCGCGCCTTTTGGTGGCGGCATTCACGCGCCGGAACACCACTCAGAAAGCATTGAAGCACTGTTTGCACATACCGCAGGCTTTAAAGTGGTGATTCCATCTTCCCCACAGCGTGCTTACGGTTTGCTGCTTGCTGCCATTCGCAGTAACGATCCAGTGATGTTCTTTGAACCCAAACGCATCTATCGCACCGTTAAATCCGAAGTGATTGATGACGGGGAAGCATTGCCGTTAGACACTTGTTTTACGCTGCGCAAAGGTCGAGATATTACGCTCGTGACATGGGGAGCATGTGTTGTTGAATCTCTCCAAGCTGCGCAAACCCTATCAAGCCAAGGGATCGAAGTCGAAGTTATTGATCTGGCAAGTATTAAGCCGATTGATACCGCGACGATTTTCCGTTCACTAGAGAAAACCGGACGCCTGCTGGTTGTACATGAAGCCAGTAAAACGTGTGGTGTGGGTTCTGAGCTGCTGGCTCGAACCGCCGAGCACGCGATGTGCTTGCTAAAAGCGCCACCTAAACGAGTCACAGGTATGGATACCATTATGCCTTATTACCGTAACGAAGATTATTTCATGGTTCAGGAAGAAGACATTGTGATCGCAGCGCGCGAGCTCGTGGAGGATTGGAAATGAAGACGTTTAACTTACCCGATCTCGGCGAAGGTCTCGCTGAGTCAGAAATTGTAAAATGGCATGTCAATGTGGGTGACATGGTCAAACTCGACCAAGTGATCCTCACCGTTGAGACGGCGAAAGCAACCGTAGACGTTCCAGCTCCGTACGCAGGCAGAATTGTCAGCCGCCATGGTGAAGAAGGCGACGTGATTAATATTGGCGCCCTACTTCTAGAAATCGACGAAAGTGGCGCAGAAAACACTGTCTCTGCGGAAAAACGACAAACCGCCGATGCCGCAACCGTTGTTGGCACCGTATCTCACCAATCTCATAACGTAAATGTTGATGATTTTTGGGTGGGCGGCAGCCACAACAAATCGGCAGACAAACTCATCACCGCTTTACCTTCCGCGCGTTTGCTAGCGAAAAAGCTAGGCGTAGATTTGAAAACGATGGTCGGTAGCGGACCAAGCGGTTTGATCGTCGATGCCGATGTTTACGAAGAGGCTGGCAAACAAGTTCCTGGCACGGAAGTGCTCAAAGGAGCGCGCCGTACGATGGTCTCGACCATGGCAGAATCGCATCAAAACGTCGCAGCGGTGACCATTACCGAAGAAGCGTTATTGGAAGATTGGTTGCCAAACGAGGACATCAGCATTCGTTTGGTGCAAGCTATCGTTTACGCTTGCCAACAAGAGCCAGCTCTCAACGCTTGGTTCGATGCAGAAACCATGACGCGCTGTGTCCATCCTACCGTCAATCTTGGTGTAGCGGTGGATAGCCGTCACGGACTGTATGTCCCCGTGCTTCGCCACGCGGATGAGTATGAACCGCAAGACGTTCGTCGCTGGCTCGATCAAACCGTCAAAGGCATCCGAGACAGAAAGATCAGCCGAGAAGACTTACAACACGCAACCATTACTTTATCCAACTTTGGGGCCATTGGCGGCATTTTCGCAACACCAGTGGTTTCGCCACCGCAAGTCGCGATTGTCGGTGCAGGACGAATTGTGGACCGAGTCGTGATCCGTAACGGTCAAGCCGTGGCCTTAAAAGCAATGCCGCTGTCCATTACCTTTGACCACAGAGCTTGCACCGGCGGTGAAGCCGCGCGCTTTACCAAGGTGCTTGCAGAACATCTGCAAAGGCCAAGTGTAACTAAGTCATAACGACATAAGGCTTCCTAAATGGAAGCCTTTTTTCTGCTTTACGCGCTAATTCAAACCCACCAACCGAACAGATACAATCATCACTAATGGTTTGATTTTCATACTCATGTCACTCTTTCATGCTTCAAAGCCATGACCACCTCTCATCAAATTCACGTTTACGTTAACTGAGCTATAGTTTTCTATATAAACGAAAAATGTCACCCAGATGACGAAAATAAAAAGGAAGCACAAAAATGGAACGTGAATGCATGGAGTTTGATGTGGTGATCGTCGGAGCTGGCCCTGCGGGGTTAAGTGCAGCATGTCGATTAGCACAGTTGAACCAAGATCGTGAAGGCGAAGCGCTGTCAATTTGTGTGGTAGAAAAAGGCTCTGAGGTCGGCGCACATATATTATCTGGCGCGGTGTTTGAAACTCGCGCCTTAGATGAGCTCTTCCCAAATTGGAAGGAAATGGGAGCACCCGTTTCTGCCCCCGTTCAACATGATGATTTTCTCTATCTAACGACGGAGCTTAATCATATACGTGTGCCCCACTTCCTCACGCCTAAACCCATGCATAATGACGAAAACAATCACGTTATTAGCCTTGCTAATCTTTGTCGCTGGCTTGCTACTCAAGCTGAGCAGCTTGGTGTTGAAGTATTTCCTGGTTTTGCCGCTGCGGGAATTAACTACGATGAATCAGGTGCCGTTACTGGAATCACCACCAGCGATATGGGGCTGGATAAAAACGGACAAGAGAAAGCCAATTTCGAACCGGGCATTGAGCTTAAAGCCAAATACACGCTGTTTGCTGAAGGGTGCCGTGGGCATTTAGGAAAAGAGCTCATTCGTCATTTCGATTTGGATGCAGGCAAACAACCTCAGCATTACGCATTAGGCTTGAAAGAGATTTGGGCACTGCCAACTGATGCGAAAGAATTTACTGGCAACGTCATCCACTCCGCCGGCTGGCCATTGAGCGAAACCAACACAACTGGTGGTGGATTCCTCTATCACTTGGAAAACCGCCAAATTGCGGTCGGGTTGATTGTCGATCTTAACTATCGCAATCCCCACTTGAGCCCATTCGATGAGTTTCAGCGCTTTAAACACCACCCTGCAATCAAAAAATACATTAAAGGAGCGCAGCGCATCGCTTATGGCGCAAGAGCCATCGCAAAAGGTGGGTTATCTTCTTTACCTAAACAACAATTCCCCGGCGGTTTATTAATTGGCTGTGACGCAGGAACACTTAACGTTGCGAAGATAAAAGGCAGCCACACCGCGATGAAATCAGGCTTACTAGCAGCAGAAGCCATTCATCAAGCATTACAAGACTCAAGGTGTGAACCTGATTATCAATCGCGATTTGAAGCCTCTTGGCAGTACGATGAACTCGCCGAAACGCGTAACTTTGGAGCGAACCTGCATAAGTTCGGTAGCCTGTTTGGCGGAGCTCTTTCTACCTTCGAACACAACTTGTGGCTTCCTTTGATTAAAAAGCCAATACCGTGGACAGTGAAAGACCATTCCCACGATCACGAACAGTTAAAACCCAAAAATGAATGCCCGCCGATTGAGTATCCAAAACCGGATGGAGAAATCAGCTTTGATAAACCATCTTCAGTGTTTTTATCCAGCACACAACATGAAGAAAACCAACCGTGCCATCTTGTTTTGACTTATCCTCACATCCCCATCGATGTGCACCTCGGATTGTTTGATGAGCCAAGCCAGCGTTACTGCCCTGCCGGAGTTTACGAAGTAGTCGAAATTGATGGGAAAGTGAAGTTTCAAATCAACGCTGCGAACTGCATACATTGTAAAACGTGCGATATAAAAGATCCGTCACAAAACATTACGTGGAAGACGCCAGAAGGCGGTGGCGGGCCTAATTATCAGAATATGTAGTCAATAGAGCATGATAGCACCGTGTCTATCATGCTCTCTCCTTAAAGGGTGAAGCAAAATCGAGGACTTAAACCTCTACTCCTGCTTCATCTTCTTGCACAATATCTGTTTCTTGACTTGCTTCCGCTAGCCACTTTTGTACCGCTTGGCTTGCTAGCACTTTTTGCTGGTAAGCTTTAGCGCCTTGGGACAATTCAATGCCATAAGTTTCAAAGCGCAACGCAACCGGTGCATACATAGCATCGGCAATCGACCACTCACCAAACAAAAAAGCGTCTGGGAACTTTGCCATTTGCTCAGACCAAATTGCGTCTATGCGTGCAATATCCTTTAGTGCTCCATCGCTCAGTTCTACTTTTCGACGCGCGCGACAGTTCATCGGTAACTCGTTTCTCAAATCAAAAAAGCCCGAATGCATTTCAGCCGAAATCGCGCGCGCTTTCGCTTTGTCCGCTACATGGCTCGGCCACGCCTTTCCTTGTAGGTACTGCTCGTTCACATATTCCAAAATAGCTAAGGAATCCCAAACCGTGACTTCGCCATCAACCAATGTTGGCACTTTGGCCGTTGGTGTTACGCTCGCCAGCTTGTCGTAGAAGTCTTCAGTAAACAGCGTTAGCTTAGTCACATCCACTTTTAAACCGTATTGAGAAAAAATGAGCCACGCTCTCAATGACCAACTTGAATAGTTTTGATTCCCGATAAAGAGTTGCATTGTTGCCTCCATGCCAAATGGTGTTGTTATTAATTAAAGCGTGAAATCACAATATCTGATTGTTTTATTTCAAACTAACGGATAGTTTTGATGGGACACTTCAACAAAAACGATGGATAGAAAAGAATATGGATATTGACGCGCTGCGCAGCTTTCTTGCGTTTGTTGAAACAGGCAGCTTCACTCGTGCTGCAAAACAAATCAATCGCACCCAATCTGCGTTTAGTGCTCAAATGCGAAAGCTTGAAGATGAACTCCGTGTCAGCTTATTCGAAAAGGAAGGTCGCAACCTTGTACTGAGCGAAGCGGGTATGTCACTTCGTGCGCATGCAGAGCAACTCGTAAGTTTGCACAATCAAGCCGTCAAGCAAGTAAAACGCTACGAAAACAAACGCCCACTGCGTTTAGGATGTCCAGAAGACTATAACGATAGTCTGCTGCCTAAAGTCATCCGCGTATTGCAGCAAACCGAACCGACCTGCTCTATCCAGGTGTACAGTGAGCCAAGCGTGACGCTCCGCGAATGGCTAGATGAAGGCAAATTAGACGCCGCCATCGTGACTCGTGCACCCGATAGCGAAGAAGGATACTGGCTCGCAAGTGATAGAGGCGTGTGGATCAGTCACCCCGATTTCACTATCGACGAATCACAGCCAGTCCCTCTCGCGCTATTTCAAACCGATTGTAAATACCACGCCGCCGCTATTAATGCGCTGACCAAAAGAGGAACGCCATATCAACTCTTAGCTTGCTGTAACACCTCTTCTGCGCAGCGAGCCATTGTTCGCTCTGGCATGGCGATTGGCGCGATGGGAAGAATCAGTGTCACAGATGATCTGAAGATCTTAGAAGATCTGCCTCCACTACCGTCGGTGGATATTGTTTTGGTAACTGGTGTCGAACCTCATCCCATACTAGACAAAGAATGCTTGTCGCAGCTGGCTGAGTTGATGCCTTACTAGCGAACATCAAACAGATTAAGCAATCACGAAATCGAACGTTCCGACTATTCGCCCATCAATTTTTACCGGCTCAAACTGTAAATGGTCACGAGCTTTACCACCCCACCATTCGTTGCCCGTCTGTCCTTTCAAATAGAGTTGGGTGGTCAACAATTCGTGGTCGCCACGCCACAGTTTGACGTGAATGTGAGGAGGTCTTGAGCTGCATGGGACAGGAAACAGCGTTTGGAAAAGATAGCGTCCATCTTCTTCAGTTACTGTCGCGCCAAAACCTGAAAAACTTGGGTCAAACTTGTTTTGGCTGGGTTGATTCGGATGGTCATAAATCCCTTGGCCATCACACTGCCAAATTTCTATTTTTACGCCAGAGATAGGACGACCAAACACATCCAACACTTTACCTTGCAATGTTATCGCCTCTCCGATCAAAGTATCCGGTTTCAATACTAAATTTTGGCGAAGTGGAATCTTCACCACGGGATAAAATGGCCCTTCGGTCTGAGAGGGCGTCGGACGCATCGAGCTTTCCGCTTTAAGAAATGGCGCAAACATCAATGTCCATAGCGCAAGAAAATGTCGTCGTTCCATGTTACTACCCAGAAAAATCTACTCACTTAAGTTTGGTGAAAGATGCGCAGTTTTCCACTTCCGGGTAAAACAAGAGAAGAGAAATAAAAAATGCCCCTACCAGAGAGTCAGTCGCAGAGGCATGGTGAAATTGAAGATGTGATGAACTTAAATCAACAATGGTTTGGTATTTATACGGCTTCAAAAGCCAGAGCTTTCTTCTCAACTTGGCGGAAGATAAGCGTCAGAATCCCATTCACGCTCAGATAAAACGCGCCTGCTACACCGAAAACCATTAATGTATCGTAGGTTTGAGCATTAATGCGCTGAGCATAGCCCATCAAGTCCATGATGGTGATGGTGCTTGCCAAAGACGTGCCTTTGAACACCAAAATCACTTCGTTTGAGTAAGCAGGCACCGCGCGGCGAATCGCATAAGGAAGTAACACACGTAACGTGGCACTTTTGTTCATACCCAGAGCACGACACGCTTGCCATTGACCTGAAGGAATCGCATTAAACGCACCTTTGAAAAGCTGAGTACTGTACGCAGCCGTATTTAATGCCAACGCTAACATGGCACAGAACCAAGGTTGGCTCAGCCAAGTCCACAGCACACTCTCTCTAACTGCATCAAATTGACCCGGACCGTAGTAGACCAAGAAAATCTGAACCAGCAACGGTGTCCCAGTAAACAGCGTGATGATGCCACGGCTTACCCAGTGCAAACCCGGAGTGCGTAGAATCAACGTCAAGGTCATCAATAGTGCAAGAATACAGCCGACAGCCAAAGACGCAGCCGTTAATTGAAGGCTAGTGCCTAAACCATCCAGCATTTGCCATACATGTTGTTCGTTCATGCGTTTGCCTCCTGCCCCATACTCATGCCTTGGATTGAGAATTTCTTATCAATCACTTTGACCGCGCGCTGCGTGATAAGCGTGATCACTAAGTAAATCGCCGCTGCCGTCGCATACCAAGTAAACGCTTCGTGCGTTGCTGCCGACGTAAGCTGAGCTTGTTTCAGCAGATCCGTCACGCCAATCAAAGAAACCAGCGCCGTGTCTTTTAGCAAAACCAGCCATTGGTTGGTTAAACCAGGAAGCGCATGTCGCACGGCTTGTGGCAACACAATGCGCACAAACGCGTGAAACTGACTGATACCGAGTGCGCTTGCAGCTTCTCTCTGTCCTCTGCCTACGGCTATTAATGCGCCGCGCAGAGTTTGAGAAGCATAGGAAGCGAAGATCAACGATAACGCCACCACACCAGACAAAAACGGGCTAACCTCAATAAAGTCTCCGGTGATTAAAAACAGAACCTGAGTCGAACCAAAATAGATGAACAACACGACAAGGATTTCTGGCAAACCACGTACAATCGTCACAAACGCCGTTGTAGGCCATTTCACGAATACGCGACGAGACATTTCACCGCTGGCGAATACCACTGCCAGAATCAAACCGACTAAAAGGCTTGTGAAGGCTAGCTGAACCGTCATCCAGCTAGCTTGTACAAGCGCTAAAGAGTAACCCGTTAACCCCATATTACTTACCGAAGTACTTGTTGTAGATTGCGTCGTATTCGCCGTTCGCTTTCACGGCTTCTAGCGCTGTGTTTAGCTTGTTCACAAGTTCATCGTTGCCTTTGTTTACTGCGATACCAAAACCATTACCGAAGTATTTAGGATTCGTAACGCGCTCACCAACGTACGCAAGGGTGTCTTCCTTCTTGAACCACTCCGCCACTACCGCTGTGTCACCAAATACAGAATCAATACGGCCATTCTTCATGTCGATGAAAGCATCTTGGTAGCTTGAGTAAGGAACCGACGTTACACCCGGCATTTGCTCGATAAGGTAACTTTGGTGAGTTGAACCGTTTTGAACGCCTACACGCTTACCCTCTAACGCGTTTTGGTCAGCGACTTTGTCTTTGATAGAAACAAACGCTGCCGAGTTGTCGTAGTAAGCATTCGAGAAATTGACTTGCTCAAGACGCGCTTCAGTAATGTCCATTGCAGAAATAGCCGCATCATAACGTTTGAATTTTAATGCAGGGATCAAGCTATCGAAAGATTGGTTGTGGAAGCTACATTTTGCGTCCATTTCCTTACATAGAGCATTTGCCAGATCCACATCGAAACCTTGGATTTGATTGTTCTCATCCATGTATTCGAATGGGGCGTACGTCGCCTCCATCGCGAATTTGATTTCATCTTGTGCCACTGCGTTTGCTGCCACGTTTGCAGAAATAAGGCCGATTAGTGAAGTTAGTAGAATCTTTTTCATTGCAATACTCCGTGTGTACGTCTTGGGCTGACACTCGCAATGACAGCCGAGCTTATCTGTTAGTTGACTGAACTTATTGGTGTTGTTTTTAGTGCTTTAGATAATCAGCAAACTGTGTGGTTTGCGGGTTAGCAAAAGCGTCGTGCGTACCATGCTCTACGATGTGTCCTTTCTCGAGGTACAGAACGTGGCTAGCAATCTTCTTAGCAAAATCGACCTCATGCGTCACTACGACTTGGGTGATGCCAGTTTCGCTTAAATCTTTAATAATCTTAACGACTTGGTTAGTAATTTCAGGATCAAGAGCTGCGGTCGGTTCATCAAAAAGCAAGACTTCCGGTTTCATCATCAATGCACGAGCAATCGCCACACGTTGTTGCTGACCACCAGAAAGCTGCATCGGCCATGCGTCGGCCTTATCAGCCAAATGCAACGTAGACAAAATTTGCATAGCTTGGGTTTTAGCTTCTTCTTTATCCATTCCAGACACTTTAATAGGCGCTTCAATCAAGTTCTCCATTACCGTCATGTGTGGCCACAAGTTGTACTGCTGAAATACCATGCCCACTTTACGGCGAAGCGCTAAACCTTGCTTTTCTTTGATTTCAGCCGAGAAATCAAAGACGTCATTAGCGATGTTTAACTTGCCGTTATCCGCCCCTTCCAAAAGGTTTAGAACACGTAATAAAGAACTCTTCCCCGCGCCGCTTGGGCCCAGTAACACTAGCGTTTCACCGTTTTCACAATTGAAACTCACATCGTGAAGAACTTGTGTATCACCGTAGGATTTATTGATTCCGCTTACCTGAATACTCATGCTGCAATACCGCATTAATTGTCACTTGGCATTCATATTACCAACAAGTGGTTTTTATGCAATAAAAATGTATAAAAATTTAATTTGTTAACTTTTTGTGTAAGAAACGAACAGCTGGATAGAGAATATGACTGGTTTGATGAGTGTGGTTTTTACAGAATTTGTTGATCTAGTAGCTAGCTGTATAACATTACGACAGCTAAGCATTTTTTACCTTTTACAGTACACATCTCCCACTGTATCATTGCAACTAGAGGCTTATGTGATATTACTCGCATTAATTAATGCCTCTATAAACAATATGAGTTCCAAATACAAATAAAATAGGAAAGGAAAATGAGATCACGAATAGTAGCAGTTGCAATAAGCACTGCCCTAATAAGTGGTTGTGCTACTCAAAGCCCACAAACTAAACCCGCAGAGGGTGCTCACTCGCAAGCTGAGCAGCTCAAAGCCCAAAAAGAAGCCATTGCAAACCTTAACCAATCACCAGTCCTAAAACGTAAAGTAGCCTTGGGTCGAATAACTAATGAGACTATTTATGGAAAGAGTCTACTGCGAGATGACAAAGGCGATGTGTTAGGTAAGCAAGTGACTGACATGTTGTCCAAAGCTCTTACAGAATCAGGTCAGTACATGGTATTTGAAAGGCCAGATATTGATCGCCTAAAGGACGAAGCAAAACTTACGGGTGAAGAATTAAATATCGTAGGTGTGGACACACTGATCATTGGCTCACTAACAGAGTTTGGACGCAAGACCGAAGGTGAACGTGGCTTTTTATCGTCAACTAAAAAGCAAGTAGCTTTTGCAAAAGTCGACTTGCGACTCGTAGATAGTAAGACCGGACTTGTGTATCACTCTTTATCTGGTGCGGGGGAGTCTAGTTCTGAGTCCGCATCCGTAGCAGGGTTTGGGTCTAAATCTTCTTATGACGGAACTTTGAATGATTCGGCAATTTCAAATGCAATTGCTGACGCAATCAATAAGTTAACTATAGAAATCCAAACCAGACCGTGGATGACAGATATTCTTTCTGTTGAGGATGACACAATTTACATCAGTGGCGGAAAGTCACAAGGCATTAAGCCGGGTATGATTTTTGACATTGAAATAAAAGGCAAACAGATCAAATCAAAACAAACTGGTTTCGACATCACCTTACCAGGGAAAAAAGTTGCTGAAATCAAAGTTGTTCAGACTTTTGGTGATACTGCAACAAACGAAGGTGCCGTCACCGTAGTAAGCTCAGGTTCAATTTCAAACCTTGATACCAACAAACTCAATGTTGTGGAACAGAAATAATGAAAACTAGACTAATAATCCCGACTCTTGCTCTGTTTTTCGCTGCTGGATGCGTTCAAATGCCAACGACAGAAAGTAAAACTGTAGATAATCGACCACAACTCACTTTTTCAGTTTCAGCAGAAGGCGGTTCCGACTACACCGTTGTCATTGATGGGTTGGATAATGGATCCATTAAACAATACACCGCAGGAAAGAAAGCTCTTCGTGTCCTCCCTGGCACTCACGTCATTGAGTTTTACCAAGATGGCGCTTTAATCTCATCACAAAAAATATATGTAAGCGATGGCGTCACGAGAGAGGTAATAGTCAAATGAAGTTTTTAAAAACTATTACCGCAATTTCTGCGTCTATTCTTCTGTTCGGGTGTCAAACAACAAACACTCTATATGATTGGGGTGGCTACGATGAGGGACTATACGAATACTACTACGATCCAATTGAAGCAAAAGAGTTTCCTATTGTATTGGAGACACATCTAGTCGAATTAGAAGAAAGTGGTCAAAAGCCAGCACCAGGCCTTTATGCCGAGGTAGGCACGTTTAATCTCAAATCTGGAAATACTTCCAAAGCGATCGCTTTCTATAAAAAAGAAGCGGAAACTTGGCCTGAAAGTGCTCCTTTAATGAGTGCGCTTATTCAAAACCTAGAAAGACTAGACAATGAAAAAGAGGCACAGAATTAATGAACATGATTAAAACGCTATTTTTAATTACGTGTATCTCGCTTTTGTCTGCATGCCAAACGACACAAATTGAAAGACAAACTGGCTTTGAGGAAATCAATCCTAAATCAATCCTGATACTTCCTGTCGTGAATAAGAGCGTTGATGTTGATGCTCCTTTGGCTGTATATAGTTCTCTTCCAGTGATGTTGGCTGAGAAAGGTTATTATGTGTACCCATCAAATACTGTAAAAACCATTCTTGAGTACGAGGGCTTATATGAGCCTGCAGAAGTCCAAGCACTTCCAACAAATAAACTCGCTGATATGTTCGGTGCTGATGTATTTTTATACGTGACGATTGAACAGTGGGATACAAAATATGTTCTTATATCAAGTACTACAGAAGTAGAGTTCACATATACGTTTAAAGACCGTGAAGGAAACACTATTTGGGAAGCAGCTAAAAAGATGGAGTACACTCCTCAGAATAGTTCTTCTGGTAATGCAATCGCGGATTTGATCGGTGCAGTCATTACCGCGGCAATTCAACGTGCAGCTCCTGATTACATGCCACTAACTCGAATGGCTAACTACCAAGTATTTTACACAGATAAAGCAACCTATTTGCCAAATGGTCCATATTTACACAAACAAACTAAATAAAAAACTGATGTAAAACTATAAGCGCTGACTGTAGCAATCAGCGCTTTCAAACTCTAAGGAAAACCTTTTCCTATCATTTTAGAAGAAGACTCGCTTCACCTTTTGTTGGTTCTGCAAGTTTAAAAGATTGCTTCGTTTGTTATTTAACAATAATCATAGCCTTTGAACTTCAGAAGTGACCAAACTTCGCGCACAAAAAAGGCCGCTTTACAGCAGCCTTCATCACTTCTACTTGGAATCATCGCCTTTCATAGCTTAAACCACACCACCAGCACCGAGCATAGAACGCTCACTATTCTCTACCAGCAACGCGGTTGCGGTTTGTTTCAGTGTTTCCCATTCTTGGTCTTCGACAAAGATACCATTTTGCCAAGAAGCTTGTTGCGTGCGGCTTAACTCATCACCTTCAATGTGGGTGGTATACCCTTGTGCACTTTTCTCGATATCGAAATCGTTCACGGAGAGCTCGATAACCATACTATGCAAATCCGTATCATGCCCATCAAACTGATCCGAGAAAAAGACTTCTGGTGCGATTCGTCCGCGGTTTAACACATAAAGCGTTCGCTTGGGACTAGAGCCATTGACCCATTGTGCGCGACACGCGATGCCTTTCGCAGAGAGCTTCAACAACTCACTGAAACCCAGCCAACGGTTATGACACTGTTTCAACGTAATGGTAATCGACTTACGGTTGATCATTTTCTCGAGCGCGAAATCCAACACAGCGGGTAAATGACACGCTACACTCCCGTTGTGCAGTTCTACCTCTATGCTTGACGGTGTGCTGTTGGTCACCGATACGGCGCAGTCTGAATCTAACCCAAGAAACAGACTGGCGTTATTAAAGTGGCGAACTCCATGTAAGCCAACCATTTGCAAGTCCGCCACCATGTTCGCAATGACATCCGCCTCACCACAGTGACGGCGCATCCCAAGAAATGCCTTATTAACCGCGGCCACCAATTCGTTGTGAGAGACGATCATAATGCAAATCCTCCGTTGATTTTTTGATTGTCACTTTGCGCAATTTCGTCACGCGGCGGCATGCTAGGGAAAATCCATGTGTCTGCCAGTTTAGGGGCGTGAATTTCATCTAACAACGGCGCACCTTGGAAGAAAGTTACTCGAACCCAACGGTCCGAGCGCGGATCAAACTTAGTCGCACCAAAGATCGCCAACTTACAGCGCAGTAAGTGCATTGGTAACGCATCTTTACGCAGCACATTCATTTGAATATCCCCCATCGCACGGTTGCCTAACGTCCATACGCGACGTGTGATCGAACGATAAGCCGGTTTTTGCAATAGAAACTCCGCTACGGACATTTCTTCATCACAACCAAGCAAGGCCTGGTACAAGCGATTCACTTGCCTGCCGATATCAAGCGGCAGTTCTTTTTCTTCTCCTGCTTCCTCCCCACGAACACCAAGCCTTGGCTCTTCTTTGTCTTGTGAACGATACCAGAACCAGTAGTTGTTCTCGGCTAGTGAGTAATCTGCATCAATCGCCCAGCGGTATTTGCTTTGCAACACCTCAAGTAAATCTTGGATCTTTTTCCCGCCCGGAATCGATAGCGTTTCATCCGTATTCATTTGGCTAGCAAATTCATCCACCAAAGATGGATAGAGTTCGATCAAGCAAGAGGTGAGGATTTCTTGGGCTTCCACACTCATTGTTTTCTTATGCTCGACCAAACTCGCCCAGTTCGGATGTGATGCCATTAACGTTGTTAGCTCCGATAGCAGTTGTTTGATGTCTGCTATCGCTTGATGATTGAGCCTGTCTTGATGTTCATTGATGGTGATGACTTGCTCTAGATGGCGCTGTGCTTTTTGCAGTAATCCTTGCAATGGAGCATGGAATGAAGCTTCACACGGCATGGCAAAGACTCGCGCTACTGCACGCTCGCGAGAAGTCATCCATTGGTCAACGATGCACGGGTGGTTAATCAAGTATGGAGCCATGCCTAAGCCAGTTGCATTACCTACACCAAGGTAGCGCTGCAAACCACGATGTAAGGCAACCGCGTTTTCACCACCTTTCTGAAGCGCCAGAAAATGCACCCAATCCAAACTGAACTCACGCAGCATATACACCGCACACATTTGCGCGCTAAAAGACTGGCTGAAATCAGGGTTGTTCTCGATCAGTTTGAAATCGGCGATACCAAATTTTCCATTGCCATACACGGCTGTGGTTCGCAGGATATACCCCACTTCCGCCAACTCTTTAGGCTCGGGCTGCTTTCCTTTAGAAAGTGCGTTAACGATGTGCTCAAACACACGCACACTTTTGTTTGCACGAGCAAGAACAAGCACGTTATTCGGATTACGCCCCGCTTCTTGCAGCGGTACATTCGCTCTTAGCCTTTCTAACAAAGTAACATCAACATCGCCTTGGACCAGTGCGAAAGTGACGTCCCACTTTTCAGCTATTACGCGGTCATTCCGTTCATCGTCGGCAATTTCATCACAAAAAACCACCAAATGATAAACGTGTGCTGGCGTGGCCAATTTATAAATCACGTGACCATAACCACGAGGGCAAAGTTGCCAATCATGTTTGGTTACTTGCCAGTTTTGACTTGCCATATTGCGAATCAAACTACGAACAAAGCTGATTCGATTTTGGTGCATTGCGCCAAGCCTTTCAGCTGCCATGACAATTTCTGCGTCGCGCATAGTTGCTTCCGTATAAGTAGAACGATGTGCATCCATTTTGCTCACCACCTATTTGTTATTGTAAGAATACTAGGGTTTGTACGGATGCAGGAGGAAGACAGCCGCACAAGCTCCACGTTGTTTAAATTAGCGAATCGTTATAACCCTTGCTCTTTCGCCATATTGATTGCGATTTGTGGCGCATTCCAAAGTGATGGCAACAAAATCAGCGACACCGGAACCGCGGTTATCACAATGAAAGATTGCAGGGCAGAGATTCCACCAGACCCAAGAGAAATCAGAATCAGTGCCGTGACACCCATCATTACCCCCCAAAAGGTACGAATGATCGCGTTTGGCTCCGTTTCACCACTTATCACGACACTGATGGTGTATGTCATAGAATCGCCCGTCGTCACAATGAAGATCGTGGTTAGAATCAGAAATAGGATCGAAGTCAACATCGGCATTGGCAGTTGCTGAGTAACTGCAAGCAAAGCTCCTGGTAGGTTGAAGCCTTCAAACGCCGTACTCACACTACCTGGGTCTGCAATTTCAAATGCAAGACCAGAACCACCAACAATTGTGAACCAAAAGCATGTTGTTAGCGGAGCCACAATACTGATTGTTGAAATAACTTGGCGGATAGTGCGACCACGAGAGATTCGAGCAATGAAGATTGCCATCATTGGCCCGTAACCAAGGAACCAGCCCCAGAAAAACACCGTCCACCAACTTAACCAACCTTCATCACCTCGGTACGTCGCCATCGGGATGAAGTTGTCCAACATAGTTCCTACCCCTTGAATGTATCCGTTAAAGATAAAGTTCGTAGGGCCAAAAAACAGGATGTAAACCATCAACGCCATAGCCAGAATTACGTTGTAACGGCTGAGTAGTTGCATGCCTCGGTTTAAGCCACTAAGAGCCGACAGGGTGTAGAGCGCAATCGCAAACAAAATGATAATAAGCTGAGTAGTAAAGCCATCAGGAATCTCAAATAGAGCATTTAACGCGTAGCTAACCTGCAACCCCAGAAACCCGATTGGCCCTATGGTGCCAGCCGCCACGGCGATTATGCAGCACGCATCAATCAACGCCCCGACTTGCCCTTTAAGCGCTCGCTCACCCAATACTGGGTAAAGCAAAATACGCGGCTTCAATGGTAAGCCTTTGTCATAATGCAAGTGCATCACCACAATTGAAGTTAAGCTGCCCACAATCGCCCAAGCCAAGAAGCCCCAGTGCATAAAAGATTGCGACAACGCATTTACCGCTCCTTGTTGCGGGTTATCTTGCGCACCATACAAAGGTGGCGGGCTAACATAGTGAGCGATAGGCTCAGCCGCAGCCCAGAAAACACCACCACCAGCAAGTAAGGTGCAGAATATAATTGCCATCCAACGGAAAGAGTCCATTTCTGGCTTTGCCATTCCACCCAACTTCACCTTGCCTGTTCGCCCTGCTGCTAACCCAAGACCAATAAGAAAAGTGAGAAGAAGTAGTAACTGCCAATAAGGACCAAACACTAGCACTGCCCAGCCAAATCCGGCGTTAACGAGCGTTGATAACAGTTCACCATCATAAAGAGCGATAGCAACGAACAGCGCGATAAAGCCACCGCTATACCAAAACGCAGGGTTATTCAGCCCTAATTTATCCGTCGTCTTTTCCGCAATTGATGTGTTGTATTTTGCTTTTGACTTGCCCGATGACACGCTCATCGTGGAAGCTTTCATGCTATTGGTTAAATCAGACATACTCTGGCTCCAGAGGTTCTTTGCAGCTGTCAAAGACTGGCCACAAATGTGAGTTTTACGCCTGCAGTATTGTTGTTATTTTGACAGGCGATTCCTAATTTGGGGAATGCTATGAAATAGGCTCTAATCCTTCTTTGAGGAAGTGGAACCAGTTTTCACCCAATATTTTTCCTGCCTCAGATTCACTAAATCCGTGACGCATTAATCCGTTGTAGATGTTCTCCATTCCTGCACTGCCGCAGAACCATGGCAGCGCATCTGGCCAGCCCGAGTTGCTTGCTGAACCTTCACCGTAGTCCATCGCTTTTGACCAACGGCCGTTGCGCATCCATTCCAATACCTGTTGCGGTTGGTTTAAACACAGATCGCTACCGATGCCTAAATGGTCGACGCCAAACATGTCAGCGGTTTTCGCTACCATCTGGCAGAAATCATCCAAGGAGCATTGGCTGCCATTTGGTAAATGGAACGGGTATAAGCTAAATCCAATCAAACCACCGCGTTCAGTCAGCGCTTTAATCACCGTATTGGATTTATTACGCAGTGCGTCATGCGCAAACGTCGGGTTGGCGTGGCTGATACAAATTGGACGCGAAGAAAGGTCGATGGCTTCAAGTGTTGAGCGTTCCGCACTGTGGGACATATCAATGATCATCCCGACTCGGTTCATCTCTTCAATCGCTTGCTTACCAAAGCGAGTTACACCGGAATCGTTTTGTTCGTAACAACCTGTCGCCAGCAAGCTTTGGTTGTTGTACGTCAGTTGCATGATCAACAGACCTTGGCGGCGCATCACTTCAATCAGACCAATTTCATCATCGATCGGTGAGCAATTCTGCGCGCCGAAAAAGATACCGACTTTACCTTCTGCTTTGGCTTTTTCTACATCTGCCATTGAATAAATCGGCATGATGAGATCGGCATTTTGCTCGAAGCGTAGGTTCCACTCAGCAAAACGCGTTAAGGTTTCACGTGCATTTTCGTGGTAAACGATGGTGGCATGAACGGCAGTAATGCCACTCGCCTTAAGCGTTTGGAAGTACTCTCGCTCCCAATTGCAGTACTGCAATCCGTCAATCACAATCCGTTGTTGGTACATAACCACTCCTTAAAAAATTTCTTAGCCTTTCAGAGTGGGTAGCTGACACCATCAACTACCCACCTCTCCTTAATAAGGACGCTGATAAGCGGTTTTCACTACGGTGTAAAACTCTTTGGCGTACTGACCTTGCTCACGAGGACCAAAGCTTGACTCTTTGCGGCCACCAAATGGAACGTGATAATCCGTGCCCGCGGTCGGCAAGTTAACCATCACGCAGCCTGTTTGGGCTTGCTGCTTAAAGATCGCGCTGTTGCGCAGGCTTTGCGTGATAATGCCGCCTGTGAGGCCAAAGCGCGTATCGTTCACCACTGCAATCGCTTCGTCTAGATCAGAGACGCGAATCACGCTGGCCATTGGTGCAAAGACTTCTTCTTGGTTCACTTCCCAGCTATTTTGTGTGTTCAAGAAAAGCGTTGGTGACATGTAGTAACCGTCATGCTCTAGATTTAAACGCTCACCACCGAAAGCCAACTCAGCCCCTGCTCGGCGCGCTTTTTCAATCCACTCAAAGTTCGCATTCAATTGGTTACCATCAACCACTGGGCCCATGAACACGCCATCTTCCAGTGCGTGACCAACTTTGAGCTCACTCATGCGTTTGATTAGCGCTTCAACATACGCGTCGTGAATTCCGTCCATAACAACAAGACGAGAAGACGCCGTACATTTTTGACCAGCACCGGAGAATGAGCCCGCGATTGTTGCTTCGACAGCAATTTGAATGTCTGCATCATCTGCCACCACGAGCGCGTTTTTACTGCCCATTTCTAGCTGACAACGCACAAAGTTTGGTGCCGTTGCCGCGGCGACTTTACGGCCTGTGTCCACAGAGCCAGTGAAGCTCACGCCGTTCACATCTTTCGAATTGATGAGGGTATTACCTACTTGCGAACCGCTACCCAAAACGAGGTTAAACGTGCCAGCAGGTAAACCTTGGCGATGGATAATCTCAGTCAGTGCAACGGCACTTGCTGGAGTTAGGTTGGCAGGCTTCCAGACGACGCTGTTACCAAATGCGAGCGCTGGAGCAATTTTCCAAGCCGCTGTTGCCGTTGGGAAGTTCCAAGGAGAGATAATGGCGATAACGCCGACGGCTTCGCGAGTAACTTCAACGGAGACACCTGGACGGACGGAAGCAGCGTTATCGCCAATTTGACGCAGTACCTCAGCAGCAAAGTATTGGAAGAATTGGCCAGCACGGTAAATCTCACCTCGACCTTCCGCAAATGGCTTACCTTCTTCACGCGAAAGCAAGGTGCCCAATTCGTCACATCGTGCGATTAGCTCATCACCAATTGCTTGCAATACTGCTTGTTTACGCTCAATTGGTGTTTTTTCCCACTCTGGCTGCGCTGATTTAGCCGCTTGAATCGCTTGCTCTACTTGCGACACACTCGCTTGTGCGAAATCACCAATGTTTTCGCTGATATCAGAAGGGTTAATATTGGCGATGGTGTCCATGCCCGATTGCCATTCACCAGCTATGTAGAGGGATTTTTCTGCTTGAACATTGTTAATAAAAGTCATGGTTCTTTCCTTGTTCTTCCGATTTGTGATGGCAAGCCATCAGCTCACTGATCTCTAATTATTCTTGTTGTGGTTTTATTCGGGTTGGCTTGCCGACGCGTAGACGACAAACTCCACCAACATTTCTTCTCGTGCTAACCCTGCAACCACCATGGCGGCGCGATTTGGGTACGGCGCTTCAAAATATTCCGTGTACACTTGGTTAACGGTTTTTAAGTATTCTCTGTCGGTCACGTAAATCAGGACCTGCAACACCGAGTCCAAAGACTCCCCGGCACACTCCAGAGTGTGAATGAGATTGTTAAAGGTTTGGCGTGTTTGTGCTTCGATGCCACCTTCAACAACCGCGCCTGTATCATCAATAGGAATTTGTGCTGTATACAGAGTTCCATTGTTAACAATTGCCCATTCGAGGGGCGCTTTAGAAGCAAACAGACTGGTTTTTACTGGATGTTTTTTAGTAGAAGTATTCACGTGCCTTTTAACCCTTGTAACAGCTTTGTTTCAATATAGTTAAATGATGCACATTGACAGGTGATAAATCTAACGGTAATTTTTTTACATTTGATAAATAAAACTTATCACCTCATTGAGAATAACGTAAATAAAGGGATTAAGAGGCATTAGGGATGAGTATTAAACTTCAACAATTAATGCATTTTGTGATGGTAGTCGAGGAAGGTGGGTTTCGAGCTGCTTCACATCGTGCAAATCGATCTCAGGCTGCGCTCTCCACTTCGATAAAAGAGCTAGAAAAAATGCTAGGACAAACGCTGTTTGAACCCGGCAACAAAACCAAATTAACACCCTTTGGTGAGATTTGTTTGCCCAAAGTGGTTCAGTTTCTCAATATCTACAGTGCGCTGGACAACGATCTCAAAGCTGCCGCAGCCGGACAGCAAGGGAGAGTGCGAATTGCGAGCGTTCCTTCTGTGGCAGCAAAGCTCATCCCGAGTGTGTTGGGTGCCTTTTGTGAACAGTATCCAAATGTAGAAGTGAGCTTGATCGATGATAACGCGGCGGGCGTCGAGGCTCGCCTACTCTCCGGTGAAGTCGACTTGGCGCTCGGTAACCCCTCTCACCTTGATGAAGGCGGCATTGACTTTACGCCGCTGTTGTGCGACCCCATTGGTGTGGTGTGTTTAAAAGATAACTTGATTGCCAATCAAACAGAGGGAATCGAGTGGCAAACTTTGCTCGAACAACCTTTTATTCGTAATGGTACCTGTACGCTTCTCGCTCCAACCCCAGCCAGAGCACTGAGTGAGCAAGCGCTCTATTCGGTCGAGAATATCACTTCGCTGTTTTCTGTCTTAGAACTTGGCATTGGCGTCACCACTTTACCTAAACTCGCTTTCCCAACCAATGAAACACGCTTGGTTTGGATCCCTCTTATCGATCCACCGCTTGAAAGGCAAATTGGTATATTTACGTTAACCGATCGCACGATCTCGCCTCAAGCTAAAGCATTTCATGATTTGTGTGTACGTTATCTAAACTATCAAGATGAAGACACGTAGTTCGAAGGTTCTTAACTAACAGTGGCTCCATCAGATTTTTGGAGCCACGATTAGTCGATATAAACTGTGAGTTGATATTAGGAGAAAAATTCCGTCATTTAAAAATCACTCCGTTCCTATAGCACTCAGTCTGGCTTGATGTTCTGATTCATTTTGAACAGATTGGTTGGGTCGTATTTCTTCTTGATTTGTTGTAAGCGCGCAAAGGTTGGGCCATAGGCAGACTCTGTACGTTCAGCTTCGTCTTGTGTAAGGAAGTTGATATACGCACCGCCACTGGCATACGGTTTGGTTTTGGCAAAAAAGTCTCTCGCCCACGCGATACAAGCTTGGTCATCTTCTGCGGAGTCCCATCTTCCGTGCACATTTAATACGTAATTAGCGTCACGGCTAGAATAAGCCATAGATTCAGGTTCTGGTCTAGATGCCGCGCAGCCAAGAGAAGCGATAAAAATCTCGCATTGAGGCGATGGTAACTTCCCTGCGTATTCTATCGCCGCATCAATGATACCTTCGCTTAGCGAGTTAAAGTTATGCGATTTCCAATAGTTACGTGCGCCCGGAGTGAGTAAGGGATCAAACGCTTGTTGCCATGCAGCAAATGGTTGTACGCCAACATGCTCACCATGTGCGTCACCAAAATCTCTGAGTGGTTCAATTAGCTTTTCACCCTCGGATGGGTCGCCTGCATAACATATCGCCAGTACGACAACTTCTTTACCGTGAACGCTTTCAGGTAAGAATGGGAGTGGCGGTGCTTTACGACTCACCATCCACACACTTAACTCTTCTGGCGCAGATTCGGTGAATTTTGCAAACTGCGTGATGATCGATTTGGCTTGTTCAAACGGGAAGACAATCAAACCACTCAGTACTTCAGGGCCTACGGGATGCAATTGGAATTCAAACTGCGTAACGATGCCAAAATTACCACCGCCTCCGCGCAGCGCCCAGAAAAGATCCTCGTTTTCTGTTTCACTGGCAAGCAATTGGTGTCCGTCGGCAGTAACAACGTTTGCAGAGACTAAGTTATCTATCGTCATACCGTATTTACGGCTCAACCAACCAAAACCACCACCTAAAGTAAGACCAGCAATACCAGTGGTAGAGTTAATTCCTACCGGGGTCGCTAACCCGTGTTTTTGAGTGGCTTCGTCTAAGTCGCCCAAGGTACAGCCCGGCTCAACAAACGCTCTCTTGGCATTTTCATCAACTCGGACTTGGGTAAGGAGCGACAGGTCGATCATGACCCCATTATCACAGACAGCGTTGCCCGCAATATTGTGTCCCCCACCTCGTACAGAAAGTAGCTGACCATTGTCTCGCGCAAAGTTAACCGACATCACAACGTCATCTGTCGACTTACAGCGAGCAATCAAACTCGGCTTGCGATCAATCATGCCATTCCAGATTTGGCGAACTTCATCGTAATTAGAATCGGTAGGTAAAACGACGTCACCTTGAAAGTGACTTTTGAAATGTTCAATGGTTGTGTTTTCTAAACTCTTCATATTAGTTGCCTCTCACGTTTTACATGAGCGCTTGTAAAAAGTGATGCAACTACGAGCTTGTACAAGCTTCCTCACTGTTAAACGTGACGTTTTAGTAGCCATTTTCTAGTAAACAACACACGCATCAACACAAACCGCATTCGAGCGTCATCATTCACTTCCGGCACAAGCTTGGAAACCTAAAGTGCAGAATCGGCAATCCATTGAGCGTTCAATATTGCAGATCCTTTACCTTACCCTTGTGCCTAGTTTGAAATAAAAACGCTTAAAGTTTAGAACGCCATTGAGTTTCATCTATGAAACACTGTCTTATTATTGACATTTTTGACGATTAATATTATTCCCATTTTTTATCAATGGGATGGAATTAAAAAATCGATAGGACTTAGTTGATGAGAAAAGCCAAACCAAACTCAGCTGTCGAGTGTTTACGGTAAGACGGCCATAAAAACAAAGCCTCCTTAGATATGAGGAGGCTTCTTCATTGGTTATGTAAACTCACTAACTGCGGCGGTTTCGGTTCTTATAAACCACACAGAAGTTGCCGCGCTTAGTTCGGCATTTAGAGCAACGTTCACAGTCTACTGGTGCGCGATTGCCTTCTTTCCAACGTTTAATCAACTGTGGCTCAGCGAGTAGAGGACGTGAAACAGCAAAAAACTGGATGTTGGTATTGTCAGCAATGTTCTCGATCGCATCAATATCGCGTAACCCGCCAACCGTAATCACGGGGATATGAATATCTTGACTGATCACTTGCCCGTATTCGTGAAAATAGCCTTCTTCTTGCAGTGTGTAACCATCGAATCTTTCACCAACAAGTTCGTTTGCTTTGCCGTGAATGTTGCCGGAGACGATGATCGCATCAACGCCCACTTCTTCGAGTTTCTTACACACGATGCGTGTTTCATCGAATGTTAAACCGCCGTCAAAGAATTCAGTCGCGGTTAGCTTCACAAGAATTGGAAACGCATCCCCCACCAACGTTCTGGTCTCAGAATAGATTTCCAAAAGCAAACGCATACGATTTTCTAAGCTGCCTCCGTATTCGTCTTCGCGTCGATTGTAGTGCGGGCTTAAAAACTGGTTGATTAAGTAAGTGTGCGCTGCATGAATCTCGACACCGTCAAAACCGGCGTCTTGAGCTCGTTTACTCGCTAATGCAAATGCTTTTACGATGTAGTCGATTTCATCCTTCGTCATCGCTTTGCCTTGAGTATTCGTGCCGCGCTCAGGCACATCACTCGGAGCAAAGATCACGCGCTCACCGACGTTATAGGTGGTTTTAGTACCGCCATAAGCAATTTGCATCACAATTTTAGAATCGTACTGATGAACCAGTTCTGTGAGTTTTTTGTATTCTCCGATGAAAGAGTCATTGTAAATACCCATCATCCCTGCGTTGGGCTTTTCTTCTTCAACGATATTGGCGTAACCTGTGACGATTAACCCGACTTCACCTTTAGCAAGCTCTTCGTAAATATCGTAAAGCTTTGCCGTCATGTGGCCATCTTCCGTCGCCATATTTTCCCACGTTGCGCTACGCACAAAGCGGTTCTTTAGGGTCATGCTGCCAATGCGGGCTTCGGAAAACAAAATACTCAAAACCAGTCCTCTTAATTCGTTTTTATTGTTTGACGCGTTTGTAAATCAACAAGAACGAAAAAGGAACAGCGATACATAATGCATGGCTGTTCCTTCTCTGAATCCTTGAGACTTAACATCAACAAGGCGCACCTTACTGTTTCGGGGAGGACAAAACTTTAATCTGGGTTAAGGTTTGGTGGGATTACTGCTTCTAAAGTGGATGACGTTCAAGGAACTCATCCCAATGAAATTAAACATCTGTCTGACTCTTATTAGTACCCCGCAACTTTAAAACTTCACTGACCTGTAATTCATATAAAACCTTCTCGTCGCAAAGTTGAATGTTGCTATGTGCTGGTATTATCACACGTCTGATGAAGTCGTTCGTTCCACTATGTTCTACACACTGGTCGTTTTTACTTTTTTATCATGGCTAGATATGAATACGTGATGGCAAAACTGGAGGGGGTACCAAAAGGCCTGTAACGCGAAAAACTCATAAAAGTAAAATGGCCTTACTGTAAAGTAAGACCATTCTTGTATTTGCAGGGAGGTAAGCTTTGATTTTATCTAAAGAGATTAGCCTGAAGCTAAAGAGCAAGAGGTATCAACTCGACGCCAAGCACACCACTTATCCCCATCACCACCAGCAGCGAGACTTTAAATACTGATTTTGACCACGCGACGTAGTTACTGTCGTCAATACTGCGAAAGGTCACTTTCGTCCACATAAAGCAAACGACAGCCGCAACCGCTAAGTATTCATACCCGGCTTCACCAAGTAAAAATAATCCCAGCGATACTGCACCAAACGCCACCACATACGCTTTCATGTGTCGGTGCGCTTTATGAATACCCTCTTTAACGGGTAAAACCGGAATCCCCGCTTCTCGATAGTCTTGCATACGGAACATCGCAATCGCATAGGAGTGCGGCATCTGCCATAAGCAGAACATGGTAAACAGCAAAATCGCTTCTAAGCTGATGAAGTTGGTCACCGCCAAGTAGCCCACTAATGGTGGCACGGCGCCAGAGATACTGCCAACAAGAGTGCCGTATACTGAGTTGCGCTTGTACCACATAGTGTAGAAGAACACGTAGTAGACGTAACCGAGTAGCACCACGACCGCCGAAAGCGGATTAACTAATTGGAACAACAGCGCCGTTCCCACCAGTAACATCGCCAAGGCATAGACAAAGGCGACATCAATATTGATATTCCCTTTTACGGTCTCACGATTTTGTGTCCGCGCCATCTTTTGGTCGATATCGCGGTCAAAAATATTGTTCACCACACAACCTGAAGCAATCACCAGTCCCACGCCAGCCAAGGTTGTCAGAAACAACGTCAGGCTTGCAGGTTCTGATTTTGCGGCGAGGAAGAACCCCGCCGCAACTGAGATCAGGTTGCCGAAAATAATGCCCGGTTTGGTGATAGACAAATAACTTTTCAGCATACCCGTGCCTACAACTTCATGTTGACGTTCATGTTGTAAATAATCCAGATCGAACCGGCGATCAGGATCAACACAACAATGGCGGTAAACATCAATGACACCAAGTTCCAACGCCCGTCTGACGTTTTCGCTTCCATGTGTAGGAAGTACTTGAAGTGCACAAAGATCTGCACCAAAGCACAAGTAAACATCACAACGTAGGTGGTGCTCGCTGGCAAGGTTTGCGCCCAGACGAAGTAGAACGGAATCACCGTTAAGATCAGCGACGCAACGAAGCCTTTTACGTAATCCGACGAGCTGGTTTCAACATGTTGGCCCATTACATCACCCCCATTAAGTAAACGATGGTAAAGACACAAATCCAAACAATGTCTAGGAAGTGCCAGAACAGGCTCAAGCAGTTGAAACGCATCGCCATGTTGTCGTTCAAACCTTTAGTAGAAAGCTGGTGATAAGCCACCGCCAACCAAATCAGACCAAAGGTCACATGCAGGCCGTGCGTGCCAACCAGCGTAAAGAATGCCGATAGGAACGCACTGGTTTGTGGGCCATAGCCTTCTTTAATCAGGTGATGGAACTCGTAGACTTCCATGCAGATAAAGCCAAGACCTAGCGCAAACGTCACTAGCATCCAACGCTTTAGACCCGCCACGTCATTACGCTTCATAGCGATAATGCCAAAACCGAAGGTGATACTACTAAATAGCAGCAACATGGTTTCGACAAACACGAACGGCAGTTCGAAAATCTCTTTACCTGTAGGACCAGCAATTGAGTTGCTAGACAGCACCGCGTATGTCGCGAACAAAGTCGCAAACAATACGCAGTCACTCATCAGGTAAACCCAGAAACCAAACAGCTTGTTGCCATTCGTGTCATGGTGGTGATCATGGTCATGATGAGCTGCGACATTAGTTTGCATAGGTCACCTCCAGATCTTCGCTGTTTTCGTTGTCTTTCACGGTTCCTTTCTTCACTTCATCTAGCTGAGCTCGGCGAGCGGCCTCGATCGCCTTGATCTCTTCCACTTCAACGTAGTAATCCACGTCATCGTTGTAACTGTGTTGAATACACGTCACAACGATACCCACCAAACTTGCTGCCGCTAGCCACCAGATGTACCAGATCATCGCAAAGCCAAAGACCAGCGCCCAAGCCGAGACATAAATACCCGTTGCCGTGTTCTTCGGCATATGGATACGTTCGTATTCCACTTCTTTCATTGGATCGAACTCACCACTTTGTTTCTGGTACCAGAACGCGTCCAATACATCGCCTTTTGGCAGATGAGCAAAGTTGTAGAACGGCGGAGGTGAAGACGTTGCCCATTCCAATGTACGGCCGCCCCACGGGTCACCCGTTAGATCACGGTTTTGCTCGCGATCACGAATACTCACGTAGATTTGGATGAACTGAGACAATACGCCCAGAGCGATCACAACCGTGCCCGCCGCCGCAACAGCCAATAGCGGGAAGTATTCCGGGTTGATGTCTTGGCTCAGACGACGGGTCATACCCATAAAGCCCAACGCGTAAAGCGGCAGGAACGCCATCAAGAAACCGACAATCCACAGATAGAATGCGCGTTTGCCCCAAGTTTCATTCATGGTGAAACCGGTCGCTTTCGGGAACCAGTACGTGATCGCCGCAAAACAGCCGAACACCACACCACCGATAATCACGTTATGGAAGTGTGCGATTAGGAATACAGAGTTATGCAGAACGAAATCCGCACCCGGTACTGCCATCAGCACGCCCGTCATACCACCAACGGTGAAGGTAATTAGGAAGCCTACTGTCCACATCATCGGTGTGGTAAAGCGAATGCGGCCTTTGTACATGGTGAATAGCCAGTTGAAGATCTTCACCCCGGTTGGGATGGAAATGATCATCGTCGCGATGCCGAAGAAAGCATTCACGTTCGCGCCAGAACCCATGGTAAAGAAGTGATGCAGCCAAACCACGAACGCCAGAATGGTGATGACGATCGTCGCCCACACCAGTGAGGTGTAACCAAATAGCTTTTTACGCGAGAAAGTTGCCGTCACTTCTGAGAACACGCCAAAGATAGGCAGCACCAAGATGTACACTTCTGGGTGACCCCATGCCCAAATCAGGTTGACGTACATCATTACGTTGCCGCCAAGATCATTGGTAAAGAAGTGCATACCCAAGTAACGGTCAAGCGTCAGCAGTGCGATGGTGACGGTCAGAATTGGGAACGAAATGATGATCAGAATGTTGGCACATAGCGACGCCCAAGTGAAAACTGGCATCTTCATCATTGGCATTGACGGCGTGCGCATACGCAAAATGGTGGCGAAGAAGTTCACACCCGTTAGCGTGGTACCGACACCAGATATCTGCAGCGCCCAAATCCAATAGTCGACCCCGACGCCCGGACTTGCTTCAATGCCAGACAGCGGCGGATACGCCAACCAACCGGTACGGCCAAATTCACCCAAACCTAGCGACATGTTAGTTAGGATCACACCAACTACAAACAGCCAGAAACTTAAGTTATTCAGATACGGGAAAGCCACGTCACGCGCGCCGATTTGCAGCGGTACGATGATGTTCATCAGACCAATCACGAGCGGCATCGCAACGAAGAAAATCATAATCACGCCGTGCGCGGTAAAGATTTGGTCGTAGTGATGCGGCGGCAAGTAGCCTGCTTCACCCGCAGAGGAAAGTAGCTGTTGGCTACGCATCATCACTGCGTCCGCAAAGCCACGTACAAGCATCAGCATCGCCACAGCGATGTACATGAAGCCAAGTTTTTTGTGGTCTACCGAAGTAAACCATTCATTCCATAGGTATTGCCATTTTCCAGCTTTGGTTACGGCAACCACCACCGCTAATCCCACCAACGCGACGATAGCCAGCGTGATGATGATGATCGGCTCGTGATATGGAATTGAATCCAGAGTTAATCTTCCAAACATGTGATTATCCTTGGTTTTCAGGCAAACAGTTCATGGAACCCGGATGTTGGGTCACGACGTTGCTGAACAGAAACGGAGGAACACTTGAGAACAGAGTGACAGGCGCAGCAACGCTTGGCTCAGCCAGCGAGCTGTATTGCTCCCAATCTTCGATTCGATCAGGGCTTGCTTTCACTTTTTGCACCCAATTTAGGAATGCCGCGCGATCCGGCATTGCCGATGCGGTGAACTTCATCTGCGAAAAACCTTCGCCGCTGTAGTTCGACGCAAAGCCCTTGTAGTCCCCTTCGTGGTTAGCGATCAGATTCAACTTAGTCACCATGCCTGGCATCGCGTAAATCTGAGTACCCAAACGCGGGATAAAGAACGCATTCATGATGTTGTCTGACGTCAGCTTAAAGGTCACAGGCACATCTTTCGGAAACGCCACGTAGTTTACGGTCGCGATGTTTTCTTCCGGATAGATAAACAGCCATTTCCAATCAAGCGAAACCACTTCAATCGTCATCGGTTTGACATCACTCACCAGAGGTTTGGATGGCTCTAGTTCGTGGGTAGAACGCCAAGTGATGGTGGCAAGAATGGCGATAATGATGATGGGAATTGTCCATACCACCACTTCGATTTTGGTCGAGTGCGACCATTCTGGTGCGTACTCTTCATCGGTGTTACTTGCTCGGTATCGATAAGCGAAGTAAATCGTCATCAGAATCACAGGGATCACGACGATTAACATCAGCAAAAGAGCGGTGATGATCAGCTCTTTTTCTTGGACACCAATGGCACCTTTCGGGTCAAGCAAAGCAGAATTACATCCTGAGAGCAAAAGTATGACGCACGCCAAACTCCCCCTCGACAAGATGCGTTTATATCTTGAGGCTTCCATTAACTTTCTCGATGGTTGTCTGGTTTCAAAGCAAATGCCATTACGTTCGGTATCAAGCTAAGAACCAGTTGTTATAGTCATTAGAATGTTTATGTGTTGAGCATGTGCAACATTGGGATCATCGAATATCAAACGGGATTGCAGCGTGGTTAAAACCACACTTACAGTGTGAGTTTAATGTTACACTTTGAAACACAATGTTACATTTGGCGCATTATGAGGAGTAAAAAGTTAAAGCTCATTAGTCACAACTGGAAACTAACCTTCCAATAATGAAATTTAGGTATGTAAACCACCAGCTAAAACTCTTGCGCAAAATTGACGTGCCACAGAGTAAACGCCATATTTAATAAGGTGTTAGATAGACAGGAAAGAACGGACGGATGAATTGATCATAAATCCGGTGATAGTTATAAGATGATTAAAAATCAAACTAAAGAATTGTGACCAACATCAAATTAATGATTTCACGTAGTATTTGAATGGTATTTATTCTTAATTAAATATGACACGAATTTTATTTATTACGTGAATGTGTGTGTTGATATTAAAAAAGAAAACAGAGCCTGCCCTCAATGCGACTCGTCACTAAGCAGACAAATATGCCTCCCTGAGGCAATCATTCTCTGAAAAAAACGTTTACATTCGGATTCCGCCATCCACCTCAAGCACGCGGCCAGTGAAGTAATCACTCTCAAGAATGTATTTGACGGCATGAGCGATTTCACTCGCTTCCCCCATTCTCCCTACCGGAATCATCTTTTCTAGACGTTCGATCGCCTCTGGCTTCATTTGATCAGCCATCGCCGTATGTACAACCCCCGGCGCAATCGCAGCGGCTCGAATGCCGTACCTTGCAAGCTCGCGTGCCCACGTTGTTGCCATGGTAGCGACCGCCGCTTTGGAGGCGGAATAGTTGGTTTGACCAATATTCCCGGCTCTCGCAACGCTGGAGATATTGATGATGACCCCTTGTGAGCCACTTTCAATCATTTTTACAGCAGCCTCACGCCCACACAGAAATGTTCCCGTGACATTGACATTCATGACGAGATTAAACTGCTCCAACGACATTTTGCTGATAACGCCATCTTTGGCTTTTACAAACAAACCATCTCGCAGCACTCCCGCATTGTTGATGAGTCCATTAAGCTGACCGAAATCTTGAAGAATGGCGTCAAATGTCGCTTCCACATCCGATTCATTTGTCACATCAACCGGATAAGTGAACGCTTTCGCACTTAACATCTGACATTGTGATTGTGTCTCTCGTAAACCGGTTTCATTCACATCGAGCAAAGCCAAATCAGCTCCGGATTGAGCGAGGGTAATCGCCATCATTTGGCCCAGCCCCTGCCCTGCACCTGTAATCGCAATAACGCTATTTTTTATGTCCATATTTGCTCTCCCAAACTTGTCGATGCTCAGACACGAAATATCGAAACTGGGAGCTTATTGCTCCCAGCACAATGGTCATTTGTTGTTCTTATAGAATTCAAACAGACTTGAGAAATCGAGTTCGCCATGACCGCTCGAGTTATGGAATGCATAGAGGTTACGCGCCAACGCTCCCATAGGCACCGAGGAGTGGGTTTGCAATGCGGCATCTAATCCCAAACCTAAATCCTTTAGCATCAGCTTGCTCATAAAGCCCGGTTGATAATCATGGCTGGCTGGCGCGCTATCCATCACGCCCGGGCATGGATTATAAAGCTCTAACGCCCAGTTTCGTCCCGAGCTTTGCAACATGATGTTGGACAAGACTTTTGGATCGAGCCCATGATCAATGCCTAAGTTCAGCGCCTCACACGTGCCTGACATCAAAATACCCAGCATCAGGTTATTACAGATTTTAGCCATCTGCCCATCGCCAGCTTTACCCGCATGAAAAACGTTTTTCCCCATGTACTGCAAAATGGCGTTCGCTTTTGAGAATGCCTCATCCGAGCCACCGACAATGAACGTCAACGTAGCCGCTTTAGCTCCCGCGACGCCACCCGAAACCGGTGCGTCGACAAATAACAAACGCTTGTTTGCCGCTTCATTGGCAACCAATCTTGCTGAATCGGGATCGATCGTCGAACAGTCAATCAATAGCGTATTCGGTGCGACAAGGTTCATCACGCCAACGCCCCCGTGTAAGTCCCCTAAATACACCGACCGAACGTGAGACCCCGCTGGAAGCATGGTGATCACGGTGCTTGCACCATCCACCACTTCTTCGAGCGAGCTCGCAACCACTGCCCCAAATGGCATCAGTTGTTTTGCGGCTTCCACATCCACGTCAAATATTTGCACGTTAAACCCTGACGCTAACAAGTTCTGCGCCATTGGATTCCCCATTCGACCCAACCCAATAAATGCGATGGTACTCATGATTATTCTCCTTATTGACCTAACGGCTAACCTAGCGGCTGTTCACCGAGCTTGGCGAGCGGGTGTTCATCGTCAGCCCAAAGCGAGGTAAACAATAAGTCGATGACATCTTCATCGACTTCACTGACCGTTTTAAACATCCAGTTTGGCTCACCATCTCGGTCGATAAGGCGAGCGCGAACGCCCTCTTCAAATTCCCCTAAGAGCGCACAACGAACCGACAGGCTCAGCTCCAATCGGAAGCAGTCTGCAAGCGGTAAGCGGTGATATTCTTTGACTTGTCGAAAGCAGATATGAGCAGTAATTGGGCTGCCTGACGAAAATGTTTCTTTCGCACCTGCAATCCACGGGCTGCTGTCTTCCATCGCCATAATGCGTTGAGCAATGAGGTTGAGGTCTACGCCTTTGCAAGCTTCTTTTATTTGGTCGAGATGAGGGCAGATTTGCGTGGTTGGTTTGCTGTCGATGATTTGTTCTTCCAACAACGCCAACAGCGCACTAACCAGTTCCTTCGCACCAGAAGTCCCCCATGGCACTTTTTGTAGCTCTTTTAACAAAGTGGGATATTGCTCTTCCAGTAACAGCCAATCCGCCAGACCAGTAGTGACAGCGTCACTCGAATTAACGAGCGCACCGGTCAAGCCAAGAAATAAACCCACTTCAGGATCGATTTGACTAAGGAACCAAGTACCACCTACGTCTGGATATAGACCGATGTTGATTTCTGGCATGGCTAAACGCGATATTGGCGTAACAACCTTGTGGCTTGTGCCCATAAACAGCCCCATGCCACCACCCATCACGATGCCTTCACCCCATCCAATGATGGGTTTATTGTAGGTATGGATTAAATAGTCACACTCGTATTCCAACGCAAAGTATTTTGTGCAAAATTCTACGGTCGCTTCTTTGCTCTCATTGTGCATGACGTGATACATCGCCCGCACATCCCCGCCAGCACAGAATGCTTTTTCTCCCGCACCACTTAACACCACACAAACCACGTGCGGATCGTGTTGCCATTTGATCAATTGATCGTGAAGTTGAACCAACATATCGAACGTCAATGCGTTCAGTGATGGCGTGTTATCCAACGTCGCGACGCCGATGCGATGTACGCCATCGACACAATCCGTTTCTGTAATGGTGACCGTTCCTACCATGAAGCCTCCTATTGGTTCTTCCAGTTAGGTCGACGCTTTTCAAGAAAGGCGCGTACGCCTTCTGTTTGATCTTCGGTATCAAATAAATCGAGGAATAATTCACGCTCTTTCATTAAGCCGTGTTTGAGTGGCGCAGAGCGCATGTTTTGAATCAAAATTTTGCACGCGGCGACCGAAGAAGGCGATTGATTTGCAACCGACTCAGCCATCGCAATCGCTTTACTTAAGGCTCCCCCTTTTGGCACTAACTCCTCCGCTAGGCCTAGTTCTTTTGCCAAAGAGGCGCTGATTTGTTCGCCGCAAAGAATCATGCGTTTCGCCCATCCTTCGCCAACAAGCGCGGTGAGATTTTGTGTGCCACCAGCGCAAGGAAGCAGCCCAACTTTCGCTTCTGGCAGCGCGAGTATGGCATGCTCTTCGACCACTCGAATATCACACGCCAACGCCACTTCTAGCCCACCACCCATGGCATAACCATTAATGGCAGCAATAGATACACCTCGAAACTCGGAGAGGGTTTCAAATGCTTTACCAAAGCAGCGCGCCATCTCTAATGCGCGTGCTTTGTCACCATCAGCAAACAACTTGAGATCCGCACCTGCCGAGAAAAACTTGTCACCACAGCCAGTAATGACCAAGGCATAAACGTCTTTATTTTGGTTAAGCGTACACACCAACGCTTTTAAAGCGTGAAGGCTTTCTGCCGTCCACGTGTTCGCGGGGGGATTATTCATCGTAATCACTGCGACGTGATTTTGAATGGTGTGCTCAATGGCTTGTGGCGTTGATGACATAATGTGACTTCCCCTTTTGATGGCGCAGACCCGATAGCTTGTTAGAGCAACGCTGACGTTTCTGAGAGCAGACGACGCGCGATGATCAGACGCATAATTTCATTAGTGCCCTCAAGAATTTGATGTACGCGAACGTCACGGAAATAACGCTCCATGGGGTACTCTTTTATGTACCCGTAACCGCCGTAGATCTGCAACGCTTGGTCGCAAATTTGAAAACCGACGTCGGTTGCAAAGCGTTTCGCCATCGCGCAGTACGTCGTCGCATCGGAATCGCCTAGATCGAGTTTGCTGGCGGCATAACGCACCAATTGCCGTGCTGCGACAAGCTCCGTCGCCATGTCCGCTAACTTGAATTGCAGCGCCTGAAATTGCGCTAACGATTTTCCGAACTGCTTTCGCTCCTGCATATATTGCGTAGCTTGATTCAGAGCTTGTTGCGCCGTACCAACGGAACAGGTCGCGATATTAATGCGCCCACCGTCCAATCCTTTCATGGCAAATATGAAGCCTTGCCCTTCTTCGCCCAGTAAATGACTTGCTGGAATAACGACATTGTCAAACGTAACCGCGCGTGTTGGTTGGCTGTTCCAGCCCATTTTGGGCTCTTTTCGCCCATAACTGATGCCGTCAGCTTGAGCAGGAACAACAAATGCAGACACACCTTTGGCACCCGCTTCGCCCGTTCGCGCCATCACGACCAAAACATCCGTCTCTCCTGCGCCGGAGATAAATGCTTTGCCGCCATTCAACACGTATGCATCGCCTTTTTTGTGCGCGGTTGTACTCAACGAAGCGGCATCCGACCCCGCATTGGGCTCCGTCAAGCAATACGAACCCAACCATTCTCCGGTGACGAGTTTAGGACAATAGTTGGCTCTCACGTCTTCGGTCGCGAAACTCGCCACCATCCAACTCACCATATTGTGGATAGTCATGAAAGCAGTCGTCGACGTGCACCCCATTGAGAGCTGCTCAAAAACAATCGACGCATCCAAACGGCTTAACCCCAAACCACCATGTGCTTCTGGCGTATAGAGGCTGAGAAAACCCAGTTCTCCCGCCTCTCTCAATACGTCTTTAGGAAAGTTCTGTTTTTCATCCCACTCTGCGGCCATTGGTGCTAAACGCTCTAACGAAAACTGCTGAGCCGTATCGGCAAATGCACGTTGATCTTCATTAAGTTCAAAGTCCATAAAAGCTCCTTGCTGTTCACTCAGCGCAGTTGAATGGTCAAATTCGGCCCTGTTGGGATGTCATCATCAAACCATCTAGCCGTTACCGTTTTAGTCTCGGTGTAAAAACGCACAGCTTGCTTGCCATACGCATGCAAATCACCATAGAAACTGCCCCTCCACCCCGTGAAGGAGAAGAATGGCAAAGGCACCGGAATCGGAACATTGATACCGACCTGACCAACTTGAATCTCGTGCTGATATTTCCGTGCTGCCGCGCCATTAGCGGTGAATATCGACGTGCCATTACCGTAAGGATTGCGATTGACGAGATCGATCGCCTCTTGCAACGTCTCAACCTCAATACACACCAAAACTGGGCCAAAGATCTCTTGGGTGTAAATCGACATATTCGGCGTTACGCCGCTAAACAGCGTTGGCCCGATCCAATTACCATCGGGAAACCCTTCGACTTCACATTGGCTGCCATCAAGTTCACACACCGCACCTTGTTGTTTGCCTAACTCAATCAAACCCAAAACTCGCTGCTTGGCTTGCTCACTGATCAAAGGACCATACGCAGCATCCTCATCATCCCAAGCGCCGGGATGGATTTTCGCCATTTCTTGTTTGAGATCGGCAATCCAGGCTTTTGACTCACCAACAAACACCGCGACTGAAATCGCCATGCAACGTTGCCCTGCAGCACCAACCGATGATCCCACCAAGTTGTTGATGACGTGATCTTTGTTAGCATCAGGCATGACAACCATGTGATTTTTAGCGCCAGTAAAAGCTTGTACGCGTTTAAAGTATTGAGTTCCCGTGGTGAAAATGTACTGCGCGACAGGCACTGAGCCGACGAAAGACACCGCGCGAATATCGGGATGAGCAAGCAAGAAATCGACTTGATCTTTGCGGCCATGAACGATCTGCAATACGCCTTTTGGCGCACCCGCCTCTTCAAAAAGCTCAGCTAAGCGAATCGAGGTTAAAGGCACTTGCTCGGAAGGCTTAAGAACGAAAGTGTTACCGCTCGCGATTGCGATGGGAAACATCCACAACGGGATCATGGCAGGAAAGTTGAACGGAGTAATACCGCAGCACACACCCAAAGGCTGGATTATCGAGTAGCTGTCGATGTCAGTCGCGACATTTTCGACCGTTTCTCCCATCAGGTTGCTGGCAATGTTGGCCGCTTGCTCAACCACTTCTATGCCGCGCCAAACATCGCCTTTGGCATCGGCAAAGATTTTGCCCGTTTCGTGCGAAAGCAAGGTCGCGATTTCATCATGATGTTCTTTCAAAAGATGCTGATAGCGAAGCATCAAACGCGCTCGCTCTGATACCGCCACCTCTTTCCAAGATTGAAAAGCCGTTTGCGCACTTTCGATGGCCGCTTTCATCTCAGCATTTGTCGAACATGGCACATACGCGATTACGTCATTGGTGGCGGGATTAGTGACTTCAATCCAATCTGAGGTTTGAGACTCACGAAACTCACCATCAATAAATAAGGGAACCAAACGAGTCATCATTTACTCCTTTGTTAACTGTGCAGAAATTACAGCGGGATCTCGATACCTATTGCTGTCGCCTCGCCACCGCCAATACACAGTGACGCAACGCCTCGCATCACTTTCTTGTTACTTGCATCCCCATCAATCCCCAGTGCTTGTAGCTGTCGTAAACTGTGGATCAATGTGACCAAAATGCGAGCCCCACTGGCACCAATTGGATGCCCGAGCGCACAAGCTCCGCCTTTAATATTGACCCTGCTTGAATCAAGCCCTAATTCCGCAACCGCAATTTGTGTCACTACCGCAAAGGCTTCGTTGATTTCCCAGAGATCAATTTCGTCAATCGACCAATCCATTTGCGACAACAATTGTTCAATGGCGTAGACCGGAGCCAACGTAAACTCATCCGGCTTTCTCGCATGAGTCGCGTGCGATTTGATGATGGCAAGCGGGGTAAGATTTTGGTGGCGCGCCGTCTCTTCATCCATCAAAATCAACGCGGCTGCGCCATCGGAAATGGCACTGGAGTTCGCCGCAGTCACTGAGCCTTTTTTATCGAAAGCGGGTTTGAGCTGAGGAATTTTTTCTAGATCGATGGAGCGAGGATGCTCATCATAATCGAGTTGGGTTGTGGCAGTTTTTGTCCGGATGTCAATGGGTGCAATTTCATCATCAAACAAACCGCGCTCTTGCGCTTCTAACGCACGTTTTGCAGACATGGTTGCCCACTCATCCATTTTCTCACGGCTGAATTTGAGCCTATCTGCAATTTGCTGAGCATAGACGCCCATCAAGTGCCCTTCGTAGGCATCCTGCAATCCATCGAGAAACATGTGATCGTAAGTGGAGTGATGCCCTAATCGCATGCCATTGCGCACCTCTTTCAACAAATAGGGCGCATTTGTCATGCTTTCCATACCTCCAGCAACAGCCGTTCGAATAGTTCCAGCTTTGATCAAATCATGAGCAAGCATGACGCTTTTCATTCCCGAACCGCAAACTTTATTGATGGTTGTGCACCCTGTACTGGGTGGTAAACCCGCACCGAGCGCTGCCTGTCTAGCCGGCGCTTGTCCGCATCCGGCTGGTAGTACGCAGCCCATCAACACTTCATCAGTTACGGTCTCAGAAAGTACGTTTTCACCCAGCGATTTCATCGCGGCCTTTATGGCAAATGCGCCTAACTGCGGTGCGGAGTACGGTTGCAACAGCCCTTGAAAGCGCCCAATTGGCGTTCTTTTCGCACTGACAATCCAAATGTCGTTTCCCATGATTCGCGTTCCCTAACGGTGTATCACAGCGTACGAACTTACCCACCACAATTGCCTATTTAGGTTTTCTCACCTCAAACGATGAAGCTCTATCCCTTATCCGGCAACGAAATTATCGCACTGTGATTTCTTGACGTTTACGTAAGCATAGCACTAGCCTTTACAGTGAGGTAAAGAAACACATTGATAACAACCTAATTTTTATTCAGTCATGGTCAGATTTCGAGAAGCTGGATTTTTATTCGAGGTAAGTGTGTTATGGAAAAATATAAAATCAGTGATCTCGCCAAAGAGTTCGACATCACGACGCGCAGTATTCGATTTTATGAAGACGTCGGCCTGATTGAGCCAGAGCGAAAAGGCAATATGCGCGTTTATCAGCGTAGGGACAAAATCCGACTTAAACTGATTCTTAGAGGGAAACGGCTCGGCTTCTCGCTGGCAGAAATACGTGAACTGTTCGAACTTTACGACATGCAACAAACGGATGAACAGCTGCTCAAAATGCTCAATATCATTGAAGAAAAGCAAGCCGTGCTGCAACAGCAGTTAAATGACATTGGTGTCGTCATGGGCGAGCTCAATGCAGCAAAAGAACGCTGCCTTCAAACACTAAAAAACAACGAAAAGTAACAACGCCACTAACTCAAATTTCCCTCACTCAAGCAGTGCACGATTTTCACAGTCACACACCTGCAACAGGGAGACGTTATGAAAACGAGCTACATCCCGCTGAATTTCGGGCTCGGTGAAACCATTGATATGCTCCGAGATCACGTCAATGCGTTCGCGAGTGAGCATATAGCTCCTATTGCCGCCGATATTGACCATTACAATCAGTTTCCTAGCCATTTATGGCCACTTCTTGGCGAAATGGGCTTGCTTGGCGTAACCGTCAGCGAAGAATATGGTGGTGCTGAAATGGGTTACCTCGCCCACGTTGTAGCAATGGAAGAAATAAGCCGAGCATCAGCCTCCGTCGCGCTCAGCTACGGCGCACATTCAAATCTTTGCGTAAACCAAATCTTTCGAAACGGCACCCCAACGCAACGAGAAAAGTATCTGCCTAAATTAGTTGATGGTTCGCACATAGGCGCTCTGGCGATGAGCGAAGTCAATTCGGGTTCGGATGTCGTCAGCATGCAACTAAAAGCCGAAGACAAAGGCGACCACTTCTTACTCAATGGCACAAAAATGTGGATCACGAACGGCCCCGATGCGGACGTGGTCGTGGTGTACGCCAAAACAGACGCTGATGCGGGATCGCGCGGGATCACAGCGTTTATCGTCGAGCGCAGTTTTACCGGATTCAGTGACGCGCAAAAGCTCGATAAGTTGGGAATGCGAGGCTCAAACACATCTGAGCTCGTCTTCAACAATTGCAAAGTACCTAAAGAAAACATTCTCGGAGCACTCAATTGTGGCGTCGAAGTATTGATGAGTGGGCTTGATTACGAGCGCGTTGTTTTAGCTGCTGGCCCACTCGGCATTATGCAAGCGTGTATGGATATCGTCGTCCCCTACGTGCATGAGCGCAAACAGTTCGGCAAATCCATCGGCGAGTTTCAGCTTGTGCAGGGCAAATTGGCCGACATGTACTCACGTATGAACGCTGCCAAAGCGTACGTCTACACCGTCGCAACGGCTTGTGATCGTGGTGAATGCACGCGCAAAGATGCCGCTGGGGTGATTTTGTACAGCGCAGAATTGGCAACACAAATGGCGCTCAACGCCATTCAGCTACTCGGCGGTAATGGCTACATCAATGAATACGCAACCGGACGCCTTCTGCGTGACGCAAAACTGTATGAAATTGGGGCAGGAACCTCCGAAATTCGCCGAATGCTCATCGGGCGCGAATTGTTTGAGGAATCACGCTAGCTCCTGATTCACTCGCTAGGAAAAGGAAGTCATCATGGCCATCATAAAAAGCAAAACCAAGCCAACTGACGAGCTGTTTCTTTCTAACCAAGCCGCGATGGAAATGCTGGTTGAAAAGCTGCAAAAAGACGTCGCCACCATCAAACTCGGTGGCGGCGAACGTGCCATTGCTCATCAGCGACAAAAAGGAAAACTCCCGGTTCGAGAACGAATTTCACATTTGCTCGATGATGGCAGCAACTTCCTTGAAATCGGTCAGTTCGCCGCTTGGCAAGTGTACGATGAGTCCATCCCATGCGCGGGTGTCGTGGCTGGCATCGGCATGATCGAAGGAGTTCAATGCATGGTGATTGCCAACGATCCTTCGGTCAAAGGCGGCACCTATTATCCTCTCACCGTGAAAAAGCACCTTCGAGCACAAGAGATTGCTCAGCGTTGCCAACTACCGTGTGTCTACCTTGTCGACTCTGGCGGCGCGAATCTCCCTCATCAATCAGACGTTTTTCCCGATAAAGATCACTTCGGCCGTATCTTCTTCAACCAAGCCAGAATGTCGGCCAAAGGCATTCCTCAAATCGCCGTTGTTATGGGGCTGTGCA
Source organism: Vibrio sp. SALL6 (assembly GCF_002002385.1). Classification (NCBI taxonomy): domain Bacteria; kingdom Pseudomonadati; phylum Pseudomonadota; class Gammaproteobacteria; order Vibrionales; family Vibrionaceae; genus Vibrio; species Vibrio sp. SALL6. Next base: position 103,134 of record NZ_MQVK01000015.1, read on the forward strand.
CCGCAGGCGGTGCTTATGTCCCAGCAATGGCAGACGTGTCGATAATGGTGAAAGAACAAGGCACCATCTTTTTAGCCGGCCCCCCATTGGTAAAAGCCGCAACGGGCGAAGTCGTGACTGGTGAAGAACTCGGCGGCGCAGATGTGCATTGTCGAAAATCGGGGGTGGCAGATTATTACGCCGAAAACGATGAGCACGCCTTAGACTTGGCGCGCAAGGCGATTGCCAACGCGAACCGTCCAAAGCCGCCGAAATCAGACAGTGCCATCTTACCACCACGTTACGATGCGGAAGAAATGTACGGTATCGTAAATGCCAATTTGCGTTTGTCGTTTGATGTACGTGAAATCATTGCGCGTATCGTCGATGATTCGGATTTCGATGAGTTTAAAGCCCTCTACGGACGCACGTTGGTGTGCGGCTTTGCGCGCATTCATGGTCAGTTGATTGGTATTGTCGCGAACAATGGCATTTTGTTTTCTGACTCCTCACAAAAAGGGGCGCACTTTATCGAACTGTGCGCCAAACGCAAAACGCCCCTACTCTTTTTGCAAAACATCACCGGATTCATGGTCGGCAAAAAGGTCGAGGAAGAAGGCATAGCCAAACACGGTGCCAAACTGGTGATGGCGGTAGCGTGTGCTGATGTGCCTAAATTCACGGTGATCATTGGTGGATCTTACGGCGCAGGAAACTACGGCATGTGCGGGCGAGCGTATGACCCAACCATGATGTGGATGTGGCCAAACGCACGCATCTCCGTAATGGGCGGAGAGCAAGCCGCTGGCGTGTTGACTCAGGTGCGCAAAGAGATAAACCAACGTCGCGGCGAAGAATGGTCCGAGCAAGAAGAACACACTTTCAAAGAATCGATCATAGACTTGTATGAGACCCAAGGGCATCCGTACTTTGCCAGTGCAAGATTATGGGACGACGGCATCATTGACCCCAAAGAGACGCGAAACGTGCTTGCACAAGCGTTAATGGCCGCGCTCAACGCGCCAATACCTGATAGCGAATTTGGCATCTTTAGAATGTAACCGCGCAATTGAAATAAACGTTCACAAGGAAATCATTATGCAGGAAAGACAACCAAGCATTGTTCCAAACGCTCAACGACACAATGATGTGCTTTGGCAGGTTGACGAATTCGGTGTTGCAACACTGACGCTGAATCGGACAAAGAAACACAATGCCTTCGATGCCTGCATGATTGATTTGATCATCCATCGCTTAGATTATCTTGCACTAAGAACCGATGTGCGTTGCTTAGTGCTGCGCAGTAATGGCAAACACTTTTCCTCTGGTGCGGATTTAGCTTGGATGCAATCGATGGCAAATAGTACCCGAAAAGAAAACCTAGTCGATGCACAAAGCCTCGCTCGCTTAATGGAAACGTTGGATGCCTTCCCTCAACCCACCATCGCTGTCGTACAAGGCTCAGCCTTTGGTGGCGCATTGGGGCTAATTTGCTGCAGCGATATCGCTATCGCCAGCCACTCCGCTCAGTTTTGCTTGAGTGAAGTCAAACTGGGATTGGTGCCCGCCACCATTGCACCATACGTGATGCGTGCGATGGGCAATCGACAAGCACGTCGTTACATCCTCAGTGGTGAAGTCATCCCTGCGGTTAAAGCGCAACAATTTGGCATCGTGCATGAAGTGAAAAAAGATGACGAGCTTGAATCATGCGTAAGCGAAGTCGTCGCTTCTTTGCTACTCAATAGCCCAGATGCGATGAGAAAAGCGAAAGCACTGTGCGAACAATGCCACCAAAATCCCATTGATTCTCAGCTTATCCGCTACACCAGCCAATTGATCGCCGATATCCGTGTATCGCCTCAAGGGCAAGACGGTTTACAAGCTTTCTTAGAAAAACGGCCTCCGAGCTGGGTCCATCAACCTGATGCGGAGGAAGAATGACACTGCCTACTAACGTAACCATTGTTGAAGTTGGCCCTAGAGATGGACTTCAAAATGAATCTCCAGTTTCGATTCGCACTAAAATCCGGCTGATTGATTTGCTTTCTGACACGGGTTTGAGCCACATCGAAGCCGGCTCATTTGTCTCACCCAAATGGGTTCCGCAAATGGCAGATTCCAAAGAAGTCATGCAAAATATCACGCGAAGAGCCTCGGTGACTTACTCGGCACTCACCCCTAACCTCCAAGGGTTAGAGCAAGCCTTAGATGCTGGCGCCAATCAGGTCGCCATTTTCACTTCGGCTTCAGAAGGCTTTTGCCAGCATAATATCAACTGTTCAATTACAGAGAGCTTGAAACGCTTCGAGCCATTAATGGTTCAGGCCGATAAATACCATATTCCCGTTAGAGGCTATCTGTCGTGCGTCGTCGACTGCCCTTACGATGGGGCGACATCTCCAACACAAGTGGCCAACATATCGCAAGCGTTGATCGAGTTGGGATGCTACGAGGTGTCCTTGGGCGACACGATCGGAACCGGTACGCCTAATCGTGTAAAAGAAATGCTGGAATCGGTGTTAGCGAGCATTCCAAACCAACGTTTAGCCGTACACTTTCATGATACATGGGGGCAAGCGCTGGCAAATATCTACCAAGCCTTAAGCATGGGCATCACCACGGTAGACAGCAGTGTCGCAGGATTGGGAGGGTGTCCATACGCGCATGGTGCATCTGGCAATGTCGCTACAGAAGACGTGTTGTATTTATGCCAAGGCTTGGGCATTGAAACTGGCGTGGATTTGGAGCTGTTAGCCAAAGCAGGATGGATGATAAGCGATGAACTGCAACGCCAACCAACATCGAAGGTTTCGCAGGCATTACGTCATAGAATGGAATAACGCACTTTGCATGACGGGCTCAACTAACCCGCCCATTAGACTTCATAATTCGCTTTGATGCCGATATCAAAGTGCAGTGGCATGCGCCATTTTGCTATAGATAAGTAGGCCATGATCAAACCCGCAAGAAGCGCAGAGATTGCAACAATGGTTGACTGTTCGAACCACAACGCAAATGTCGTCACAACCAACAGCGTAGGTACCAATTTCAAGCCAAGGACTTTGAAACAGAACGACTCTTTCAACGCAATCCCAGAAAAGGTGACAAAGATAAAGCCTAATGCGAGCCACACTCGATTTAACTCTGGGTCGCAGACCATCAAGATCGCTCCTATCCAACCAGACCAACTGATGATAGTGCGAACTGACTTACTGTAAACGTGAATATTACTCGCAGACATTGCACCAGCAATGGCGAATACCGCAAAGACTGCTCTATATCTGCCATCCACCCCGTCGAGCCATTGACTTTCCAACGCAGCCAACCCCAACAGAGCGATGGCAAACACACTGATGCCAGCGCGATACAAGCAAACGCTCAGCTTATCTAAAAAATCTAATGTTTCTTGATGTTCAGTATTTGCCATCGTCGTTCATCTTTAGAGCGTGTATTTACGCTCGCTTGGGGAAGCGGAATCTGCCGCCAGTGCGGTAAATCACCAAAGAAAAGAGAATCAGCAGACAACCAACAAGTTTATTGGCCGTCAGAACTTCGCCATACCAAAGAATGCTGAGAACAACCGTCCAAACCGGCTCTAAGATCATAATTAGTGCCGCATTCCCTGCTTGGACAAACTTTTGCCCCATCGTCTGCATAACGTAACGCAAACTCGTCGCAAGCAACGTACTGAGCGCAAACCACCACCAAATGGATGAATCCACCTGCTCTGGTCGTGATTCCATCAAGAACGACACCAACAGACCTAGACAGCCTGCTGAAAACAGCTGCACACAAGTCAGTAGTAAAACGGGCAACTTCTGCGAATATTTGCTGTTTACATTAAAGTGTAGCGCCAAGATAAGCGCCGCTCCAAGAAACCAGAGTTGACTCGCAGACTGCTTCCAACCTCCAGCCAATGAAAGGCACGCTAAACCAATCACCGCAATAGGTAACGAGATCCAAAAGATGCGCTGAGGGCGTTGTTGAAACATTACCCAAGCCACGATTGGCACGAACAGCATCGAGAGGCTCATAATAAATGCGCCCTCGCCTAGCGTATCGCTGATTGAAATGGCATAAATCCACGTCATCACAGCGCCGCCAAGCAGCAAACCAACACCGCTAGCCGCCAACACGTCTTTTAACCGTGCCGCTTTGAGTGGTCGGTAACACAATGGCAGTAAACAGAGAGAGGCGATGGTAAATCGCAAGCCAATAAAACCAAAGGGAGGCAGCCCTTGTATCGTTTCTTTGGAAAAAATCCAGCCCAGTGCCGCTATCATCGTAGTGGCCACCAGAATCACGGTCGCTTTGCGTTCTGAGTTAAACATAATTACTCACAAAAAGGCCTGATGAATCGTCATCAGTGGGGATATTTATATCGATTTTAATCTACGAAAGTTATTTATATTCGTATCGCAAATGCTGACGAGGTGTGTAATAAGAATGGAAGATGTTAACGTTTGCGAAACGTCGGCATTATACATTGCAGGTGAGATTTCATCGAGAAATAACAGCGTGTTGCCTTCCTCGCTATAAACGGTATTCGCGAAGCGAGGAAGGGAAACTAGAACCGAGAATGGGCTCTTTGAAGCAGAAGTTTTTGAAGCGATTAATTACAAGGTGCGGTTGAACTGTGCGACAGCTTCAACCACTCGGCTTGCTCCGTCTTGGATATCGTTCATAACATTGCCCGCCTTTTCAGAGAGCTCTAGCGTATCAAGCGCCTCTTTTTGACACTGAGAAATCAGTGCAACAGCATTATTGGTGCGCTCTAGGTTTTCCGTCACCATCGAGACAATCTCATCTGTCGTGGTATTGGTGCGCATGGCAAGCTGGCGTACTTCATCGGCAACCACCGCGAAACCGCGTCCATGATCGCCGGCACGAGCAGCTTCTATTGCCGCGTTGAGCGCCAACAAGTTCGTTTGGTCAGCAATTCCGCTAATGCTATTCACCAGTTCACTAATTTTCGATGAGTGTGCTTTCAAATCTTCAATGGCGGCGTTGGCTTGCTGCATTTGCTCTGAAAGGGTCTGCATTTTCTCAAGGGTAGAACCGATTACTTGACGGCCTTGGACGGTTTGAGTGCCCGTTTCCTGAGATACTTCATTCGCCAACTGCGCCGCTTGCGCCATGGATTGCTCTTGAAGCACTTGCTGAGTAATGTTGGTCGCAAACTTGACCACTTTGTACAGCTCGCCTCTGTCGTTATGGATCGGGTTGTAAGAAGCTTCCAACCACACGACTGAGCCATATTGGTCTACGCGTTTGAATCGGTCGGTAACAAACTGCCCACTTGCCAACCTTTTCCAAAAATCGTGATACGCCGAAGAGTTTGCCTCTTCTGGCAAACAGAAAATTCGGTGATGCTTACCCACGATTTGTTCATGCTTGTAACCCGTCGTGCTGAGGAAGTTATCATTTGCTTTAAGCACTGTACCGTCTAACGTAAATTCAATGACTGCCATCGAGCGGCTCAGCGCATTCAGCATGTCTTCGTACTCGCGCGATGTCGTGATCGTTCGAGTCAGTTCAGAGGCAAACACAAAAAAGCTCTCCACCTGGTCACTTGTGTTTCGCACAGGCTGAATAACCACTCTTAACCACGCCTCTTCACCATCCCCCTTGGTGATTTGAAACGCGCCATTCCAGAATGCTTTTGCTTGAACCGACTGTTTCATGCGGTAAAAGTGGTCAGTATTTCTAACGTTTGATGGTACAAGGTCAGAAATATGCTTCGCCAAGATGGCCTTATCTGACAGTGAAAGTTGCTGCAAAAACTTTTGGTTTGCCGATGTAACTTTGCCTTTCGCATCCAACGTCAGCCTTAACATTTCTTCGTCTAGGCTTTGCTGGATCTGTTGTAGGCTGTAGAGCTCTTGTTTTAATCGTTGGTTTTCTTGTTGAAGCGACTTATTAAAAAACATTACTTTCCCTTACTCGACCAATCTATTGATTAATCAAAGGTTTATTATTTATATCTATACAGCTCGATATTACTCAGGTAGCAGTATACTGGAATTTAGACTTGGCTCACAATTAATTACATTAATATCACTAGAGGACATTTGTTAATCAATGTGAACGACAAAATCGCAATCAGATTCGGGCAAGACGCTTATATGAGGAAAGTGAAGTGATAGATCAAAAAAAAGCTCTTTCCTTACGGAAAGAGCTTTGACTTAGTTCCCAAAATTTTTGCCGTTTTACAGCAGTTCCACCGACTGTTGAGCGATTACCCACTCTTCGTTGGTAGGAATAACCAGTGCTTTCGCACCTAGCAACTCAGATGTAGCAATCACACCTGCGTTACCAAATCGAGCGTCTTCGTTACCTTTCACATCTTCAACAAAACCTAGCAGTTTTAGGTTTTTCAGAATTTCACGACGAATTGGCATAGAGTTCTCGCCAATACCGCCAGTGAAGATGATGCCGTCGAATGAATCAAGCGCAGCAAGGTAAGAAGCGATGTATTTAGACACACGGTATGTGAACACTTGGAATGCAAGGGCAGCGCCTTCGTGGCCTTCTTCCATTGCTTCCAAAATACCGCGTGCGTCGCTTGTTAGGCCAGAAACACCTAAGAAGCCAGAAGCTTTGTTCAGTGAGTTGAACACTTTCTCTTGAGACCAACCTTTCTTCAGAAGGTACTCAATGATGCCTGGGTCAAGGTCACCACAACGTGTACCCATCATTAGACCCGACAGCGGAGTGAAGCCCATAGACGTATCTACAGATTCACCATTGTTGATTGCACAAACAGAAGCACCGTTACCTAAGTGAACAGAGATGAAGCTCGATTCTTCAATCGGCTTGTTGATCATCTTCGCAGCTTCGCGACTTACAAAGTAATGACTTGTGCCGTGGAACCCGTAACGACGAATGCCGAAATCAGTGTAAAGTTCTTTAGCGATTGCACCAGTGAACGCACGTTGAGGCATTGTTTGGTGGAACGCTGTATCGAATACTGCAAATTGTGGAAGGCTTGGAAACGCTTCAACAGCAGCACGGATGCCGATAGCACCAGCTGGGTTGTGAAGTGGAGCAAGGTCTGCAAGCTTCTCAATTTCTTGTGTAACTTCTTCAGTAATACGAACGGTTTTAGTGAATTTCTCACCGCCGTGAACAATACGATGGCCCACAGCAACGATGTCTTGAGCTAGACCTAACTCTTCGGTTAAACCTACTAGTTTGCCGATAGCGATTTTGTGATGGCTATCGTCACCTTCGATGGAGATTTCCTTTTTTTCACCGTTGAATTTCCAGCTCATACGAGCGTCTGATAGACCAAAGCATTCGCCCAGACCACTTAGCACCGCGTCACCCGATACGGAATCGATGACTGCAAATTTTAGTGAAGAGCTACCAGAGTTGATCACCAGTACAAACGAATTAGACATGTAGTTATCCTGTTGTGGAGCAGAGGTTGTAATTGCGCTTCCGCGCTGCGTACTTCTTGTTTGCTCCCCTATTATTCAATAATTTTTTAATCTTTCAACAATCTTTTAGTGAAAGCGATTTGATTGAACAAATTTTGTTGATCTATAGCAAGTTTTGATTTTATTTGAAGTCTAAAAAATATGATTTGTTAAAGCTAATTTATGAATTGGTCAATTTGTACAAATTCAAACCTATGAGCTACGTTGTTTATTGGATGTATAAAAATAACAATCTCATCAATAATTCGGGGTAATAGCGTGCCCACAATAGCCTTTTTATTAGTGATCTTAGGTTTGATTTTGCTCTGCTGGGGATGGCAGATGACAAAAAATATTTGCTCGAAAACAGAGGTACCCGGGTGGACATGGCTGTTGATGTTAATAAGTTGCTTCATTTTTGCGTATGCTGCTTTCTTGCACGCAATCATGAAAAAACCGGTGGCATCATTGCTTGAAACTGGTGTTTCTTTGCTCTTATTCGGTGGCAGTATTTTTGTCGTTTTAGTCATCAAGTGGAGCAACGATTCCATCTTAGAGCTACACAGCGTCGCGGAGCGAGAAAAACGCAATGCGGTTCATGACTCCCTGACAGGGCTTCCCAATCGCAAGTATTGCTTCGAACTGATTGATGACAGAATACAATCTGGTGACCCTTTCTCTGTCATTCTGTTTGACGTAGTGAACTTTAAACAAGTGAACGATGCGATGGGACACTTCTGCGGAGACCAGTTACTGATTCAGATTGGTCAACGATTGCAAGACAAGCTCAAAGGGAGCGACAAGATCTTCCGTGTGGGGGGCGATGAATTTGTCATTCTCACCTCTTCCGCCTGTGAAAAAACGGGCACAGAACTTATCGAAAGCCTAGATTGCGCCCTCTCTGCACGCTTTCACCTAGATGAGTTCCAAGTATCTTCACGTGTCGTGTTTGGGATAAGCACCTATCCTTACGACGCGATCTCAAATGATCTTTTGATTAAACATGCCGACATTGCCATGTATCACGCCAAACGTAACGGCAATTTATTCGCATTTTATCATGATGATATGAACGTAGGCGCCAAGTACCAGCTTGAAATTTCCTCTCGCATTCAATGCGCGTTAGAGAAAGAAGAGTTTCAGTTGTACTACCAGCCCTTGATTGATGCGAACACCAATTTAGCTGTCGGATTCGAGGCAGTGATTCGTTGGCACGATGAAAACGGGAAAACTATCTCACCCAACGACTTCATCCCTATCGCGGAGCGCAGCAACCAAGTCCACAACATCACCATGTGGGTATTGGGCCAGGTAGAAAAAGATCTCAAAACCTTTATCGAAAAAGGCATTAAGTTGCCTGTACACGTGAACCTTTCAGCCAAAGACCTCTCTTCGAACCTTCTTTTCCATCGTCTTGAGAAACTGCTTGAAAACAATCCGCAATTTGCCGATCTGATCAGTTTGGAAATCACAGAAACCATGGCAATAGATAGAGTTGTGGAACTCAACCCACTCATTCACCAAATTAAAGGGTTGGGTATTAAAATCAGTTTGGATGACTTCGGTACGGGGTACTCGTCACTTTCTTTATTGCGGGATCTACCTGTGGATCAAATTAAAATCGACCGTTCGTTTTTGTGCACAGCAAACCGCACAGAAGGCTCTCGTTCCATCGTAGAGAACACGATAGCTTTAGCACATGGTTTAGGGTACTCAGTGGTGGCGGAAGGCGTTCAGGACATGGACACGCTGTATTTTTTAAGAAGCAGAGGCTGCGACATTATTCAAGGCTACCTATTTTGCCCGGCGCTGCCGCTGAATGAAGTGATTAATTGGGTTAACGAGCACGACGACAAACAAAGTCATACCCGACGCGCATAAAAAAGCCGAGCTTAATGCTCGGCTTTCAAATCAATCTCTACAACAATTTATGTAACTGTGTAGTACTGCGCTGATTATGCGTCTTGAGTGCGACGGCTACGGCCGTGACCACGTTCGCCACGGTAGTTACCACGGTGATCACCACCACGGTTACGATCGAAACGACGTTCGCCACCTTCACGGTTACCTTCGCGGTTGCCGTCACGGTTACCACGGAAGCCACCTTCACGACGACCGCCTTCACGACGCTCACCACCACGGTTGCCACCTTCGCGGTTACCACGGAAACCACCTTCACGACGACCGCCATCGCGACGACCACCGTCACGGCGACCACCACGAGACTCGCGGAAATCGTCGAAGTCACATACTACAGCACCAACATCTTGTTGACGAATACGCAGTTTGCTTAGTTTGCTCGCAGCTTCAGAAGTCATTGCTTTTGGTAGCTGAACGAATGTGTGACCTTGCGCTAGCTTGATCGCACCGATAGAACCTTTACCTAGGCCTAGTTCGTTTGCTAGAGCGCCAACGATATCTTTAACTTGAACACCTTGCTCGCGACCAACTTGAAGCTGGTAAGTATCCCAGTCTTGGTTGTTGAAGCTACGACCGCCTTCACGACCACCTTCACGGCGTTCTTTACGACGCTGCTTGTCACGCTCAATTGCTTCAACCATTGGGTCTTCGCCAATGTAGAACAGAGGACGTTTACCTTGTTGACGCTTAAGAAGCATTGCAGCAAGCATCGCAGGATCGATTTCTAGAGAAGTTTGTAGTTTCTCTACTAGCTCTGCGAACTTGTCTAGTGCTTTGTGCTCTTTCTCAGCTTCCAGTTCAGCCGCTAGCTTGTTTAGACGAGCTTCTGCAACTTGGTCACGTAGAGGAAGTTGGATTTCTTCCATAGATGACTTAGTCACGCGCTCGATAGTGCGAAGCATGCGGATTTGGTTAGTGCGAACTAGAAGGATCGCTTTACCTTTACGTCCTGCACGGCCAGTACGACCGATACGGTGGATGTAAGACTCAACATCGAATGGGATGTCGTAGTTAAATACGTGAGTGATACGTGGAACATCAAGACCACGAGCAACAACGTCAGTTGCCACTAGGATGTCGATAACACCTTGTTTGATGTGATCAACAGTACGCTCACGTAGAGACTGAGGAATGTCACCGTGCAGTGCAGCAGCTTTGAAGCCACGTGCAGATAGCCAGTCAGCTAGACGCTCGGTGTCTTGACGAGTACGTACGAATACGATTGACGCGTCAGTTTCTTCAGTTTCAAGAAGACGAGACATAGCTTCATCTTTCTCTACACCTTTCACTACCCAGAACTGTTGTTGAACTTTGTCTACAGTGTGGTTTTTACCAGCAACGTCAACAGTTACAGGATCACGTAGGAAGCGCTCAACAATGTTTTTCAGCATTGGTGGCATAGTTGCAGAAAATAGAACGCGTTGTGCTGATTCAGGAGCGTGCTCCATGATTGCAGTTACGTCGTCCACGAAACCCATGTTTAGCATTTCGTCCGCTTCATCAAGTACGAAAGTATTCACTTCGTCAAGATGTAGACGTTCACGGTTGATAAGGTCTTGAACACGGCCAGGAGTACCAACAACAACGTGTGCACCGTTTTTAAGAGCACGCATTTGATCTACGATAGATGCACCACCGTAGATTTCTAGAACTTTAAGACCCTTGATGTTTTTACCAAGGTTTTTCATTTCAGCCGCAACCTGGATCGCTAGCTCACGAGTTGGAGCAAGAACGATTGCTTGTGGTTTACGTTGATCAAGATCTAGCTTGTTTAGAAGAGGCAGAGAGAATGCTGCCGTTTTACCTGTACCCGTCTGTGCTTTACCCAGCGCGTCAGCACCTTCCAATAGGTGTGGGATTGCCGCAGCCTGAATTGGAGTTGGTGACACGAAACCCATTCCGTCTAGAGCAGAAAGGATAGAATCATTCAGAGATAAATCGCTGAATTGAATAACAGAATCTTGCATTGGGATCCTACTTAATTAAACAAAAAAACAGTCCCATATGCTCTTCCAATTCGATACTGATTCATCCAGTTACTAAATCCATTCAGACAGGAGTTAGCACAGTACACAACCGCGATAAGCCATTAGGGACGACTAAGGGAGGCGGATTATTCCTTAAATGCATAAAAAAAGCTAGAAAAAATTGAATTACATCACAATTTATTCTCACTAATGGTAATATCCGCATAAAAATCCACCTACCGCCCGTTTCTCCGAAGAGAAAAGCACCGTTGAGCTGTTTAATTCCTCAATAATTCACAGCGAATTTGTGTGCTTTAGGTAGTAATAATAGCCCGCAATGATTATAGTGTGGCCAACTCCATTGGTAAGTTAAGAAAAGATGTTTCAAGATAACCCGCTATTAACCCAGCTTAAGCAGCAAATCCAAGAAAACCTGCCTAAAAAAGAAGGTTCAATCAAAGCAACAGATAAAGGCTTTGGTTTCCTGGAAGTGGACAGCAAGACCAGCTTCTTCATCCCACCAGCGTACATGAAAAAGTGCATTCACGGCGACAAAGTCGTGGCCATCATCCGTACTGAAAATGAACGTGAAGTCGCAGAACCACAAGAGCTGATCGAACAATCTCTTACTCGCTTTATCGGTCGAGTAAAGATGTTCAAAGGCAAGCTAAATGTCGTGCCTGACCATCCTCAACTAAAGAAATTGTCTCTAAAAGCGAAACTGAAGAAAGGTTTAAAGCCTGACAACTTCGCAGAAGGTGATTGGGTTGTAGCACATCTTGTTCGTCACCCGCTAAAAGGCGACAACACGTTCTTCGTTGAAATTTCAGAGAAAATCACTGACGCTGATGACAAAATCGCACCGTGGTGGGTAACGCTAGCGCAAAACGATCTACCAAACTCAGAACCTGCTGGCATTGAGAACTGGGAATTAAAAGATGACGCCGATCTAGAGCGCATCGACATGACTCATGTTCCTTTCGTCACAATCGATGGTGAATCAACCAAAGATATGGATGACGCGTTGTACGCGAAGAAAACAGAATCTGGTGATTTTGAGTTAACTATCGCGATTGCTGACCCAACTGCGTACATCACACCTGAAGACGAAATGGATAAAGTCGCGCGTGAGCGTGGTTACACCATTTATCTACCAGGCCGTAACATCCCGATGTTACCTCGCGATCTAGCGGACAACCTATGTTCTCTAATTGAAGGCGAAATCCGCCCAGCAATCTGCTGCACCGTAACAGTGAGCAAAGACGGTGTGATTGGTGACGATATCAAATTCTTCGCTGCAAACATCAAGTCACACGCGCGCCTAGCATACGATCACGTTTCTGATTGGCTAGAAAACGGCAACTCTGACGCATGGCAACCTTCAGAAGAAATCGCAACTATCGTACGTGATCTATACGAGTTTTCTCTAGCTCGCGCAGAATGGCGTGAGAAAAACGCAGTCGTATTCCCAGACCGTCCTGACTACCGTTTTGAGCTAAGTGAAGACAATGACGTTATCGCTATTCACGCTGATATGCGCCGCAGTGCAAACCGTCTTGTTGAAGAATCGATGATCACAGCGAACATCTGTGCAGGCCGTACACTGCGTGAAAAATTTGAAACTGGCGTATTCAACACTCACGCAGGTTTGAAACCAGAGAAAATCGAAGAAGTTGTGCAACTCGTTAACCCTGAGGGTACGCTAGAATTCACAGCAGAATCGATTGCAACGCTTGAAGGCTTTGCGGCTCTACGTCGTTGGTTAGCGGTTCAAGAGACATCTTACCTAGACAACCGCATTCGTAAGTTCCAAGCATACAGTGAAGTGGGTAACCAACCTCTTCCTCATTACGCGATGGGTCTAGACATTTATGCGACTTGGACATCCCCAATTCGTAAATACGGCGATATGATCAACCACCGTATGCTAAAAGCGGTGATTCTAGATAAAGAACCAGTACAAAAACCTGACGATCAAGTGGGTGAAGAACTGGCACTGCACCGCAAGCACCACAAAATTGCAGAGCGTAACGTGTCCGATTGGCTATACGCACGCACTCTTGCAGATGAACCAAGCAAGCAAACTTGTTTCACAGGTGAGATTTTCGATATTAATCGTGCTGGTGCACGTGTTCGACTTCTCGAAAATGGAGCAGCAGCCTTTATTCCTGGTGCCCTGATTCTTGATAATAAAGAACGAATTGAGTGCAATGGCGACAACGGCACAATCTCTATCGATAAAGAGGTGGTGTACAAGCTGGGTGACACATTGGAAATCGTTCTTGCGGACGTTAACCAAGAAAACCGCAGTTTAGTTGCAAAGCCAACACAGGTATTTGCTGATCAACCAGCAGCACAAACAGAACAAACTGTAAGTGAAGAATAATACCGAATGAAGTTTAAAGGCGCTCGAATGAGCGCCTTTTTTATTTGTCATGGAAAACGATAAGAACGAATATGCCGAACATTGAGATCATTCGCTTTAGCCACTTCACTGCTCGCAAAAGTGAACGTTACACCGCCACCCATAACGGCTTATATGTCGTAGAAGAAGGCGCATTAGTCGTCCACCAGCCAAATGGCGAACAATTTGAACTACAAGCTGGCGACTTTACCCTATACAACTCTTCTGACTTAAGAAGTGCAGAAGCCATACCTGGCGAGAATGGCTTTAAAGCTGTAGCGCTAGTCTTTGACATCAGCCTATTTTGCGAGTTTAAGAAAGCACACCCTGGATTGCATTCAGAAGCAGAACACCGACGCTTCTACCCTTTCTCGCCAGAATCCAATTCAGAAATCACACAGCTTAAGAATACGTTATTGGTCTTAGCCAGTCGCAATGCTCCTGATTACACTCAGAGCCATATCGCAATGGCGCTACTTTCTCTTATGGTGGAAGTTCAGCCCGACATTCTTTCGATCATTGACGATGCAAGCAGCCTAACAGCGTCTCAAAAGGCCATTAAGTACATCGAAAAGAACATTGAGAAGGATATAACGTTAGAAGGCCTAGCGGCGCACATGAGCATGTCTATCGCGACGTTAAAACGCCGCCTTGCGGCTGAAAACCTTTCTTTTTCTCAGATATTAAAAGTAAAACGTATTAACTACGCGGCAACACAATTGCGCGTTTCACAAAAATCGATAACAGAAATCGCATTTGAATCTGGATTTAAGAGCGCTGCTCACTTTAGTACCGCGTTTAAATCCATTTACAACATCACCCCTAAAGACTTTCGTAATCAGGTAGTAAGAGGTTAATCCCCTACTCCCAAAAACACGCTTGAGGATCGCTTTCAAGTTCGGCAAGGAGATCTTCAAGCGTGTGACTATGCGGCAACTTTTTGTAAGGGATCCATCGAATTTCTTCTGAGCGAGAGGCGGGAACATAAAAGCGCCAAAGCTGAGTCTGAGAATCAAATAGAATTTTTGCAATTGGCGAGGTGTATTCACTATGTTGTGAATCTAGCAAGAAATGCGCATGGTGAAGTTCAACGCCGTTTTCAATTGGCTCATAAAGACATTTTCCTTGCTCTACCGGCAAATTAGCATTGCGCGCCGAACAAAGAATCTGAACCAGTTTATATAAGCGGCTGGTTGCCATTTGAGAAACAGACATGACGTTCTCCTGATAGGTAGTTTTTAGTATACACCCAAGCGCCATTTAAGGCTGACTTCACCAACGTTCCGTTTACAGACTTCTCAGAGATTACCATCTCACTCTCCGAGGAAACACTACGCACATCACCACTTTGCTCAAATAACGTGATAAACACGCTGCTGTTTCACATTCGAACAATCTTTTCTGATTCACAAAAGTGTAACCTGAACGCAATATCATAAGCGCTGCTTTATACCGTATATGGAGTTTAAATATGTTACGTTTTACTGTGGCAACTTTACTAGCCATGGCTGTCTCCCTTCCTTCTGCTATGGCGAAAGAAGTCAACATTTCAGGTTCAACTTCCGTTGCTCGCGTGATGGACGTACTCGCCGAAGAATACAATAAGACACACCCAGATAATTACATCGCTGTACAGGGCATTGGTTCTAGTGCGGGGATCACCATGGTGAACAAAGGTGTCGTGAAACTTGGTATGAGCTCTCGCTATCTGACAGAAAGCGAAAAAGGCGAAGACTTGAATGTGTTTCCAATTGCTTACGATGGCCTTGCCGTTGTTGTGAACCGTACAAACTCTGTGACTAACCTTTCAGCACAACAACTGTTTGACATCTACAAAGGCGAAATCAAAAACTGGAAAGAAGTCGGCGGCGCGGATCAACCGATAGCAGTTGTCACGCGAGAAGCATCTTCTGGCTCGCGCTACAGCTTTGAAAGTTTGTTGGGTCTCACCAAAATCATTAACGACCGTCTTGTTTCTGATATCAGCCCAAACAACTTAGTTGTAAACAGCAACAGCATGGTTAAAACCATTGTGAACCATAACACACGTGCAATTGGTTTTATTTCGGTGGGGTCTGTAGACCTTTCTGTGAAGGCGATTCAGTTTAACGGTATTGAACCAACAGCAGCGAACATCGCAAATCACAAATACAAACTGGCTCGACCATTCTTGGTGCTTTACAAAGTCGACTCGCTAGATCAAGCAGGCAAAGACTTTGTCGCGTTCCTAAAATCGGAAGCGGGACAAAAAACCATTGCTGACTACGGGTACATACCGGTTAAAAACTTTAACCAGTAAAAACAAAAAAGAGAGCATTGAAATGCTCTCTTTTTTATTGATTCGAATATGTTTTTAGAAGTGCAATTGAATCACAGATACCACTACCGCACCTGGGCGTCTTACGCCTTCAATTTCCACTTTGATTTCACGCTCGATCTCTAAACCTTTTTTGATAGGCGTTACTTTAGTCAGTGTACTTACTGCACGCACGTTGTTACCAGCTTTAACTGGGTAAGGAAAACGTACTTGGTTCAAGCCTAGATTCACAACCAATTTCGCTGTCGGAAATAATGGTTTATCCGCATCAACTGAGTCCGTCAGTTTAGGCAGTAGAGCCAACGTCAGGAAACCATGCGCAATGGTTGTTTTAAAAGGTGATTCAACAGATGCACGCTCTGGGTCAGTATGAATCCATTGCATATCTTCTGTTACCGCACCAAATTGATTGATACGCTCTTGAGATACATGAACCCAATCACCCGTATGGATCACTTCACCGATCTTACCGCTTAACTCGTCATACAGTTTTTGAGCTTCTGGCTGAAGAACAATCGGCGCAGGTTGAGGAGCCACTTCTTCATTTACTGCAGGCTGATTATGGTCGCGCACATTAGAAAACAAAAAGCTGTTTTGCGCCTTGCCCAAAAAGTCACTCCAGTAATCGCGTAGCGTTGGAGACATCCAATTCATAAACTCGGATTGATGAGCAGAAATCGCATCAACTTTGTCTTTAAATAGATTTGTGACCTTCATAAACACCCTTAGAAAAATTAAGCACAACTGGCTATACCAGTTAATTTTGAATTAGTTCACAAACTGTTGCAAACACTTTCGGGCGAACACATGTATCCTCAAAGCCTATAATTTGTTATTTTTCATAAAGATAACAATAAAACACCATTTTATTGATTAGCACTAGGATAAAGTAAAAACTCTACATTTAGGTGCGTTTCGCGTTGTTTTCACTCACTTTCAGTGTTGCTCACTATTGCATCGGCGTCTAGAAAATCATCAAACGGCACTTCAATTGTAATTCAGTGCTTTACAACGACTACTCCACTCCCTATTATACGTCCCGCAACGGAGAGATGGCTGAGTGGTTGAAAGCACCGGTCTTGAAAACCGGCATACGTTAATAGCGTATCTAGGGTTCAAATCCCTATCTCTCCGCCACATTTAGAAAAAAGCCGTTGATAATCAACGGCTTTTTTCGTATCTACTGTCAAACTTCTTGTTATACACATCTAGAAAGTCATTCATCAGCTTAGAAATGGTACTGTGTAACCACACAATCATAGGATCGTTTTTGTAGGCCTTGTCGTATATAAAGCCAAACTCTTTTTCTTGCAGCGGTAAAAACACCTCATCGCTCGAAGTAATGTAGCTAAATTTTTCACCCAACTGTTCTGCTATATAGATTGAACAAGGAAACAATAAGTCTGTCGTCTCAACGGCATTAATAATGACATTGATATGCGTCGTTTTAAGTTTTACTTTGAAGTCAATACCGTGACTTAACAGCAATCTTGAGAGTTTATCTTGCCGCTCATTCCAATGCTTTTGCAAGTGGATAGCCAGAGGATAAGACGCGATTGTCTCCAAGGATATTGACTCGTTATTAATTGGATGATCTTTTCTACAGACCATAACCGACATATCTTTTCCGACTTTTCTTTGGACCAAGTTTTTATTTAAATTTAATGGAAAATAATGAATTCCAAAATGAACGAGCTGATTATTAATTCGATCTGGCGTTAACTCATTCCAATCTTCAATGGTTAATTCTATATTCGGCGCGTTCTCTGAAAAGTATTGAATTATTTCTGGGGCTAGCCAATATGCGATGTAGCTATTCATCGCTATATTGATTTTTATATCTGAGGTCGATGGATCAAAAGACATATCCTCAGTTAATTCATCAATATCATGAATAATATTATTGAGTTTGGCACGTATGGAGATTGCTTTTGGCGTTAGCTCCATCCTGCCGTTTTTTCTGGTAAGTAATTCATCCTGAAATATTTCCCTTAAGCTTCTTAGAGTTCGGCTCACCGCAGAAGCACTTGTCGACATTTGGTTTGCTGTTGCTGTGATACTTTTTGTTTCCAACAGCAACGCCAACGGTTTCAGTAAGTTATAGTTAAATATCATGTCTAAACTCTCTCACAACACTCCCTAAAAACATAATATCAATTTTGATAAGTATCAAGTATCACTATTATCAATTGTGGACAAGAACATATTAATTAAACTAGTTCCATCTTGGTTGGAGTAGAAGAATCCCTTATGGCTGGTTTACATACTACAGTGAAAGTTGTTGGCTCAAAATGCAACTATGATTGTCAATATTGTTTTTATTTAGAGAAGGACCTGCTCTTAAAATCTAAAAAATCAATGAATATAGAAACGCTAGAGACTTATATTAAAAATTATATTTCTAGCCAAGATACGCCTATTGTCGAGTTCGCATGGCACGGTGGAGAACCTACATTGATAGGCATTGATTTTTTTGAAAAGGCTGTTGAGTTTCAAAAGCAATATGCTAACGGAAAATTAATAAAGAACACAATTCAAACCAATGGATCTAAATTAAACAGTGATTGGTGCAGATTCTTTCGAGAAAATAACTTCTTGGTTGGATTAAGTTTAGATGGTCCTGAGTGGCTTCAAGAAAAATACCGAACCAAACAAGGAAAAAGTGCTTTTAAAGAAAGCTTTTCTGCATTAAAGCTTCTACAAAAAATGAATGTTGAATACAACGTTTTGGCATGTGTGACCAAAGAGTATTGCAAACATGCGGAGGCTATCTATTCATTTTTCCGAAAGAACAAGGTGAAACATATTCAGTTCTCACCTCTTGTCGAATCTTCTCCGTTAGAAACAGAGCAAGCTCGTGGCCAACACTTTGGTAGCAATCTGATTTTCTCGACAGACAAACACCATACAGATCCTCAGAAATACGAACCTATCGCTTGGTCTGTTGATGCCAAAGAATACGGACGTTTTCTCACCGACGTATTTCATCTTTGGGTTTCTCAAGATGTGGGAAAAGTCTTCATTTCGAACTTCGAACAGGCATTAACACAATATCTTGGCAACCCCTCTCCAAACTGTATTCATGCAAAAAAATGCGGCTCGTCTTATGCCGTTGAAGCAAATGGTGACGTTTATTTCTGTGACCATGTCGCCTACCCGGAGTCGAAACTCGGCAATGTATTCGAAACATCGTTACACGAGATGTCGTTGAATCACGAACTTCAGTTCAATAAAGAATCCCGCTTATCTATGCGATGTAAACAATGCCAGTTCTTGTCTCTCTGCAACGGCGGCTGCCCAAAACATCGCTATCTATCCGACACTGGTGAGTATGAAAACGTCCTTTGTGATGGTTATTTCTATTTTTTCAGCTCAGTACAAAAGTATTTGCAAGCAATGACGACGCTCTTAGCTCATGGCTATCCAGCAAGCTATGTCATGCAAGCATTAGACGGCCCTTTAATCCTTACACCCTCTAATAAAAGGTAATCAATAAATGGATATTTTGAAAACAACGGTGACCATCACCGGAGCGCTCGCTCCGTGTTTGGTTGCGGCAGGAACGGTAGACAGAACAAAGCTCCCAATTCCTGACATTGAGCCCCAAACTTACACTCAACTCGACGTGCGAGATGTTCAGCGCCCCGAGCCAACTCGCCGAATCGCGGCACCAAAAGATGCACCTAACGTGCTTGTTATCTTGTTAGATGACGTCGGTTTTAGTCAGTCATCCCTTTTCGGTGGCGCAGTTGATATGCCGACACTTGATGCGTTAGCTAAACAAGGTCTTATCTATAACCAATTCCATACAACAGGAGTAAGCTCTGCAACTCGAACTGCCTTGCTTACTGGCCGCAATCATCACCAAAATAATATGGGTTCGATTGCCGAAACATCGACGGCCTTCCCTGGCAATACAAGCGTTCGACCAAACTACATCGCTGCCCTACCAAAAATTTTGAAATATAACGGTTACAGCACGGCAATGTTTGGTAAAAACCACGAAATTCCAGCTTGGGAGACAGGGCCCGCAGGTAACCAAACGCTTTGGCCTTCTGAAGTGGGTTTCGACAAATTCTACGGCTTCTTCGGTGGTGAAACCGACCAGTTCCAACCCGTGTTGATTGACGGTAATACGCGCATTAAAACGCCACGTAAAAAGAACTATCACTTCACAGCAGATATGACCGACCAAACTATTAAATGGTTGAACTTGCAGCACAGCTACAATGCTGACCAACCGTTCTTCGCTTACTATGCTCCGGGTGCCGCACACGCCCCTCATCAGGCCCCAAGAGAATGGATTGATAAGTTCAAAGGCAAGTTCTCAATGGGCTGGGACAAACTAAGACAAGAGTCGTTTGAACGTCAGAAGAAGTTAGGCATTATTCCACAAGATACGGTTTTGCCACCAATGCCAGACTTTGTGCCTCGTTGGGATTCTCTCTCATCTGATGAAAAACGTGTCTTCGAACGCCAAATGGAAGTTTATGCAGGCTTCTTAGCACACACTGACCATGAGATCGGTCGAGTCATCGACACACTCAAGAAAAATGGTGAATTCGATAATACCTTAATCTTCTACATTGTTGGCGATAACGGTGCGAGCGCAGAAGGCAACCGTAACGGTAGCTTCAACTCACTAGCGTTCTATAACCTCATCACGGAAGATCCTAACCGCGTGTTAGAAAACATCGATAAGCTAGGCGGGCCAGATAGCTTCCCACACTACGCTTCAGGCTGGGCCGTAGCGGGTGACTCTCCATTTACTTGGACAAAGGGAATGTCTTCAGACTTTGGTGGCACTCGAAATGGTATGGTCGTGAGTTGGCCTGCGGGAATCGATAACAAAGGCCAGCCTTTGCGCGATCAATGGTCTCATGTTGTAGATATTGCTCCGACAGTACTAGAAGCCGCCAATTTACCAGCTCCAAAAGAAGTCGATGGTGTTGAGCAAATCCCGATGGCAGGCGTGAGCTTCACTAATACATTTAAGGAAACAAAAGCACAAACACGACACAAACCTCAATATTTCGAACTGGGAGGTAACCGTGCCATCTATCACGAAGGATGGCTAGCGCGTGTTACTCACTGGGCTTTAACTGAGGGGTCAACTAAGTTTAGAGACCTACAAGATGATAAATGGGAATTGTACGACACAACGAAAGATTTCTCTTTAGCCAACGACTTAGCAAAATCTAACCCTCAAAAGCTTGAGGAGCTGAAGAAGCTATTCGATAAAGAAGCAGAGAAAAACCATGTCTACCCTATCGATGATCGCACAATGGAACGTGTGAACGCAGAAATTGCGGGCCGACCTGATGCTCTGTTTGGTAAGAAGAGCCTAACGCTTTATGAAGGCGCAAGAGGCATCCCTGAAAACTCCTTCTTAAATATCAAAAATAAATCGTTTGATATTATTGCGGACATTTCAACAGACAATGCGTCAAAGACTAACGGTGTGATTATCGCGCAAGGCGGTAACTTCGGTGGTTGGACGTTATATGTGAAAAACGGCGTCCCAACCTTCGAATATAACTGGTTAACCTACGAGTACACTAAAGTCTCTGGTTCTAAACTAAAAGAAGGCAAGAACGAGATTAAAGTGGCATTCCGTTACGACGAGAACGGCCAAGGTGGTAAAGGTAACGCAGCTGGCAGAGGTAAAGGCGGTAACGTTTATCTCTACGTGAACGATAAGCTTGTTGAGAAGAAACTTATCCCTAACACAAACAGCCGCTTGTTCTCGCTCGACGATGGCGTGGGTATTGGTGAAGATGAAGGTGGCGCGGTGAGTAAAGACTACCAAGCACCATTCGAGTTCAATCAAAAAATTGAACAGGTCACAACCTCTATCGTTCAATAGCGATAAATCTCCTGAGTCATTATGTTAATAGTGGCTCAGGAGTCACTTCGCACTCCCGTTGATTTCCCCAACAATTCATTACTCGAGTTCAAGATGTCCAAAGCCATTGACCTAAACTTAATCAATACATTTATTGTGGTGACCGAGTGCCTTTCTTATACGAAAGCGGCGGATAAATTAGGTGTAACTCAGCCAGCGATAAGTGCTTCCATTAAACGACTAGAGCGCACAACAAACACAAAGTTATTTACGAAACGAGGGCGAAATATTGAGCTAACCAGCACGGCCCAGAGATGGCTGCCTCAACTACAACAAGCGCTGAGTGTAATCGATAGCGTGATCACCCAACCTGCTCCCTACAATGTTTACTGTTCAAATATCTATCCGGCTCAGCAATCCAAGCTTGAAAATGTCTTTTTTCATGAGTCAACATTAAGCGAAAACCATTTATTCTCTCTGCTTTACAGTAATGAAGCGGATTTACTACTGGGGGATATTGAAAGCAGAGAAGCGTCAATTATAGTGGAAGACGTTTGTCGAGAGCCTTGTGTTGTTATATGTCGAAACGGTCACCCAAGGATTGACGAGCACATCTCCACCGAGATGTTAAGCGACGAAAAACATTGCGTACTTGCCAGTAAATGGAGTTTTGATACTGAGTTTGAAAAACATTTGGGCTTAATCGTCAAATCAAACAATATCGATTCTATCGCATCTAACTATTTGGGTATTCTCACCCACGTAGCTCAAAACGACTGCATCGGAGTCATTCCGCTATCTTTGGCAAAGAAATGGGGGAAAACCTTTAATATTAAGCATTTTACTTCCCCTTTGGGCGCTTGCTTTATTCAATATCAAATCGCATACCACCAACGAAAAGTGAACTGTAAAAGGCATGGAGCGATGCGAGCGTTGATAAAATCTAAAGTATTAGAAGGTCAACAACGTATCATTTAATCAGTTGATTCCTCCCTACTTTTCAACAGATTTTATTGACAAAAAAGCCGTTGTTCATCAACGGCTTTCTTTTCACTTTCATTGCTTTAATACAACCGATTGATGAGAAAAGCTAAAAAGCGATACCTATCACGGCTTCCAACATTTTTAACTCTTCATGAGTCAAAAAATCTGTCGATTGCCTGCTGAGCACACTGCTATTGAATTCAACTATTGCTACATTCTGTTGCTCGTCTTTTTCATGTTTTGGTTGCTCCGGGGAAAAGTTGGTATTTTGCGTAACCATATTTGCTCCTACCCTATGCTTTATTTAGAGAAGCACTAAGCCATTTCCTTCCGCTGCTTATGCGAATTTTTTTATCATGTCAGAGAGTTCATTCGTACAGTTTTGCACTCTGCTGTTCATCTGGTTGGTTTCTGTCATCAGATCATACGACTCGCTGTATTTCAAATTGAGCGATTGGATGTTCTCATTGATTTCATCCGTGACGTAGACCTGCTCTTCGATGGCGACAGCTATCTGTTGATTTCTTTCTACAACATCTTGGATCAACGACTCTAGTTGCTGAATGCTCTCAAGCGCCGTTCCAAGCAAAGTCACCGTCCCTGTAGACATCTCGTTGCCTTTCTCCAACGCAGAAACCGCAGACTTACTGCCATGTTGAATGCTCTCAATCGCAGATTTGATCTCTGTTGTGGACTCTTGAGTTCGTTTGGCAAGCGTTCTCACTTCATCCGCGACTACCGCAAAACCACGACCCTGCTCGCCTGCCCTTGCCGCTTCTATCGCAGCATTCAATGCCAGAAGATTGGTTTGTTCGGCAATGCCATTAATCACCTCAATAACCGTCCCTATTTGATCCGTTTGTTGATTCAAACGCATCACCACTTTCGAAATCTCACCCAACTCGCCAACAAGATCGAGAACAGAATGGTTAACGTTATCGATAACATTGCGGCTATCGGTCATGGTGTTTTGCGCTTTCAGCGTTGCATCTGCGGTTGCTTGAGCATTATGAGATATCTCTGAAGACGAGGCTTGCATCTCATTCACTGCGGTTGCAACAGAATCAATTTCGATTTTTTGCGCGCTTAGGTTTTCAGTAACACGCTCACTGTTGTCCGCCGCGCTATCGGCATTCGTTTTCGTCTCTTCACAGGAATCTTTTACCGAAACTCCTACTCTGCCTAACAAGGCGTTCGCGAACTGCTTCCTCATTTTCATAGCCAGTTCGATTTCTGCAAGATCATTCACTTTCCCGCAGTATATATATTCCATCAACGGGTTATTGAAATCCTGTCTTGCTTGTTTAGCCAGCTTCTCAATTGGTCTGGTCAACATGTAGATGGATAATGCCGAAAGTAACGCTGCTGCACTGAAAGCCACCATTGGTGATTGATTCATCTCTAGAAGTAACAAGCCCAAAAAGTTCGAAATAAAAAGGAAAAAGGCAGCTCTCATCCAAAGACGTGTACGAGGTAGGTAAAGTTGAAGCGGTTTTTTATCATTTCGCAGTTTCGCGTAAGCTTTCTCTGCGCGTTTGACATAAATACGTTCTGGTTTAAAACGGACAGATTGGTATTCAACAATTTCACCGTTGTATTTGATTGGCGATGCAAACGCATCCACCCAGTAATATCCTCCATTTTTTCGTCTGTTTTTCACCATTCCCATCCAATGTTTCCCAGCTTTGAGATGAGACCAGAGGTCTTTAAACGCCTGTTTAGGCATATCTGGATGGCGAACAACGTTATGTGGTTTTCCTATCAACTCTCCTTCTTCAAAGCCAGCAACTTCATTAAAATGCGCACTGGCATATTTGATGTAACTTGATGGGTCGGTTATGGAAACGAGACTGTAGCTCGCAGGATAATCGTATTCCTTTTCACTCATATACATGTATCCTTACATTTAATAAATAAGTGCCACATATGAGTGTAGCAGCATAATATCCATACGCATAATGATGACTATATAGAAATATTCCCGCGACTTATTCAACAGAAGATTCGTTACATAAGTCTTTCATTTCTGGTCGTAACAATCTTTGCTTTGGTTAAAATTAATACTGACATCCCCTTCCTTAGGCCCTTGGTTAGTTGTTATAACTAGTCCAATACAACAATAACAAGGAAGACAAACACAATGGCTATTCGCTTTAGTCAGCTTGCTGTACAAGGACATACCACCACACTTTCCATTGATGAATGGACAATCGATAACAATGACTCTTGGGGCATCTTCAGTGCAGAAGGCGACATCGGCTCCCTGCTAGGCGATCTGCTTTGTGGTGAACTGAAACCCACACAAGGGACGTTGGATCTTGGTGAATTGAAAGTCGCGCAAGTATCGCTTTCAGAGCAACAACGACTACTTGAACGTGAGCTAGAAAAGGACGACACCGATTTTCTCGATCGTATCGACCAAGGCAGTACCGTTTATGCTTTGATTTTTGAGTGCTGCCAAGATGCAGCAACAACGGAAAGACTGCTTGAAGAGCTCGACCTTCACCATTTAAAACAGAGCGGTTTTCGTGTTTTATCGACTGGCGAGACCAGACGAGTCATGCTCGCTAGAGCGTTGGCAACCCAACCTGACCTTGTGCTTCTGGATAATCCTTTTGTCGGTCTAGATGTTGCCCACCGCGCTTCACTCGCAACCTATTTGCACTCGCTTTCGCAATCCGTCCAGATGTTGATTACGTTTTCTCGCGAGTCCGACATGCCAGAATGGATAGATCATGTGGCGCTATTTAATGCCGGCAGTCTTGACAGCACAATGAATAAAGAGAGTTGGGACAACCACCCGATAATCGAACAAATCAAGTCACAATCCCAAAAACAAAGCGAAGAGATGATGGGGTTGATACGACGTCACCAACACTCTACACACTTCGATGATCCTATTTTCGAACTAAAAAATGGCCAAGTTGAATACACTGAAAAACGTATTTTCACTGACCTGAATTGGCGCATAGATAAAGGACAACACTGGCAAGTTAAAGGGCCAAACGGCTGTGGTAAAAGTACGTTATTGGGGCTGATATTTGGCGATCATCCACAATGCTACAGTAACGACATCCACATCTTCGGCAAGAAACGAGGCTCTGGCGAAAGCATCTGGGAGATAAAACAGCATATTGGCATGGTCTCCTCTGCACTGCATCTTCAATACCGAGTGAATTGCAGCGCGTTAGAGGTCATTCTGTCTGGGTTCTACGACTCGATTGGCTTGTATAATCAGCCTTCGCGTAAAGAGATTGACGTAGCTAAAGAGTGGCTTGATATCTTACACATGCGTCACTACGAAAAGACGTCTTTCAAACAGTTGGAATACGGTCAGCAACGTTTGCTGTTGATCGCGCGCGCTATAGTGAAGCAGCCAACGCTACTCATTTTGGATGAGCCTTATCAAGGTCTCGACTTTTTAGGACGACGCTTGGTAAAAAACACGTTGGAACTGATTGCACGTGAAAATCTCAGCCAATTGCTTTACGTCTCCCATTACCAAGAAGACAGCCTTGAGAGCATCAAAAACGATCTTGAGTTTGTCTTCGATGACGAAGCGCAGTGTTATCGCGCTCAAATTCATCACTGGTAATGCGTAACAAGAGCTAGGAAATCGGCTGCTGCGCAAGCAGGGAATATGGTAAAGGTTTGGAATACAGGTAGCCTTGATGGTATTGCACTCCCATATTTTTCAAATGCTCTGCTTGCGCCGGCGTTTCGACGCCTTCCGCAATCAACTTCACTTGCAGCTCGTCCGCAAAATGAACGATGGCATTCAATACGGATGCACTCACACTTTGAATGCCTATTGTTTCAACAAAACACTTGTCGATCTTCAAATAATCAATTTTCATGTGCTGCAAAAATGCTAACGACGTTTGCCCAGTTCCAAAGTCGTCAATCAGTACATCAATTCCGTGCACACGCAACGCTGCAATATGCTTCCTTGCTTCCCCATTGATCAACTGACGCTCCGTAATTTCGATGCCGAGCGACACATTATTCTCACTTAGCTTTCTGTGGATGAGTTGCAGTTTTCTTATTACATGAGAACCGACAAGGTAGCCAGGTGGCACATTGACACCAAGATGCACCGGATGAGTAAACGTCAGTTTGGAAAAATCGTCCGCAGCTTTTTCTAAAACGTAGTCGGTCAGCAACGATACTAACCCGTTCTGTTCGGCCGCAGGAACAAATTCATCTGGAGCAATAAAACCTTTTTGTTGATGCTCCCAGCGTATCAGCGCTTCGTAACCAAACACGCGTCCGCTTTCAACATCAATCTGAGGTTGGTAATACAAGGTTAACTCGTTTTTTTTCAGGGCTTTTTTTAGTTCTGCAAGAAGGTTTCTTTGCGGATCGACAAACTTGTTTAACGCGTATAGGCAAAGATAAATCATCGCGATAATAGGCACTGAATAGATGATGTAAGAAATCAACTTTTGCTCGACAAATAAATCGCTAGCTTCAGCGAGTGCTTGGTATTCAAATACCTTAGATTCATTAAAAGCAATCGGGTTTGTACCTTTTCTGGATGCGCCAGCGGGCACCACGTCGTCATGAATAAACAAAGCTGACCGCTTGAGGCGTAAATCGTTGTTAAATCCAATTGTCGCGCCAAAATAGTCTCTATCAATGATGGTGATGGCTTTATATGTCTGCTGCCCTTGTGTCACCACTAGCAGCAATGGCTCATCTAGACCGTTTATCTGACCGAAGGTTAAGGCATGATTGGGCGTGAAGGTTAAGTATTCAGAAAGCGGTTTGGATAAGTGTCCAAGCTTCGATGAGCAAATGATCTCATCGCCTTTGACAATGAGCATTTCATCGATGTCTCGCTCAAACATCAAGTTTTGCTGCAACTGCTCACACCGTTCTGGATGAATAAGCGCAGTTCGGTTTTCAGTCTCAATTTGAAAGAGAATTTCATCCGCGATTTGTATGTTCTTTTCGAGCAAGTGATCGAGGTTACTTTGCACACTCTCGTGTGCCAAATACAAAACCTCCGCAAATACCAAAGGAAGTGGCAGAAAAAAGATAGCAGCTTTCTTAAGAAGCATTTTATTCAGCATATAAAAGCGACCTTTTATAAACCGATTGACTCAGATGGTATCGAGAAAACGATACCCACCAGCAACTCACGTTTACAATATTATTCATTAGATTTATTGAGTATGCGAGACACCTCCTACTCTCGCAAATAAAACAAAATCTGAATTGTTTAAGTTCCAATTTAGTGGCAAGAGACTCAAAGGTGAGACATCCACTTTTCAAGTTTTCTTCAATATTTAACCGCTCACTGCCATTTTCTCATTAAGTGAGAATTACTCATAAAAATTATTTTTCTTTTCTCAGTGATTAAGAATTATATTTGTCCTATATCTTTTAACACGTTACAACTCTCTCATGACATTAAACAAAGCCAACGCTAATCAGGTAAACGAAAAGGCACTGCAATTATTAATGCAAGTTGCGGTAAGCCAATTCCCAGTCTCTGCGAAAACACTCAGCGAACAATTGAACGTTCCATTAAGCAGTTTGTATCGACATCTAAAACTGCTGAAAGAATGGAACTTGATTGAAGAAAGTGTACACGACAAGACGTTTGTTGTTGGGCCAGCAGCCTTACTGTTGATGCACAGCTATGAAACCGCTCAGCACGGCCTTGATATGGTTGAAACCATCTTGGCGCGCTTGGTGCAGCAAACGGGGGAAATGGCGGCGTACATGGTGCCATCGGGTTATCGAGCGCTTTGTGTCAGACAAAAAGAAAGTATGCAGGCGCTACGATGCAGCTTCGTCCAGGGTCAAAGTCAACCCCTGCTTCGTGGCGCCTCATCTAAAGTGATGCTGGCTTTTATGCCTCAAAGTCGTTGCGAAAAGATCTTACGTTACTTTAGCCAAGATCATCGCTTAGACGAATGGGAAAAAGAGCTCGCCACAATCCGAAAGAACGGCTATGCCGTAAGTACCTCCGAGATTGACCCTGGTGTTTCTGGTATCAGTGCGCCAGTCATGAAAGGAAGTAAGCTGGTTGGCGCAGTTTCGGTTATGGCTCCGGCACACCGAGTAGAAAAGGATAAGCAGCGCATTATTTTGCATGTGTTGCAGGCGGCAAGGGCACTACCACCAGAAAGGTAATTCAACATGTTAAGCTTTTTCAAACGCTATAAGTTTCATCACACACCAAAGCAGCCGCATCATTATCCTTTTTCTTTTATGACGGTTTGCGAACACTTAGCCCCTATGTCTAAAGGTGCGTTTGAATTAGCAGACCAAAGTTTGGAAAACGCGAGCGAATGGTTGTATCAACAACATGATCACGCGACAGCAGCTAATTTCGGTCATTTTTCTCACTCAAAATTAGAGAGTGGTGAATTTCAGGAAGCATTGAGCCTATCGCTTTCTCGCCACTCAATCCCTGTGTTGGTTTCTAACTGCACGGAAGCCATTTTATCGATGCTTCCTGTCGTTGTGTCGTACCGCGATGAAGTGGGCATTGTGAATATCGGCCATAAGATGAGCCTAAAGCCGACGCTTGAACCTCGCATGGGTTCAGCGTTTCACTTTGCCCTTTCTCGCTATCAAAATGTGCGGCTATTTTTTGCTGGCGTAAGCGAGCAAGACACGAAACAAGAAACCTTGGAATACGCCGAAGATCAAGGCTGTGATTGGGTAACGGATCGTGAGTTTACGTTCAGACATCGCAACCACGTAAAGCAGCAAATCAGCAATTATTTGGATCACTGTGACCAAATCATTGTGACGATAGATTTAGGTTCACTATCAACGAAAAACAATCTTGAAGGTACGCCATCGCTGGATATTCAAATGGTACTGAGAACACTAAGGCTTTGTTTGGTATCTGGTAAGGTAAAAGCGATTCAACTTGTAGGCGACCGTGACCGATTGGTGTATTCACGACAAACCAAAGCCATTCTTGAGGAGTTGTATCAGATGGCTCCCCTGCTCGACCACGCGGCGTAGCGAATAATTGTACAGAATAAGGCCGTCACTTGGCCTTATTCTGGTAGAGCCTCACCTTTTATTATCATTTACTAACAAATACTTACACCATCAATGCGACATATGTCACATTTATCTATTGAACAAACAACCCATCTAAGTTCTAATATCCTTACATCACTATGGTATGACATACGAAATAAAAATCCCCATAGTTCAATAACTAAGCGGTTCTTCTAATAATATTTAGCCGCTATTTTTCTGAGACACTTATTTTCTCTCGCTTGATGTCATTCAGTTCCACGAGATTTAGGATACTTAATGATGCGTCTTTACTGCGTTATTGCTACGGCCATGTTGATGCCGTTAACAGCACAAGCAACGGTTTATGACGTTGCGAAACCATCTGAGCTAAACCAAATATGCTCAACTCATAGTTCTTTTGATATTCAAAGAACAGACACTACCTTTTTTTGCCATGGCAAGATCGTATTACCCGCTGGTGATTCCATCATCTCCTCTTCACCTGAGAACGAAGTCATACTAGAAGCTCATCAAGGCATTGTTTTAGAGGGCAATAACCGAATTGGTGAGCCGAATAAACGCATCTCACTTCGCTCGCTTTCAGTCGAGTTGAAGGTTAACAATGAGCAAGCTTCGAGCATTGAAGATTACCAAAACAAACACACTGTTATTTATGGTGACCTTCTGTCGGCCTACCCAACAAAACTGCATAATGTTCTCATCGATGGGGATATAGTGCTAACGGGGTCGACGCTTCATATTGACGGTAAGTACAACACCATTATTGGTAAAATTTTGACTCACAGTACGACCGATATATTCAATGCTAACGTTTGTGGCACCATTGAATCAAAAGGCCATCAATTGCATCTCAAGACGAATCACCCTTTCCAACAACATTTCGTCGTCGGTGATATTGTGGCGCACAGTTCTCTGCTTATTGATGATATGGCGGTTTACGGCACGACGGAGTCCAAAGGTGCATCTGCCGCACTGAACGGTTCGTTCTACGCGAAAGATACTGCGATTAAGTACTTCCAGACATTAAACTTTAATCAAGGTGTTGGAAGTCAGGTTTGCGGCGAAATCCAACAAACGCCGGGAAGTTCGCACCCTCATAGTTTAACTGGCAAGTATTCTCAGTTCTGCGGTGTTGGCCAATCACGTTGCGATTACTCGAGCTCCATTTGTCCGAGCACCGCAACTCCGCCGCCTGAGTGTAGCATGTTGCCTCCAAGTAACGATGACTTGGGCCTGACGGTGACACCATCTGATGACATGGCGTTGATGTGCGGTGACGATCTCCCGCAATTCACAGCGATCACAACCAACAACGATGAAGTAGTCAGCGCACCCGTGATGGCAATGTTGTCTGATCCCGACTTGTTCACGCTAGAGGTGGTGAAAGGGAAACCGACCTCAACTGAAAACCAGTTTCAATCTAACGATAGTGGTGAGCTCGTTGTTCGTGTGATTCCAAACGACATCGATAAGATCGCATTAGACGCCAATTACTATCTGACTTTCACGATGGTCGGAGACTCCGCTAAGGAGCAAACAGTCAACTTCATGTTTACGCCGTTTATGTTCGAAGCGTATTCAAATGAAAGACGGACACTGAATGAAATTCGCGTCATCGCTGGTAAACCAGAAAATGTTCATACACGTCTGCTCGCTTGTGCCTCCACAGGAGAACCCGTCGTTGCCAGCAATTACAATGGTAAACCCAAAGTAGTTCACCCTTTGATTAAACCTCTCGGTGGAAGCGAAGGTGATTTTAGTTATTCTGCTGAGTTCAAAGACGGATTATCGGAACATGGCTTAATTACTAACGAATCCGGACTGTTCGAGGTGACGTTATCTGACCAATTCGAATGTAAAGGATTTTCAGAGTGTCCGGACGACGGCACAGTTGAAGTAACAGGCAAGTTTAATGTGTACTCGCGACCATGGACCTTGGCAATCTGTGAGAACCAAAACACCTTGCCTTCAGGCACATCCGAACTAGGTGATAAGTTCATTGCCGCTGGCGAACACTTCTCGTTAACGGTGAAACCCGTCATCTGGCAAAAAGGGGGTTCTATCAGTGATCCTATCGACTCATCAGCTTATTGTGATGCTTTGGTCACGACCAACTTTATGCATGATGGCGCACCAGCAGCATCGGTTGTTTTGTCGAGCGAGCAACACTCGCCTTTAGACACGGCAAACCAAACCTCGACGCTGTTGAAAAGTAATTATGCGTTAACTCAAGGACACCAATCAGCCAAGAACCATCGCTTCGTTTTTAACGGATTGTATTGGGCAGAAGTCGGCAGCTTGAAAGTGAAAGCAAACCTCGACAGTACGTACTTTGGCATGAAGGTTAACGAAGGTTATCGCCATATCGGACGTTTCTATCCGAAGTACTTCAAAGTGCAAAGTCAAGATTGGACTTACCCTGAAAACCAAGGCTTTGTATACATGAATCAACCGTTTGAGAAAGTTACCTACGATGTGGTTGCGCTAAACGCAAACAAAGAGGACGTAAAAAACTACGCCCATTTTGCGCCAAGTTTACAACAGCATTTTTACTTAGGAGAGCTTGGCGGATACCAAGATCGTTTTGTGCCACCAGCACCACAAAAGGCAGAATGGAAGCGCATCGGCGATGCCAGTATCGGTCAGTTTGTCATTGAAAAAGCATCTACAAATGCAACGTGTCACAACAGCCCGTGTTGGGAGAAAGATATAACTAAAGGCCATTACCCTGATGGCCCGTTCAACCGCGGTGCAAACAGCAAGAGCAGTAAAATTGGCTTAGTGACTACTCACGTGGTTGATGAGGTGAACTTCTTCGATGGCGGTGAAATTCTGACGAAGCAACCAGACATTCGTTTTGGTCGTTTGAACTTTAAGGATGTTGGCGGAAATCAGGGCATGAAGATCAAAGTGCCATTGGACGTAGAGGTGTGGCAAGACGGTAGATTTGTTACAAACTTCGATGACAACTCGACAACCGCAAATGGTGCGTACTACACCAGCACGCCTATTTGGTCGAACGCGCCGGTAAATAACGCCCAGTTATCTGGTGTTGCTAAGATGAGTGTTGGCAGAACCAACGACATCATTGCAGGCCAAATTGACGCGGCAAGAGAACAAATTCAGTTCAGCCTAAATCTAGATCACTCAGGCAACCAACTTCCTTGGCTCAAATACGACTGGGAAACTTCGACTCCCGAAGAAGAAAACCCGCCAACAATAGTCACGTTTGGTATTCACCGTGGAAACGATCGCATTATCTATCGTGGTGAGCCGAATATGCTCGGCTTAAATTAGCATCTTAAACCAACACTAGACGGCAAATAAAAAGAGCCCCTCATTGAGGGGCTCTTTCGTTACAAACGAATGTAATTATCTAACAGTGTTTAGTTCGTGCCACGACGCGCTTTCAAACGCTTCACCATTGCAAGACGACGCTCTGCTGAGCCTTGGTCTGTCGCAGACTGGTTAGGGTTATTACGACGACCTTGACGGTTCTTAAACGCCGGTTTCGAGTTCAATTTCTCGATGTAAGATTCACGCTGTTTTGGCTCATAACCCGCAAGTTCGATACGACGAATGCGTTGCTGAATGAGGTTTTCTACTTGAACAACCGTCAGCTCTTCATCTCGGTTTACGAACGAAACCGCATGACCTTGCTTACCCGCACGACCGGTACGGCCGATTCGGTGAACGTAATCTTCAGCAAGGAAAGGCATATCGTAGTTCACTACGTGAGGTAGATCTTCAATATCCAAACCACGCGCTGCCACGTCCGTTGCTACCATGACGCGAACTTTGCCCGTTTTGAACTCTTCTAGCGCACGACGACGAGCACTCTGAGCACGGTCACCGTGACAAACTACTGCTTTGATGCCGTCAAGTTTCAGCTCTTTCACCACATCATTTGCGGTTTCTTTGTAGTTTACAAACACCAAAACTTGTTGCCAGTTTTTGCGACCGATCAGTTCAGAAAGCAGTTCTGTTTTACGTTCTTGATCGACTGGGTAAAGTACGTGAGCAACAGTGTGCGCGGTAGTGTTTGCACGCTCTACTTCGATGCGTTTTGGTTTACGCAAAATGTCTTTCGCTAACAGATTTAGCTGGCTTGAAGTCGTTGCCGAGAACATCATGATTTGCGGATCAGTATCAACGTCCAACATGATCTTACGAACAGCATGAATAAAGCCCATATCCAGAATACGGTCAGCTTCATCAAAAACAAGGAACTCAAGGTTCGCAACAGAAACGTTGCCTTGTTCTATGTGCTCTTCCAAGCGGCCTGGCGTTGCAACCAGAATATCGACGCCGTTTTCTAAAGCAGAAACTTGTGAAGACATTTTACGACCACCAAATACAGCCACAACTGATAGGTCTGTGTACTTAGTGTACGCTTTAATGTTGTCAGCAATCTGCTCTGCCAGTTCACGCGTTGGTGCCAAGATAAGTGCACGGGCGGTTTTACGAGAAGCAGTACGACCACTGTCTAGCAGCTGTTGAATCATAGGCAATGAAAACGCTGCAGTTTTACCAGTACCTGTTTGTGCTGTAGCGAAAATATCATGGCCTTTACGAGCCATTGGAATCGCCTTCTGTTGAATTGGCGTTAACTTTTCATAACCGCATTCTGCCAGTGCTTTAACCACTTCTGGCGCAAAACCTTGAGATGAAAATGACATTGAGCGTATTCCTTAAACAAACCACTTAAAATAGCTTTAAAAATTTAGCCGTGCACTATACCCGAATTTGAGTGATTTATCTCACTTTTCTCACTGAAACTCGATAAAAGAAAAAACGGTGAACCCTGCCATGCAGTCGATTCACCGTTTCATTCCAACATTTGCGCGAAGAATGACGAATGCCCTATCCTTCAATACCCGCAAGTTGCAGTAATATTTGCTCTAGTTCATCCCAAGGAAGAAGCTGAGAATCAATCACTTCAAGTCGTGATTCAAACCCTTCTAAGCTGATTTCGTTGACCGATACCACGCGATTTGCCACGTTAAATGCGTAACACCCTTGATTGGTGTTGACTACCGCTTTCACACGTTCGGCGGTTAGGTCAGACAACATCGAGAACAGCTTATCAAAATCGAACTTGTATTCAGCGCCAAATAGCCAGCCACAACTGAAATAGCCCTGCCCTTTGTTCTCTTTACGGATGAAAGCTTCACCCGGTGGTAACTGAAACTGAGGCTCTTGGTGTGCATGCTCATGGTGATGCGTTTCGATATGAGAAGAAGCACTGCCGTGTGCGCGTTCAATATCCAGAACTTCAATCGGCAGCTCGCCGTTATGAATCAACTTACTGAACACTTTAGCTGGCGTTTGATCGGTAACCCAATCGTTGAACACATCAATATCATGGTTTGAACAGAGATCGACTTTGCTGCCAATCACCACATCGGCACTGTCTAGCTGATCAACAAAGTTTTGATTAGACGTGTATTTTTCATCGCTCAAGTTACGAGGGTCGACTAACGCGATGGTCGCCTTTAAATCAACGTATGGCAGATATTGCTCTGATGTCAGCGTCGCAATCACTTGTTTTGGATGACCAAGGCCTGTTGGTTCAATCAACAAACGATCTGGCTTTTGGCGTAATAATGCCGTAATACCAACAGACATAGGAACGCCTGCGGTACAGCACATGCAACCGCCCGGCACTTCTTTAATCAACGCGCCTTGGTCGGTCATTAATGCACCATCGATGCCAATCTCACCAAACTCATTGACCAACACCGCCCAATTTTCATTTTCAGGTTTGTTCTTTAAAAGATTTAAAATCGTGGTCGTTTTACCGACACCCAAAAATCCGGTCAGTATGTTGGTAGGTACTCGATTTGACATGTTTTTCTCCGACACAGTCGTGCATTAGTGCTGGGGCAAAGTATACGGAGAATGTGACTTGCTTCAACGCTTTTTATCACGCTCGTTTATGTCTTGATTTAATGTGTGACGGTTTGAGTTTTGAGAATAGTCAGAATGACTTACCGCCTCTGCACGTTTCACATTCGACAGGTACATACTGGTGTGAATGACACAGGTAAAGAATGCGATAATCGCGACTAAGATTGGAAGGATTCCGAGCGTGTTTTCGAATTTAAGCGCAGCGATAGCCAAAGCGAAAACAACGACAGAGATAAGTGCAATAGCCTTACTTTTGTTGCTTTTCATGATAACTCGCCTTTTTTGAGAGTAAGCCCCTGACACCTCCTGTGACAAGGGCACCGAACGAAAGTCATACACCTTCAATCCGACACTCTAATGCTACTCCTTTCGAAGTAAGCAAAATTTGAGCAAGTTAACATTTGACAGAACATATGATTAGTAACTTATTAGTTATTTCAGTAGCTTACTAACAAATTTTTCCACCACTCACCACAACATCGCTTTCGTGTTCAATGACAACTTGTGC
This sequence comes from Vibrio sp. SALL6, assembly GCF_002002385.1. Lineage (NCBI taxonomy): Bacteria > Pseudomonadati > Pseudomonadota > Gammaproteobacteria > Vibrionales > Vibrionaceae > Vibrio > Vibrio sp. SALL6. The sequence goes on from NZ_MQVK01000015.1 coordinate 139,406, forward strand.
CACCAACTTTAGGCCAGCCACGATCATATCGAGGCTCATTGACGGGTGGCTGCCATCCGTCGCTTGTTCTGGCAACAACGGAATATGCACAAATCCATGCCGAATCGATTTGTCCCTCAGATAATGCTGTACTCCATAAAACAGATGGTTGCACACAAACGTCCCCGCGCTATTAGAAACCTGACAAGGGATGCCACTCTCATGCAACGTTTGAGCAATACGCTTGATTGGCAAAGACGAAAAATACGCATCCGGGCCTTGTTCGATGATGGGCTCATCGATTGGCTGATTGCCACCGTTGTCTGGAATTCGGAAGTCATCCACATTAATTGCAACGCGTTCGGGCGTTATTGCCGCTCTACCCGCGGCCTGACCAACGGTAATAACACAATCTGGTTGATGCGCTTCAATCGCATCAATCACAGCACGGATGGACTCAAAACGCGTCACAGGCACCTGACAAGTAACAATGATGCCACCGTCAAGACTTGTTTCTTCTAGCCTTTTCACAGCCTCCAACGCAGGATTTATTGCATCACCACCAAACGGTTCAAAACCAGTAATCAAAACCTTTTTCATCGCAACCTTCAAAGAGAAATTGTTTCGCCGATTATTGCATCGCCTCTTTCACTCTCCAACCATAAAGTCAGCTTGCAACCAAGCCACATTGTTTTGTGTGAATCCACTCTAACCTTCGCTCCCCAACAATAAATGAATCAGCACAGAACCTACCATAACTCAGCGGGAACTTGGTTTCTGTGCCTAACTTATGTAGAGTACGCGACCACAAAATATCGGCAGTTCAAAGAGATCGAATACCATGAACATTGATAACCACGTCATTGAAAGTCTTGAAGAGTTAGAAGCTTTTCTGCATTTAGTCGAGAGCGGTGCATTAGGTTTGGAAGGGGTAACTGGCGTTGCACTAGCGACAACAAACACTGACGGCCGTCCTTTTGTTGCTGTTCTAGGCGACAAACACCAACTTTTGTTGGGCCGTTGGGTTTCACAACATGTTTACGACAACGGTAAAGACATCGTTAGAAACGGCTCAGCACGTAAACACTGATTTCTGCGCATCCACGTATGCTAAAAAGAGATAAGCTTGCTGTTATTTAGCAAGCTTTTTTTATAACTAAAACCCTCTAAATAACTTTAATCCCAAAAACAAGAAAGCTTCGTAAACCATTGTTCAAAAATAAAAAATAAGCTTTTGAGTTAATTCAAGAGTTGTGACATTTCGCTGACATAACATGGTTTGAAATCCCTAACATCTGCCAACGGAAGCGAATCTAACTTTCGTTTTCAGACACCATCGCAGAGTACACTTCCTTGTACTCTGTTTGTCCCGAAAGACCCTTGTGACAGCCTGGAGTCTTTCGGGACCTTTTTGTTCCTCTTACTCACATTTTCCTCCAGACAAGACCAATCTCGTACTATTTAACTAGTTCACGATAGCAGTATCACGATTTAAGCAACTGATCACACAACCTATTTGAGAATTTGGGTATAAAAGTATCAATACACTCATTTACTAGGACGTAACTAATGAAAAATTCTTTCGACCACAACATGCCCAACAATGAAGGATATTTTGGCGAATATGGTGGCAGCTTTGTCCCGCCAGAGCTTGAGCAAATCATGCGAGATATTAACGCCGCTTATGAAGAATGTTGCCAAGATCCAGAGTTCAAAGACGAGTTAGCTCGCCTTTATAAACACTTTGTCGGTCGACCTAGCCCTATTTTTCATGCAGCGAATCTATCTAAGAAATACGGTGCCGACATTTATCTAAAGCGAGAAGACTTGAACCATACTGGCGCTCACAAAATTAACCATTGTTTAGGTGAAGCCATCCTTGCGAAGAAAATGGGCAAAAAGAAACTGATTGCGGAAACTGGTGCAGGCCAGCATGGCGTGGCATTGGCGACTGCTGCCGCTTTAGTTGGCTTAGAATGTGACATTTACATGGGCGAAGTCGATATCGCCAAAGAGCATCCGAACGTTGTCCGTATGAGAATCCTTGGTGCTAACGTTATTCCTGCCACGCACGGACGTAAAACGCTGAAAGAAGCCGTTGATGCTGCCTTTGAAGCGTACCTCAAAGATCCAGAAACTCAGCTTTATGCCATTGGTTCCGTGGTTGGCCCTCACCCATTCCCTAAAATGGTTCGCGATTTCCAATCCATCATCGGGAACGAAGCGCGAGTTCAGTTCAAAGAAATGACGGGCAAATTGCCGAACAATCTTGTCGCGTGTGTGGGTGGCGGCTCAAATGCCATGGGGTTGTTTAGCGCATTTTTAGAAGATGAAAACGTCGCGATCCACGGCGTCGAGCCTGCTGGACGATCTTTGGACAAAGTGGGTGAACACGCAGCCACCCTAACGCTTGGCGAGCCAGGCATCATGCACGGGTTTAAGTCTTACATGCTTAAAGATGAGCAAGGCGAACCACAAGAGGTACACTCCGTCGCCAGTGGATTGGATTACCCATCGGTAGGCCCACAGCACAGTTATTTAAAAGACATCGGACGCGTGAACTATGGTTCAATCAACGATGACGAAGCGATAGACGCCTTCTTTGAGTTGTCTCGCGAAGAAGGAATTATTCCTGCTATCGAGTCTTCCCACGCAGTCGCATACGCAATCAAACTGGCACAACAAGGTGAAACAGGTTCGATTCTTGTCAACCTTTCAGGTCGAGGCGACAAAGACATCGATTTTGTGGTTGAAAACTACGGAGCAAAATACGGTATTGAGTCACTTATCTAACTGCTAGACACTGAGCTGAGTTACGTTTAATCGAAACGCGCAGACAAAAGCAACGCCACCTAAAACAAGGTGGCTTTGTAGTTTTCTCTCAATTTACCTTTGCTTTAGTGGCTTAACTACGCTGCCTAGGCCTTCTGGCGTTTCTATTCAAACCATCGCCGCCTAACTATAGATATCTCTGTAATGTATACTTTGCTAAACTCCGCCCTTTGATGAGTAAGGCCCCTAAAATGATGACTGACGAAGAAAGAATCGAACTGCAACAAAACAACCCACTGCATGGGTTAAAGCTAGAGACTATGTTGCAAGAGTTGGTAGATTTTTATGGCTGGGACATTCTAGATACAGCCATGCGTTTTAATTGCTTTAATACCAAGCCTTCGATTGCAAGTAGCGTGAAGTATTTAAAGAAAACTGAATGGGCGAGAGAAAAATTAGAAAACTTTTATCTTTATCGCTTTAAGCGCATGCCACGAGCAAGTGAAGAAGAATACAATTTGCCACCAAGAGCCCGTACTTTCCCTCACGGTCTTGAGCCTAAAGAGCCAATGCCGCTAACCGTTGATTCTATTCTCAATTCACAAGCGAAAGCAGCATCCTCATTTAAAAAACGCTCATCTCGTGGCCGTCCGACACGTCGCTAGTATACTTCCTTGGAAAACAATTAGAGCCCTACTGACAGATCCAGTAAGGCTCTATTGTTCTTTAAAAGGGTTAACGGCAGCGAGTGCCCAACTGGTTCATCTCCGCCCAAGAAACTCTCGTAATTCGACTAACTTGTAGATTACGTCTTCTACTGATTACGCTTTTTCTTCTTTTTACCCGTTCCTGCTGGCTTTGCGCGCGGCTTCATCGGTAAAAAGTAGGCCTCACTTTGGTCGTCTTCCACTTCAAAGCCTTCTACCTGCTCGCGTTCAAGCTGGAACTTATTTTTCTTTTCTATCACTTTAAAGTGGTGGTAGTCATCGTAATCGATAAGAGATAGACCTAGACCCACTTCCCCCGCACGGCCACTGCGTCCAATGCGATGCATATAATCGGCAGGACTACGCGGAAGATCGAAGTTAATCACCACTGGCAATTTTTCAATATCGAGACCGCGCGCTGCGATATCGGTAGCAATCAGTACTTGAATCTCACCAGACTTAAAACCATCAAGAACGCGAGTACGAGCGCCTTGCCCTTTATCGCCATGAAAAACTTCGGCAGTGATGCCGCGTTTTGACAGTTTCTGAGCTAGGTGGTTACAGGCATTCTTAGCATTCACAAAAATTAAAGTCTGGCGCCATTGATGCTGTTTGATTAGATGTGCGAGTACCGCCGTCTTTTCACCTTTATTAACACTAAACACGCGCTGCACCAAAGTGCTGGCTTCTGCACTCTGTAACTGAACTTCAACAGGATCGTTAAGTAAGTGCTGAGCCAACGTCGTGACTTTCTCAGGGAAAGTAGCAGAAAATAGTAGTGTCTGTTTCTTCTCTGGCAGTAAGGCAAGAATCTTATTGAGCTCTTCGGTAAATCCTAAACTCAACATACGGTCGGCTTCATCGAGCACGAGCGTTTTTACTTGGTCTAACTTAATCGCATTGCTCGATACCAGATCAAGTAGTCGTCCCGGCGTTGCAACAATGATGTCACAGCCACCACGCAGCGCTAGCATTTGCGGGTTCACGGATACGCCACCAAATACGGCAACCGTTTTGATCTTATCTCTAAGATGGTATGAGTAAGATTTAACGTTGTAAGCCACCTGCGACGCCAGCTCACGAGTAGGAACCAAAATCAGATGAGAAACGAAGTTACCACGACGATCATTTGATTCACCTTGCTGAAGAATTTTCTGCAGAATTGGCAGCGAGAAAGCGGCGGTTTTACCTGAGCCCGTATTGGCTCCGCCTATCATATCCCTGCCATCAAGCACATGAGGAATAGCATGAGATTGAATAGGTGTTGGTTGGTTATATTCTAACGCTTCTAGTCGCTCGACTAAGGTTGGAATCAGGCCAAGATCGGCAAATGTCGCTTGCTGTGTTTTATCTGTCATTACGATGAGAGGCTCAGTACTGGGTAAAGGCCGAGTATCTTATGCTATTTAGCACGAGGATGTTAGCGATAATGCGCGAAACAGAGGTGGTTTGGAGCAGCGCTATAAAGGTCAGGAATGCTCTTTGCTTAATATTCGTGAATCCCCTCATGATAAACAACCATTTATGGGGCCAGTGGTAATTCACTTTAAAGAAAAAAGAGTCAGGCAGTCTGACTCTTTAGAAGTAAAACACACTGTATCGTGGGAAATAGGGTTACAGAGACAGGTTACATCCTTTTCAAAGGTTTCACGACGCTGTCTAGCCCTTCAATTTTTAACGCTAAACACAGCTTTAATAGGTCACCCAACTCGCCGCTCGGCCAGCCTTTTTTATCAAACCACAGCAAATATTCCTCAGGTAAATCAATAAGTACTCTGCCTGCATATTTGCCAAATGGCATTTGCATTCTTGCCAGTTTAATCAGGTTTTCTTTTTCTAACATAAATGAAGCGCGGTTAAGACATCTCACGCAAGAGTACCACCAGCGGTGCTCCCTCACCAGTTAAAGGACCAAATAAGGCAAGAAGCTCAACGATCGTTAGGGCGGTTTATTTTGACGGCTTTGAGTTGCTTTGTGCTAGAGTACGCGACATTAAAAATTAGAACGAGAATGCAATGAAGTCACCATGTAGAGCAGCCTGTAAGAATAACGCTGGAATTTGTTCTGGCTGTCACCGAACGATGGATGAAATCATCCAATGGAAAGACAAAACCGAACTCCAACGAGAAACCATTATCGAGCAAATCACCGGAGAAGATTCCACCCACCGCTGTCCTGAATGCGATTCGCAAGCTCACTGCGATATTGCAGCAGGAAAAGAAACGTGTTGGTGTTTTGGTATTGAGCCTCGTGACTTGCCTAAACCGGAGTCCGATCAGCTTTGTTTATGCCGCAAGTGTTTAGAAAAAAAGCCAGTCGCATAATACGACTGGCTTCTTCATGTAACGCGATTCTAAAATGATAACTATTTCGCGGTAAGCGCAGAAGTCTCAAATTGAATGCCTTCCCACCCCGTCACCATGAAATTGCGGATATTTTGGTGATCGTTGTTTTCTGGGTGAAGCAGTACGTCCTCGCGGTAGAAACGACCAAAACACGCCAACGTCGCTTCTTTATCGAGAGCGTTCAATAAGCCGAATGCAAAAATTTTGCACGAACCGTTGTTTTCATTCGCGTCATTTTGCGTATTGCCATTCGTAAATGCAGCGGGCGTAAAATCGTAATTGTCTTCAATCACCGCCATCGTCGTTTCAAATTCAATCTTTTCAGGTGACGATGCCAGCGCATCCAGAAATTGTTGTAGTTCCATTTTCATTCCAAATCCTAATGCCATCGCAATCTCGCCAATGACACATTTGTTTCATAAAAAGCCCATATAAGAGTCATAAATCATACATATATTCAGAGCCTTACCAAATCACACGTCAATCAATGTTCTATTATCGTCCACTGCAGTGAATGAATAGATATCTGAAAATCATGCATTGAGCGACAGTATATCGGATTGATAAGGAGATATCATGACCACCCCAATTAAGGTAATAGGTGCAATGGCGTTATCGACGCTCGCCATCGCATGTTCATCGCAACAGAACGATGTTATCGCATCTTTCAGTGCACAATGTAAGCCGATCAGTTCACCTGCTGTTGGGGAAACCTCAATCCAAGGTTTGACGTTTGTTGGGTCATCTATCGCCGATGCGCCGTTTGATACTTCTGCCGCAGAAATCGTTAACTATGATGCGTGCACGGACAAACTTTACGTGGTCAATGCTCAAGCCAAACGTGTGGATGTGTTGTCGCTCAACGAAAGCAGTGCGCCTTCACAAACCGATTTTATTGACCTAACCGATGCGGGAATTTCCGCAGGGATTGAAATAGGCGCGGCCAACAGTGTTGCTGTGTTTAATGGCTTAGTCGCCGTCGCGATTGAAAACAATAATAAGCAGGAAGATGGCTTGATCGCGCTGTATCGCTCGGATGATCTTTCTCTAATCACCACTTTCAAAACCGGTGCGCTGCCAGATATGGTTGGTTTTTCTAAAGATGGTCGTTACATTGCCACCGCAAACGAAGGCGAACCGAACTCCGATTACAGTATCGATCCCGAAGGTAGCGTGACGTTGGTCGATTTGAGCAAAGGTATTAACAATGCTGACGTTACGCAAATTGGCTTTGGCGAATTTGATGGAGTGCGCTCAGATGAATTGCCAAAAGCTGTACGTATTTCCGGCCCTAATGCCTCAATTGCTCAAGACCTTGAACCGGAATACCTGACGTTTGCCGACAACGGTAAAATTTATGTCGCCTTGCAGGAAAATAACGCGATGGCGATTATTGATCCGCAAAACCACTCGGTAGAAAAAATTGTCGATTTAGGGGAAAAGTCTTGGTCGAATTCAAAGCTGGACGCCTCAAATAAAGATAAGATCATCGGCAATTTGAAAAGCTATCCGCAGCTGGTTGGCTTGTACATGCCCGACACGCTAGACAGTTACTCTGTCAATGGCAAAACCTACATTGTTTCGGCCAATGAAGGGGATGGTCGCGAATATGGTTTTAAAACCACTCAAGCTGAATGTGATCAAGCAGGATTCATGTGGGACGAGGATGACTATCAAGGTACGCCAGATTACACCAATGTCAAAGGCACCTGTTTGAGCCATATCGACGAAGTCCGTGGCAAAAAACTCAAAGTTACGACCGACCACCCTCTTGCTGAAGCTCTGAAAGACAACAAACAGCTAGCTAGACTCAAAGTTATCAAACCAAACCACACATTAAACACAGAAGAAAATGTTCAAGCATTTGGCGCGCGTTCATTCTCAATTTGGAATGAAAGTGGTGAGCTAGTTTTTGATAGTGGGGACGACTTCGCAACGGTTGCCCTCTTGAACGAAGGCAAATACTTCAACAGCACAAACGACAGCAACAGTAGCGGTGATGACAGAAGTGATGATAAAGGCATCGAGCCAGAAGCCATCGAAGTAGCGAAAATCAATGGGCGATACTACGCATTTATCGGTTTAGAGCGCCAAGGCGGTATTATGGTTTACGACATCACCGAGCCAAAACAAGCGCAGTTCTTGCATTATGTAAACCACCGCGATTACACCCAACCAGTATGTACGTTGGTAGAAGACGGTGAGTGCGCAAATGACACTTACAATCCTAAAGCGGGCGATCTAGCGCCCGAGTCAATCAACTACTTTGCTCGTAACGGACAACATTTTATTGCCGTCGGTAACGAGGTATCGGGCACAACCTCAGTTTTTCGTATCGAAATCTAAAAACAGTAGTATCTCTAAGTGTCTACAACTGTGGCGCTAAAACCGTGGCCATAAAACAGAAGTGCTAAATAGGAAACGCCCGAATATCAGTTCGGGCGTTTTTTATTCACGGTCAAGTGTGTTAATGCTTTTCAGAGCATGAATAGCAAACAACGGCTGTCCATTCGTGTTTATTCGCTCAACACCAACGCATCACACTTAGACGCACAGATGAAATCGTTCTTATGCAAACCTTTAATGGAATGGCTCCACCAAGTCACGGTGACTTTGCCCCACTCAAGCAAAATTGACGGGTGATGAAATTCTTCTTCTGCCAATTCCGCAATCTTATTACTGAACGCCCACGCTTGTTTAAAGTTCTTAAACTTATAGACCTTCTCAAGTTGCGGAATGTCGTCCCTTTCAATGAGATGCCAATCGGACAGCTGCAGCAATAGAGATTGCTGTTCTTCTTTCGTCAGGGCAATGGCATCAAAGCTACAAGCTTCGCATTTTTGTTCATTCAGCATGAGCAGGTTCCTTAGGTTCAAAAAGTGGTGGAAGCAATCCAGCATCTATCGCTAGATCCGCTTGTTTCAATAAATTCAGTTGGCTAATTTGGAAAAGCTGGGAGAAATCATCGATCACATAATATTTAGGCTGCATGATATCGATGCGATATGGTGTTCTTAATACCGTTTGTAGGTCAAAGGACTCACGAATTGCACTTTCGCTTTCCAATGCGTAGATGGTTTCTCCTGGGGAAGAGAGTATACCGCCGCCATAGATTTTGGTTTTCGTGCCTTCTTTCACTAAACCAAATTCAACGGTAAACCAGTAAAGACGAGCCAAGTAAGCTCTCTGTTTTGGTGTTGCCGCTTGTCCGAGCTGACCATAATGTTCCGTAAACGCAGCAAACTCTGGATGCGTGAGCATGGCACAATGGCCGAAAATTTCGTGGAAAAAATCCGGCTCTTGTAAATAGTCGAACTCTTCTCGGGTTCTTAGGAAAGTCGCGACTGGAAAACGTTTGTTACCCAACAAATTAAAAAATCGGTCGAAATCGATCAGAGCAGGCACAGGCTCAACCTGCCATCCTGTTGTTTCCATTAAGACTCGATTGATTTCCGGCAACTGAGGCACGCGATCCTGAGGTAAGTTCAGCAGTTCCAAACCACGTAGATAAGCATCACACGCACGATCTTTGATCACGCTCATTTGTCTCGTGACAAGGTCACTCCAAATGGCATCTTCTTCGTGGCTCCATTCTACCCTTCCATCCTGGCTAACGGGTTTTGAACGATATTGAGTCATGACTCATCTCCATTAACAAATCCTTTACATTAAGCCTATCTGGAGTCTTAAGAGCTTCCAATCCCTGATCGATTTTCTCAATCAAAGTTTGATGTAACATATTGTTTACATCAAACCGTAACATCATGATTTATAAAACAACAAGCTTTGAATCGGAAGTTTGACTTTATTGGCATTCCCCCTCAGACTGAAACTGTTATCACTTTGTTATAGAGGGACCTATGCGCGAGAGCAACAAAGTATGGCAACCGAGCGAAAGTCGTATCGCAGAAGCCAATATTACTCAGTTTATCGAACACATTAATCGACAAGGTTTTGACCTACAAAACTACGCAGACCTGCACCAATGGTCTTTGGATGATAACGAGCAGTTTTGGCAAGAAGTCTGGCTTTTTTGCGATGTAATAGGTAATGCAGGTGAGACAGTAAAAAGCCAAGCCGAGAGCAAATGGCAACAACCAGTACTCAATCGCGATTTATGTTGGTTTCCTGACGCTCATATTAACTACGCAGAAAACTTATTGAGCTTTGCTTATCAAAAACCACATGAGCTCGCCATCTGGTTTGAAAATGAGCGTGACGAACGACAGACCTATACGTGGCAACAGCTGTGTGATGAAGTCTCGAGTGTTCAACAGTGGCTTAGGGATTGTGGCATCAAACAAGGCGATGTTGTTGCTGGTTACTTACCGCACCTTCCTCAAACCGCCATCGCGATGTTGGCAACCACCAGCTTAGGTGCGACATGGACGTCAACCTCGCCAGATTTTGGCGTAGAAAGTGTGCTGGAACGTTTTGGACAGGTAAAACCAAAAATTTTGTTCACTTGTGATGGCTACACATTCAATGGCAAAACTTTCGACATGGCGGAGAAAAACCAACATATATCCGATCATCTCGATGGCCTCAAACAAGTGTGCCAAATCAGCTATCTCAAGCCTCACATCTTTGAATGTGATGTTTGTACCCAAGATTGGCAAAACGTGCTCAATCAATACTCACCCGAGCCCCTCACCTACACTCGCGTTAACTTCAATGACCCACTCTTTGTGTTGTATTCGTCCGGTACGACAGGTAAACCCAAATGCATCGTGCACTCGGTCGGTGGCACCATTCTGAATCATGTCAAAGAACATCAACTGCACTGCGATATTCAACCGAACGATCGAGTTTTTTACTACACGACCTGTGGTTGGATGATGTGGAATTGGCACGTTTCCGCCCTTGCAAGCGGAGCGTGCTTAGTCATTTTTGACGGTAGCCCTGTTTATCCTTCTCACAAGGTGCTGTGGAACCTTGCTCAAAATGCTGACGTGACCTTGTTTGGCACGTCGGCTAAATATCTAGAAGCGATTGAAAAAGCGCAGTTCTCACCGAAAAGAGCCGATGCTTTCCCCGCCCTCAAGACGATTTGCTCAACTGGCTCTGTACTTTATCCTGAGCAATTCGATTACGTTTACGAGCACTTAAAGGAAGACGTACATTTAGCGTCCATTGCTGGGGGTACAGATATTTGCGGATGTTTTGTATTAGGCAATCCGATATCACCAGTCTATCGAGGCGAGTGTCAATCTGCAGGTTTAGGCGTTGATGTGCAAGTATTTAATCCACAAGGTCACAGTGTCGTGGGTGAACGAGGTGAGCTGGTTTGCACCAATTCACTGCCGAATTTTCCTTCTGGGTTCTGGCGTGATTCAGGCGAGCGTTACCATCGCGCTTACTGGGATAAGTTCGATAATGTTTGGCATCATGGCGACGATGTAGAAAAAAGTGAGGTTGGCGGTTTTGTCTTTTATGGCCGTAGTGACACCACTCTTAATCCAGGTGGCGTTAGAATTGGTACCGCAGAAATTTACCAACAGGTGAATGCTATTGATGGCATCGTCGACTCCATCGCGGTTGGGAAAGAAGTGGATCGAAATGAACAGATCTGGCTTTTTGTTCAATTAGAAAGCCAAGATGAGTTGGATGATGAGTTAATCGGCAGCATTAAAGCGCAGCTGAAATCGGCCTGTTCACCACGCCATGTGCCGAGTGCCATTTTCGCCATCAGCGATATTCCGAAAACGCGATCAGGCAAACTGGTAGAACTTGCCGTCAAGCAAGTAGTCAATGGTAGACAAGTTGAAAACTTAGGCGCAATTGCCAATCCAGAGATACTGCAAGAGATTCAAACCGCGATATCGGCTTAGATTCCATCCACAAAAAAGCGAGCACCTTGGCTCGCTTTTTTTAATCTTTTTGGTAAGTTAACGGCGACCAGCGCCCATTAATACCGACATGGTTTGTCCATCAGAGGTGATATCGAACACTTTTTTCGCTTCAACATCGACAAAACCAGCGTTGCTCAATGCATTCTCGGAGCGGCTTAAGGTGAAGCCGTCTTGCTCAGATTCTGCAACCCAATCAAAATGAACGAAGTAACCACCTTCATTTAGCAACGAATGGGCAATGTCTAACGACGATTCCACATCATCGACAAAAGCAAGGACAGAAGACGCAACCACAAGATCAAATTGTCCGCGGAAAGCAGGATGTTGCGCCACTAAACCTCGTGATAATGCATCTACGACTGGCTCAACGTTGAGTAACTCTTTCTTGTCGAGCTCTTCAATCATGGCTTCAGACGCATCTAACGCCACAATATCCTTAACAATGGGTGACAACAATTGGCTTAATTGTCCGGTGCCGCATCCAAAATCTAAAACTTTAATGCCATCAAGCTGAGTTAGCTGTTGTAACTGTGCAAACACCGACTGCGCAAATTGCTCTGTTGCTGGGTTCGATTCCCAGTTCTTTGCTAAGCCGTCCCAATCTTGTGCCATCGTGGCCTCCATGTTCACTTCTTATAGCCCACATATCACTATGTGACATCAAAATGCAGTTGGCGCATTTTGAAATTAATAGGCTATAGGGTACCGCAAAACCGCTAAAAGACCATAGACTTATCTGGCGAATTACTATTTTTTTCGATAATCTTTCACAGCTTTGGGAGCACATCTCTATCGTGCCCTACTTTATTGCAAATTCTTAATTGGTTGTGTCAAATCATGAACTTAACTCAGGTAGAAGCTTTCTGCACTATCGCAGAGTGTGGCTCAGTCTCCGAAGCTGCGCGGCAGTTAGACTGTAACCGCACCAAACTCAGCATGTCGATCAAGGCATTAGAAAAAGAGCTCGATGTTGAGTTGTTCACAAGAACAGGAAACCAACTGACGCTTTCGGAAGCGGGAAAAGCAATTTACAAAGATTGCGAGTATTTGTTGGTCACAGCTCAACGAATCAGAAAAACATGCGCGCAAATCTCCGAAGGCTTCAACGCCGAAGTCTGGGTGGCGCGTGATGACTCGCTGCCAGACGATTTGTGGCAAGAACTGTCTCACCGACTCAACAATCGATTCCCTTCTACAACGTTTAACCTCATCTTGGCCTCTAGTGGTGACTTGGCTAACTTAGTCAGTACTCATCAAGTCGATTTTGCGTTCGGTGTCGACTATGAACGCATTGATGACCCGCACATTGTTTACAAACCGCTGGGGAAAATCCGAATGATGTCGGTGTGTAGCGTTGATCATCGCTTAAGTAAGATGCGTCGCGTATCCGATGAAGATCTACGCAGCCAAATGCAGGCTTTGATGGTTTACCTCAACGAGAAAGACAACCCAGGCTTACAGCCGTTCTCAACTCGATACATTGGCTTCTCAAGTTTCGATTACATGCTCAACACCATTTTGGAAGAAGACGCATGGGGTGTATTGCCAGAGCCGCTCATTCGCCACTACTTGCGCCAACAAAAACTTGCCGTCATCAAACACACTTACGGTTTGACTCAAGAAGACTACTGTATGTTTGCCCCAAACGGTCAGATTGAACACCCAGCGATGACTTGGTTAGCAGATAAATTAAGCGAATATTTATTTGACTTCTAAATAAAAGGCAGTGACCGTCAATATATTTGACACCACAAAAACACACTAAACCATTGTATTTAAAGAAAAATAATAAAACGATCGCTTTCTCGTTTAATTTCCACTCAGTTTGTAGTTGCCTAAAATGCCTCAGAAGAGAAGAATAGTAAGGTATTAAAACCAAAAGGCATCTTTTATGTGTGACAGGACAAGCAAAAACGAAAACCGTATTCTAACCATTTCAGCCCTTTTAGCTTCTGGGTTTGCAGCTGGTGGTATGGTACTTGGCTTGCTTGTTGGGTCGATTGTCATCGTTTTTGACGGTGTTTACTCGCTAGTCAGTTTACTGTTAACTTTATTGTCACTGGCAGCATCTTCCTACATCAGCAAGCCATCAAAATCTGTATTTCCATTTGGTAAAGCGGTACTCGAACCTATCGTTATTGCGATTAAAGCGGCCGTGATTCTTGTTGTTGTGTGTTTTTCGCTTTACTCAGCGATCTCTGCATTGATGACGGGTGGTCGTGAGGTTGATACCTCAATCGCGACTATCTTTGGTCTCGTGAACGTTATCGGTTGTGGTTACGCTTGGTGGTTTATGGCGAAAAAAAGTCGTCGTTTCTCATCAGGTCTGATCGATGCGGAGAAAAAACAATGGCAAATGGATACGCTATTAAGCGTGGCAGTTACTGTTGGTTTTATCGCTGCATGGCTAGTATCTCTTACCCCATTCGCGCATTACGCAGTCTACGCGGACCCAATGATGATGCTACTTATGGGCTTCTACTTCCTAAAAGTACCATTTGATATGTTGTGTGGCGCATTACGTGAGTTACTAATGATGACACCAAGCAAAGAGCTTTGTCAGGTTGTTGGTAACGACGTTTTAGAAATTGAAAAAGTATCTGATCATCAGTTAAAACTGGCTGGCATTACGAAGGTTGGTCAAGAGCTTCGCGTGAACATTGATCTACACGTTGATGATGACATGATTGAACTCGACACTCTTGAACAAACTCGAAAACAGCTAACCACGCGTCTGTCGAAGCACAGATTCAAACTGCAACTGAACTTAAACGTAGCGAATTGTTAGAACACGAAACAAAAGTCAGGTATTTCTATCATAAAGCACGTAAATTGAGTGTTCAGTCTTTACGAAAATGAAAAAACCGCCAGTAACGGCGGTTTTTCTTTGTGGTTCAAGCTAGATCTTTGAAGTCTACTCGGCCAATTGAGCGGTTTACGTACTGGAAAATGCTCATTGGAGCAGATGTTTTGTCTAGGTGGCTCGGAATGTTCGCTGCTCGATAGCTAACATCGTCCTTAAAGCCATACTTTTCCACCAATTCGTTGTCTATAAGCCGATGAATGAGAGCAATAGCCACATGTATACTGAGCCCTGTTCTCTGTGAAATATCATCTGCATTGAGCCCAAAGTGCTTACCCTCATATATACGACCTCGTACCAGTTCGTGATATAGATTCATAGCCATGCTTTTCAAAGTCTTTCTATTTAATAAACCAAGCATACATAACCTTTTCTTAGCTACGTCAAAATGTCACATATTCAGTTTTCTTCTCAACCCTCAAATCAAGCCTGTCTCGGGCGCTCGGGATTACTCCAAATTTTTAGTAAACATCCAATACAGCCTTGATGGTTGAAAACGCAATGACAGTGCAAAACGACAAAACCGCCTTTTGGGGCGGTTTTAAAAAGTGTTGGTTAAGCCAGTCCTTTAAAATCAACTCGGCCAATTGCACGTTTTACATAATCGGTAATAATACTTGGCGGAGAGGTGTCATCTAGATAAATTGGCACGTTCACCGCTCGGTAGCAAACGACATCAACAAGCTCATACTCCTCCACCAATCCTGTCGCTATAAGTCTATGAATTAAATTGAGGGTCGAGAATAGATTAAGCCCTGTTGTTTTGCATAAGTCTTCTGCATTTAGCCCGAAACGGTTGCCTTCATATAGCCTGCCAAATACCAGTTCTTTGTATAGATTAAAGGCTCTTTTTTTTAAAGCTTTTCGTTTAAAGAAGCCAAACATATCTACTCCTTTTGTTGTTAAGTCAAAACTTTAAGGGATGGCGATTATCAATGCGACTTAATATGCAAACTTTGACATATATCACTTTTTTAATTTGCACATAATAGAAAAATTTGGTCGTGTGGAGAACGCGGTTTATTTGCATTTTTACTCGACATTAAAATTCTAAACTTCTGGAATAATGGTAATGAAAATGTGCAATAGATCACTGTTTTAGATAGGGAAAATGTGAAAAATCCTGCGCTGTCAGTTGGCCGTTATCGGAATGCTCACCCATCCGATTAACGCTAACCATAATAAGAAATGGACTCCCAATATCTGTAAGTAATACTGGCTCTGTAAACATTTTAAAAAAGTTTAAAAGGGGTGAGTATGAAGATTGCGGGAGTCAACACTCCGCCAACACAGCCCGATGAATTAATTAAAGTATCTGAGGGAGGTCACTTTGTTACACCTCATCAAATTAAGTGTTCGCGTCACGTTTATTAAACGACGTTGTGCTAGTAGCGAGTGAAAAGGAACAGAACAATGATCATAAACTACGCCCTGACAACTGCTCCTTATTCAAATGATATTGAATCATGTATCAACGTAATGACAGCGAGTATGTTTGCTCTTGTCGACCAAGGAGAAGAGACCGAAGTCGCTACGTGTGACTTTTACATCGTAGATTTATCCAGAGCCTCGAGTACTATCAGCTGTCATAAATTATTGAACATTAACGCCAGCATTGCCCACTTTATCCAAATTCTTGATGATGATTACTTGCTAAAAGAAAGCATCGCAAAACGTAACGAAACAATGCGTTGGGGAATCTGTCCAGAACCAGATCGTCTCATTGTGATTCACGAACTAAAGGTAAAGAAAGAGCATCGAGGAAATAAGTATTCCAAAGCCTTAATTGAGGACTTTATTGAACGCTTTACATCGATTTACGACATCATTGGTCTAAAGGCTCTTCCTTTAGAAGATCGCTCAGAGGAAAGCGTAGAAGCGCTTAAAAGCTATTACTCAAAGATAGGCTTTAAGGACGTTGGTATTGATGATTTGATGCTCTGGCCAGCGTTAGAAGAACCAAACTGGAACGAAGCCTAAGTTAGACATCGCATCTCATGATGCGACTTACCTTCCCACACCTATCTCAGCTTGGTGACTGATGCTTGCTCTTGGAAAATGATTGGTGACATGTTCGATAACACGATGACGGCTCGAGCAGGCCTCCATCAACACCGACAAGAACCGGAGAAGCCACAAACCAGTCATTAATCACTCAGATAATGTGGGTTTAACCAGCAGCTTCTCGCTTCTCTTTTGTTACCAACCAACACAAGAGTGACCCAACCGTCACCATAATAACGCCTTGCCAGAAACCGTTGCTCAACGTCACACCAAGGATAAGCGACGAAAACAGCGCAGAGAAAATCGGCGTGAAGTAAGACAAAGTCGCCAAAAAGACCATGTTCCCGCCAACAATGGCGATGTTCCATAAGCCATAACCACCCGCCATCAACGCTGCCGATGCGAACAGATATCCAAGAGCTGACCATGAGAACGTCATTGTAGGCTCATCCGCAAATGCGTACTTCACCCAAAGCGAAACCGCCGTTGCGATAAAAAACAACGTGATCGCATTGTGCTTCGATTGCTGTCGCTGTGTGAGATTACAATAAACCGCCCAAATCACCGCGCCAGTGAACGCCATGAAGTACACCAGCGGATTGCTGCTTACGTTCGAGATGATTTGCGTCGGGGATAAACCGTTATCGCCGCTCACCGTCCAAGCCACACCAATAAACGCGAGGGTTACTGCTGGATACAACAGCCAATTTGGCTTTTTGTTGCTACCCAACACAGCAAACAACACCGTCAGTGCGGGCCATAAATAGTTGACGATAGATACCTCAATCGCTTGAGCTCGCGAATTCGAATACCCAAGAGCAAGCGCAAGAAAGATCTCATAGCAAACAAACATTGCGCCGCCAACTATCAGATACTTCGGAGAAAAGTAAGACAACTTTGGGATGCCCACCACAATCAATAAAAAGATTGAACTTAGCGAATACAACATCGCCGCCCCACCTACTGGCCCTAAACTTTCGGTTACGAGCCTTGCAATACCCAGTAAGCAACTCCAAGAGAGGATGGCAATGCAGCCATAAAGTGTGAAGCGAAATTGCACGGATTTCATGTGACCTACTACTCACGAATGCCAAAGGAAACTTCAGCTTAACTCAAAAATGATCCGCTTC
This sequence comes from Vibrio sp. SALL6, assembly GCF_002002385.1. NCBI lineage: Bacteria > Pseudomonadati > Pseudomonadota > Gammaproteobacteria > Vibrionales > Vibrionaceae > Vibrio > Vibrio sp. SALL6. Next base: position 157,059 of record NZ_MQVK01000015.1, read on the forward strand.
AACGTACTGTTTTATAAATTTCAGTATAAAAATGATTCTGTTATGCGTTTGGAGTCGATATGAAACACTTTCTACCATCGAGCGTCATGCTGACACCTTTTGTGGTCCGCTACTATGATGAAGAAGAAGACGATCAAGAAATCGTCGAAACTAAGGCAAATGCTCAATCTCAATCCCCAAATATAAAAGAGCAACAAACGGAAATATCAGACTAAAGGAATCTTAAAATGAAAAAAGTCGCAGTTATTTTGAGTGGCTCAGGTGTTTATGATGGTTCAGAGTTACATGAAGCCGTGCTAGCCCTGCACGCCATCGAAAAAGCTGGTGCTACTTGGCATTGCTTCGCTCCAAACATTGATCAATTACACGTCATCAATCATCTTACTGGCGAAGAAATGGATGAGCCACGCAACGTGCTCGTTGAAGCGGCACGCATAGCGCGTGGAAACATTGAGGATGTGGCTAGACTGAACGTTGAAGACTTTGATGCGCTATTGTTACCAGGTGGCTTTGGTGCAGCAAAAAATCTGACTGACTTTGCCGTTTCTGGTGCAGAATGCTCGATTAATACACACGTTGCACAAGCTTGCCGTGCGTTCGCAAATGCTAACAAGCCTGCCGGTTACCTCTGCATTGCCCCTGTCATTATTCCTATGATTTACGAACATGGCGTAAAAGGCACAATAGGTAATGATGACGCAACCGCAGCCGCGTTTCACCAAATGGGTGGAGAGCACGTTGAATGTAACGTAGATGAGTATGTGTTTGACGAGAAACACAATGTGCTTTCTACGCCAGCTTACATGTTAGCGCAGAATATCTCGCAAGCAGCTTCAGGAATCGATAAATTGGTATCAAAATTGGTCGAAATCGCCTAATTACTGATAGATAACTTAAAACTCAATTTTAAATCCCCATTGATAGATCGAATATCAATGGGGATTTTTTATACTTTAGTCTAATTGAGATATAAATCATCATCAGATTTCAATTTTTACCAATCGTTTGCGTCAATAGTTGCATATTTGGGCTACGTTGTATTTGTGTTGCACCTCCACACTGTGCAACAAGATCGCTGTCACAGTTTCCTCCTTTAAAGTACCCCTAAATGGGTAAACTTGCTCTGGATCAATTTCGTTCTAGAAAGGGGTGTGCGACAGTTAAATGGCAAATTATGAAAGATTATTAATAATAACAACGGAGCAATCCAATATGACAAGTGCATTTTTTATCCCTACGGTAAACCTAATGGGCGCTGGCTGCCTAAAAGACGCAGCAAACAGCATCCAATCTCAAGGCTTTAAGAAAGGTTTGATCGTTACGGATAAGATCCTTAACCAAATCGGCGTAGTAAAACAGGTTCAAGATCTTCTTACTGAACGCGGCGTAGCAACCGTTGTGTTCGATGGCACTCAACCAAACCCTACAATCACCAACGTTAATGATGGCTTAGCTCTCCTAAAAGAGAACGAATGTGACTTCGTAATTTCACTTGGTGGTGGCTCACCACACGATTGTGCAAAAGGCATCGCACTGGTTGCATCTAACGGCGGAAAAATCGGCGATTACGAAGGCGTGGATCAATCAGCAAAACCAATGCTGCCACTAATCGCAATCAACACCACAGCAGGTACTGCATCTGAAATGACCCGTTTCTGCATCATCACTGATGAAGAGCGTCACATTAAGATGGCAATCGTTGATAAACACACAACGCCTCTTATCTCTGTAAACGATCCAGAATTAATGCTTGCTAAGCCAGCGTCTTTGACGGCAGCAACAGGTATGGACGCGCTAACTCACGCGATTGAAGCGTACGTATCTATAGCGGCAACACCAATTACTGACGCTGTTGCAATCAAAGCGATCGAGTTAATTCAGGCGCACCTACGCACCGCAGTGAAAAACGGCGAAAGCCTAGAAGCTCGTGAGCAAATGGCATACGCGCAGTTCATGGCTGGCATGGCGTTTAACAACGCATCTCTAGGTTACGTGCACGCTATGGCGCACCAGCTAGGTGGTTTCTACGACCTACCACACGGTGTATGTAACGCAATCTTGCTTCCTCACGTACAACGCTACAACGCGCAAGTATGTCCAGAGCGTCTACGTGATGTCGCAAAAGCGATGGGTGTGGATGTAGAAGGTATGTCGGCAGAGCAAGGTGCTGCGGCAGCGATCGACGCTATCGTTGCGCTAGCAAAAGACGTTGGTATTCCAGCTGGTATTAAAGAGCTTGGTGCGAAGCTAGAAGACATCCCAACACTAGCAGACAACGCATTAAAAGACGCGTGTGGTTTCACTAACCCGAAACAAGCAACTCACGAAGAGATTTCTGCAATCTTCGAAGCGGCAATGTAATCGCAGAAAGACAGATTCATCTCTAACACCTTAACTCAATCCCCGATCTGGTATCGGGGATTTTTATATTCATACACCGCTCGCTGCAGCTTGTCTGCATTTGGGGATCTCGCCATTTAGTGTTAGCTTTTAAGCATCCACGCACTTCAACATGGAAGGACCCATGAGAATTGTAACCATCGCCCTGCTCGCTTGTTTATCTTTTTCACTTCATGCTGCGCGATACCAAGCTGATGAGGTTGCCAATGGGTTTCAAGTCCCTTGGGGCATTGAATTTATCGATTCGCAACGCGTAGTAGTGAACGAGAAAAATGGCACCATTTCATTGCTCAATGTGATGACAGGTCAACGCCAGAAAATTCATAGTGCTCAGAATGTTAACACCAGTGGACAAGCCGGTTTACTGGATGTCGCACTCGCCCCAAATACCGATAAGAAAAATCCACAGCTGTATTTCACCTACAGCAAACGAACCCAGAAAGGAAACACCGTCGCACTTGCCACCGCAACGCTAAATGGCGAGCAACTAACTGGCTGGAAAGATCTCTTCATCACCGATGCCATCACCGATACTGGCCGTCATTTTGGCAGTCGGATCGCGTTTATTGATGGCAAGATCTACTTCACGATTGGCGATCGCGGTGAACGAGACAACGGGCAAAATACTCAAACACATGCGGGCTCAATACTACGCTTGAATTTAGACGGCTCGGTGCCAACAGATAACCCTTTTACTTCCTCCAAGGCAAAGCCTGAAATATGGAGTTTCGGGCATCGCAATCCACAAGGTTTGTTCTACGACAAAGAGACAGATCAACTTTGGTCGATTGAACATGGGCCGCGTGGAGGTGACGAAATTAACCTAATTAAAAAAGGGGCGAACTACGGTTGGGCAAGAGTCTCACAAGGGAAAGAATATTGGGGCCCACTTGATGTGGGTGAAGCGAAATCACTGCCAGGAATGGAAGACCCCAAATTGGTTTATATTCCCTCTATCGCTCCAAGCAATATGGTGCTCTATCGCGGGGATAAATACTCAGAACTTAACGGCAAAATATTAGTTGGAGCGTTAAAGCTCACTCATATCAATGTCGTCAGCATTAACGATGGCAAGCTCACAGAATCGCAACGCTTACTGGAAAAGCTTGGAGAACGAATCAGAGATATAACGATAAGCCCCGATGGCTATATCTACTTTTCTACCGACAGCGGCAAAATCTTCCGCTTAACCGAGCAATAAGAACTGTGCAACGCTTTTTCGATTTGTGATGCATCAGTGATTTATTTTCGTACAACTTAGCCAGAAGAATCTAAACTTAACAATAACCTTTTGTTTTTATAACGATAGTTTGGTTAAGTTGTACGAGGCCACTATGATTCCCTTCCCACTAGAACTTGAAAGAATAAAAGCCGTCATTTTCGATTTAGACAACACGCTCGTCAGTTCAGATATGAACTTTCAAGATCTTCGTCAGCAACTCGGTTGCCCTCAAACAGAAGATTTATTGGATTTCGTAGAGCGCATCGATCACCCGCATCACAAAGAGCATGCACATAATGTCATTTTTGACCACGAGATTTCCGATGCTGAACAATCTAGCCCGATGATTGGTTGTCATGAATTGCTGAACTACTTGGAGAAAAAAGCGATTAAAACCGCCATCGTGACGCGAAACTGCCTAATTGCGACACAAAGAAAATTGGAACATAACCAAATCACCGTTGAGCAAGTGATCACGCGTGAATGTTATCCACCAAAACCCGATCCTTTATCGCTACAAGTGCTCGCCAAGGAGTGGCGTTTGATGCCAAATGAAGTGCTGTATGTCGGTGACTTCCTTTACGATTTACAAGCTGCGTACAATGCACAAATGCCGTCTTGTTTAGTGCATCACGGCATCACCGAACAATTTAAAAATTCGGCGTCACTTGCGGTGAGAGAACTGTCCGATTTGCTGGCGTACTTTGAATCAGCGCACTGATCCCTTTGTCCGAAAAGCTCAGCGAATTAGGTTGCCAATTCTCAGAGACAAAAAAAGGAGCACTCATGTGCTCCTTTGGCTTATTCCCGAATCGTATGTAAATGTTTGAACTTAGCCTTGTAGGTAAGCGTTAAGCATCCACATCAGTTTTTCTTGCTCACGGATGTAATCACCCATCAGTGCCGCAGTACCTTCATCGTCTGCTTCACCAGCGTTTTGTAAAATCTCACGCTGTTTAACAAGCAGAACACCAAAACCATCAACCAAGCCTTTCACGCACTCTTCACCCGCTGTCGCGTTTTGATGCTCTTTGATTTCGCTTGATTCTAAGTAATGGCTAAACGCGTGTGCTGGTGTGTAACCCAACGTTAAAATACGTTCTGCAAGTTCATCAATTTTGGTTTGAAGATCTGTGTAGATCTCTTCAAATTTTACGTGCAATTCAAAGAACTGGTGGCCTTTGATGTTCCAGTGATAACCACGTGTGTTCATGTACAGCACTTGATAGTGGGCAAGTAGCTGATTCAGTTGTTGTGCTAGTTGTTCTGATTGTTGACGATCTAGACCAATTAAGCTTACTTGTTTGCTCATAATCTTGCTCCTTGGAGAGTAAAGTTTAAAAATTCTTTTGCAGTGTTTGCTGCCGATGGAGTCATATTAGATCTGAGCGGTGAGGAAGGAAATTTGGTTTTAGCTATAGATTTAATAACTAAACTCAATGAGCAATTAGGTTATGTGAGTAGTAGAATAGTCGAAACCCTCGACCATTGTATTTCTTCATGGTCGAGGAGCATTCATTGGGGGGGTTCTAAGCCGTTTTAAACATGGCCATTTGTTGATTCAACTCGGTGACTTGTTGCTTCACTTGCAACGACGTCTCAGAAGCATGCTGACTGTTACTCGCCACCTTTTCGACCGACTGTGTAATACCTACCATTAACCCATTTATGGACTGCGTCGCGTGAGATTGCTGCTCGGCAGCAGCGGCCAATTCTGCCATTTGCTCGTTTAGAGAACCGATCTGCTCTGTCGTTGAAACCAATCTCGTTACGGCATTATCGATGTGCTCAGCACCTTGCTCTGCCAACGACTGGCTGTGTTCAATTTCCTGAACCACCGTGTGAGTTGAACGCTGAATTGCGTTAATTATACCGTTGATTTCTGTCGTCGATTGCGTGGTTCTAGTCGCCAACATACGCACTTCATCGGCAACCACAGCAAAACCTCGCCCTTGTTCACCAGCTCTCGCCGCTTCAATTGCCGCATTGAGTGCCAGCAAATTAGTCTGTTCTGCTAACCCTTCAATCACTTCCGTCACGCGGCCAATTGCTTCGCTCTCTTTGCTTAACTGTGTAACTTGGGTGCTGGCGCTTTCTATGCTGCTGTGTAAACTTTCCATGGTCGCTTTATTTTGCTCAAGTGCGTCACGACCTTGTTCTATCTCATCTTTTGAATCTGACAACTTTTGCACCGATTGATTAGCTTGATCCAACGTATTACTCGCAGCAAAGGCAATCTCTTCGAGTTGACTCCCCATTTCTGAGATATTGGATTGTTGTTGTTCAACGTTATTGGATGTAACTTGTGCCGATTCGAGAAGCGCACCCATGCTGGTGCCCACTTGGTTCGCTTTGCCATTTACACCTGCAACAATGCCTGCCAGTGACTCGTTCATACGATTGATAGAGCTCGTAAGGTCAGCCAGCTCGTCCTTGCCAACAACGTTCAATGGTGGTTGAGAAACATCGCCAGAGGCTATAATCTTCGCTCGTTCTGATAATCGCTGGACTCTGCGTCCAATGGTATTTCCCATGTATTTTGAAATCGCAATCGCCGCAATTACGACCAGTAATGCTGCCACCAGCATCGACGTAAGCACATTTTTGATTGATTGACTGATGCCAACACCGCTTTGATCTGCTTTAGCTTGCTGAGCCAACACAATCGTTTCTAGGCTTTGATTTAACGCGTTTGCCGCGGGTAACAACTCATTTGCCATTAGCAAATTTGCTTTGTTCCATTCATCTGATTGACGCAGCGTAATCACTTGATCAGCCAAGGGGAAATACATCTGTTGCATTTCTTTAAACAATGACCATAGTGATTGGTCGTTGTCTGACAACATATCCAGTTTAGCGTCGATTTCTGCGACCGATTGGTTGTGGAATTTGATCAGGTCTTGATACTTCTCCAGATGTGTTTGCTGTCCGTACAACAGGAAATCACGCAGTGCCGAGAGCGCATTAGCTAGAGAAGTGTAACTGTCTGCGTAGACTTTAAATAAACGCTTACGCTCACCGCCCATTTCATTGCCTGACTCTTCATTAATTAGGCTTTGAATTTGGTCGAGCGCGACTTCAGCAATGGGTGCAACTTCGTTAATAAACAGATTATGCGCTGGCAGATTTTCCGCGCTGTGGCTCAACTCAATAAGTTGAGAAAGTGACACTTTCATCGCTTCCCATTGCTGATGAATCGACTGGAAATCTGACTCCGAAATCAGAGCTTGTAAGGTTGGCAACGCATCGTCCGTTGATACCATAATACTTTGCACTTCCTGACTCAAACGCAAACCTTCGGCTTCATTACTTCCCAATAACATGTACGCTCGGATTGAAGACAACGAAGCTTGAACCGATTGCTGAATTCCACGACTAGTATCAACAGTCGGCAAATCGGAACTCAATAACGATGATGCATGCTGTTCAACTATGTTGATATTACGGTAAGTGAAAATCGCAGATGCGATAAATACGACGGCTAACAGCACGAAACTGAGCTGCAACTTCCCTGATATTGTAAGGTTCATCCATAAACTCCTGACAACGATGAGCCTTAAATATAACGACATTTGCGTAAATGTTAAATCAATGTATCAAAATGCATTTAAAAACGAGGCATTCTTCGCCATTGATAAACGTATTCAGAGACAACGACTGGTCACATGGCAAAGCTAGAAGCTGTATCGAATATTCGCAAACAACAAAGTGGCTGGTGTTTCGCCAAACAAACTGTCTCCACTGCCTGAAAAACGTTGTAATACAGTGAGCAGTTGCCAGTCGGTAGCTAAAGAATAATTACTTGATAAGCCTGCAAAGTAAGAACCATCGTCATAGTAGCTAGCTGACAGTGTGAAACGATTCAATGCGGTTAAATCAAAACTCACATCGGCATAGAAGGTATTTTTAGTAAAGCTCAGGGTTTTAGCGTTCAGCGGCAAGTTGAGATAGGCAAGCGCGCTGTTGGCATCTTGAGGTTTCGAGATAAACAGCCAAGCCCCTCTTGTCATCCAGTTACGAACACCACCAAAACTGTAATCCGCTTCTAAGCTCGCTACAGTGTTATTATGCGTTGGCTCACCTTGATATTCAGCGTCTATTGGATCAAACCAAGTTAACTCACCTCGCAGCCCTGCATCGTAAACATCGGTCGCAAATCCAGCTCCAAGAATGTAATCCGTCCGTGCTCGACCTGCGATAATTTGATAATCCCACCCAGAAACATTTGAAAAATAACGCAGCGAAGCACTGTTTTGCCCAGATTCTTGTGAAGGAGAGAACACCAAATCTAAGCCGTCGGCAAAACCAAGTTTTTTGCTGACCATAATGGCATCGGTGCCCGCTCTCTCTTCATAATCAAAGTCGTAAATCGAGTACGCGTTATAAACGTCATTAGGGTTCCAGATGGTATTCATGGACCAGTTAATACGAAAACGCCCGACACTGGCACTCCAATCGTCGCTCTTCCAGCTCACATACAATCGGTCAAATTGAGAATTCAGAATAACGTCGTCTTCGCGCCAGTTTTTGCTCAAATCAAAGTAGCCATTATCTAGCGCGACAAGTTCGGGATATTGAAGAATGTCTAACGCGTCGCCCCATAAAGCTCGGTTTCGCAAGCCAACATTAACACGCCAGTTTGGAGAAAAACGGTATTCAAAATTCAGACGATTGTGCAGCAGATGATCGAGCGTATTGCTTTGATCATCTGGCATGCTGTATGTCGCCATATACTTAATATAACCATCAAAATTCCAAGATTTTTGAGGTTGTAAACCAGGGATATTGGCAACAGCACAAAAGCTGAAAAAGCCAAGCAAGGAAAGGCTTAATGCCTGACTAACCACCATCCATGGCGGAGAAAAACGAATGTGTAAGCCGCTACGCATGAAACTTCTCTGCCGTGCTACCGATGTTGGCGAAATCTCTCACGAGGCGTCCGTCTTCAAACACAATAATACGATGGGCTCGTTTGATGACCCTCGGGTCGTGAGTCGAGAAAATAAATGTCGTGCCCTCTTGTTCGCTCAGTTGCTCCATGATGTCGAGTAACTCCGAAGTACTCTTTGCGTCTAAGTTGGCGGTCGGTTCATCTGCCATGACAAAGCGAGGCTTAGGTGCAAGTGCCCGTGCGACAGCGACTCTCTGTTGCTGACCACCCGACATTTTGCTCGGACGCTTGTGCATCTGCTGAGCTAAACCAACTTGCTCAAGGAGAGACATGGCACGCTCTCGGCATTCTCGTTCCGTTTTGCCTTGTAACTGCATCACAAACTCGACGTTTTCCAACGCGGTCAAAACAGGAAGAAGACTGTAGTCTTGGAAGATAAAACCAATATTGTCTCGTCTATAGGCGATCAGCTCTTTCTCCGACATCTCTGAAATTAAACACCCATCGATTTCAACGCTGCCTGAAGTTGGAGCATCAATACCGCCAAGCATATTGAGCAATGTCGTTTTACCTGAGCCAGAAGGCCCCATGATGGCGACAAATTCTCCTTGTTTTATTTCTAAATCAACGTGTTGTACCGCATGCACAGGGAAATCACTGTCTGGATTATAAGTTTTCGTCAGTCGCTCAAGTTTAATTGTCATCAGGTCTTCTCCCCCATGGCATCAGCCGGTCGATGCTTGAGAATTTGTCGTGCGGGATACAGAGCCGCAAACAGACTGGCCATAAAAATCGCTACAATGATCATTTGATATTCGTAAAACGAAACACGGGGATAAAGCAGAGTATCGACGCCGTATGCACCTAAACCATCGGCCAGCCCTCCAAGCGACAATCCCGTCACACTGAGAAGCTTTATCATGGCAGCGCTGCCAAATAACCCTAAAGCACATCCCGTCAAACCAAGGAACATGGTTTCCAACGTGATCAAAATACGAATTTTGTGTTGCTGCATACCCACTGCCATCAGCACGCCGAATTCTCTGGTTCGTTCAAACACCGACATAAGCATGATATTGATGATGCCAAGCGTCATAGCCAACACGAACACCACCAGCATGACTTGGTTGGAGATATCCATCGAGCTCATCATAGTTGAAAGCAGGGGTTGAATTTCTAGCCATGTTCTTACCGTTAACGGCTTTCCTGAACCATCGTCGGTCAAGGTTCGGGTAAACGACACGATATTTTGCAACACGTCGTCATCATTGGCGTTGAGCAAAATGGCGATTTCATGCGCCCCTGCTATCCCTGCAATTTTCTCTAGGTCAGCTTTACGGACGTACACATTGCCGTCATCAAAGGTCGTGGACGGTGTTTTGAAGATGCCTTTCACTCTAAACGCAGCGCCAGAGACATCCCCATTGATATCGGAAAGCGTCAGAATGACTTTTGAACCGACCCGTAGCTTCAATCTTTTCGCCGTCTTTTGCGATACAAGAATGGGATTCCGGCCCTCTTCATCCAACCAATAACCATCGATGATATGCTCAGAAAGCGGCGTTATCTTCTGCTCTTGTTCAAGATGAATACCATTAATACGAATACCGCGAGAACTGCGAGCAGAAGCTATCATGCCATCGGCGAGAAACCGCTCCGATACGGCTTTCACACTTTGATGCTTGTCTAACGTTGTCACGATGCTTTGCGAGTCAGGTATGATGTCTTTCAGTTCAGGATTAACGAGATAAGCACTTTGATGAATCTGCAAATGGCTGGTTTGCCAAGCAATCGCATTTTTGATCATGCTGTCCACTAAACCATTCATAAATCCGATCATGGCGACAACACCCATCAAACCAAACACCATCGCGCCAAGCATGATGGACGTTCTTAGTTTGTTCCGCCAAAGATTACGCCAAGCCAATTTAATCAACATGCGCGCCCCCTTTCAGCCCACTGGCGATAGGTAAACGAAGGAGACGAATCATCGGGTAGACAAGGCACAAGGATAAGATGATGAGAACCACGATAATTTGGTTAAGCGGCAAGTGAGGATCGAGAGAAACTGGCACAATGGGCTCAAAACCACTTTCCAACATGACTTGAGCGGCTTCTCCAGTGATTTCAATGGGATTAAAATAGAAGTAGCCAAGCACAGGTGCACTGACGATCAAACCCAAAACAATGCCAATAATGGCGATGAAAAGCGATTCAATTGAAATTAAACCAATCAGCTTGCTCCTGAGCATCCCAGTGGCCAACATCACAGCAAATTCACGCTGGCGTTCTAACGTCGTCATCAAAATGGTCGCGAATAGACCAAAGCCAACGATGCCATACAGAATGTAGATGAGGAAGATCCCGCCAGCTTTGTCTAATGCGATTTGTTGAGAAAGCTCCGGCGATAACTCCTGCCAGCCTTTTACGGCGACGCTATTGCCGTAATCTCGCTTTAATTGCTCAATCACACTGGGCAATACGCGTAAATTTGAAGTATTGAGCACCCATGCCGTCACTTGTTTATCAAGTGAATACAATGTCTGAGCTGTATCGAGAGGCATATAAACCAATTGGGAATCCAACTGCTGTAACGGGAAATGCAAAATTCCCGCGACACGATACAACCCCGCAGCAGTCTGACCACGATACCCAGCCCCATACAACACCAACTCATCGCCAATCTTCAAACGAAGATACTGCGCTAAACCGCCACCGACCAAAACCGCATTTTGCCCAGAGGCGATAAACTCACCTTGAACCAATTTGTCACTAATGTGGGAGTACGCATTTTCCGATTCAGGATCAACGCCTAGAACCATGACACCTTTCGAACGCTCCCCTTTCGCCGCTAAGGCAAAAGATTCAACACGCGGAAGAATGACATCGATATCAGAGTTCGCTTTAGATGCTGAAATAAAAGTATCGGTTTGAGGAAGCACATCATCAATGCTAGATGAGTCGCCAAACTCAGGATTTTGCAATTGAATAAGCCCAGTATAAAACTTTGCTGCGTTTTTGATGGTGGAACTGTAGCTACCTTCTTGGAACGCTCTGGTGAGTAAGGAGAGAAAAAGCACTAGCGCGAGAGCAGTGGCCGTCAGTAACGTCCGCCTTTTTTGCCGCCATAAGTTGCGCCATGCAAGTTTGATGAGCATCCGCTTCTCACCCCTCTCTTTTGTTCGTCTCTACCGCAAGTTAATCACGCAGGGATTTCATTTGCTGCTGTGAGAAAAAGTCATCATTTATATCGAAGTCAAACTGTGCCTGATGCGTGGTAAAAATGGTTTTATTCCCCGGTTTATCGACGGGTTTCATCTCCATTCGCGTCGCTATCTTTCTACCGCCTAACTCTTTAACGTCGTAAGTCGTCAACACATTCACCCGTTCATCGAACTCATCATAAAATTCCACTTTGCGTTGCAAATACGTCGACTGAGAAATCCACAACGTAACTTTGTTCCAAACAACAGGCGCATCAGGTTTAGCCGTCGCTTCAATGACCCAGACTTTATCCCCCTCAAAGCTGTCATTGCCGAGTAAAGCGTGTTGATAATCCACAACGATTGATGATTGGTTGATCAGATCATCATTAGTAAAATCCGACCCCATCCAAGATTGGCTCAACATAGAAGGCGCGATTTTAATTACGCGCTCAATACTCGGCACCCAGTTCCACATTTCTCTATGACGCTTTAGCGATGCGCTGCCTTTATCTTTGGCTGGTGCGGTTACCAACACGAGCGACAACTCCGTGCCTTTTGTCCAACTTTTCATCGTCATAGAGCGTGTCCAATCAGGACGAACGATCTCCATGGTTGCCTCGCTATAACTGGATTTTCCCCTCATTGCTTGGTCTGATTTTTGGACAATATCGAAAGCACTTTCGGCATACGAAAGTGAAGTGAAGAGCAGGAAAAACAGAGCGGCGACAGCTTTTGGCATAACTTTCCTCTAAGTCTTTGAGCTAATCTCAGAAACGAAAAGCGGCAATAAAAACTTGAAATTCAATTGAGTATAGCAAGAGGAAAAATCGAAATAGCGATTCACTACGCAAAAACTTAAGGCACCTGACGAAGAAGAGGCTCAACTTTGCTTTTATCGATCACTTTGAACATCGCGCAGTTTTTACCATTCATTTTGCCGCAGTACATGAGTTGGTCGGCTTCGTGCAAGTTTATGATGCCTTTGAACTCGCGATAATAGGCGCAACCCAAACTCACGCTGACATGGATCGCTTGCCCATTGAGTAAAACAGGTCGATCGTAAACACAGCTGCAAATCGCCTTTGCAAGCGTTTCAGCTTCTTTTTCAGATAGAGAGGCAGTCACCAACGCAAATTCCTCACCACCGATTCGCGCTAAGGTTATTCGTTCGTCAGTCAGCGATTTTGCCGTGTCGGCAACAGCGACAATCGCTTGGTCACCGATTAAATGGCCGTATTTGTCGTTTATAGATTTAAAGTCATCAATATCAAACACCATCACGGTTACGTTTTTTTGCAATGAACTCAGCGTTGCCAAACGCTCGATCAAATGCCTGCGATTATAAAGTTTGGTGAGCGGATCCGTCAGCGTCAGTTCAAGCAATTGCTGATTTGCTAAGGTAAGCTGCTTTGTTCGTAGAGTCACCATTCGCTTAAGGGCGAAGATATGGTAAAGCGTGGCAATAACCATGATGAAAATGGCAATTGGCAACAGGTAAATGGGATATACCGTTTTGACCAAACTCCAACGATTGAGGATCCGTTCTTTGTCTGAGTCGATGATTTTTTCAAAGTCGTGGGAGATTTTCGTCACTGGAATCGAACTGTGCTCGCCTGTCGCAATGCGCAGATCTTTGCTGTACAGATTGAGGGTAGGCACAAACATGCCTGCATCTGGTGTTGTCGCCATGTGGAAGTTAGCCACTTGCAAATCGGCGACAAAGTACAAGATATTTTTCTCGACGGCAGCTCGGAGCATCGCATCGTTATTTAAATATTCCACTAGCGACGCTCTAGGGTAGTTGGCACGCACAAATTCCGCTTCATAGCTGCCTTTTACCAAGCCAATAGGAAGCTCTACCTCTCCAGTAAGAACGCCCTTAATATCAACGGCTAGCATATCTTTATTGACGTACAACTTGGTTTGAATAGGCATGATAACCGCACCAAAATCAAGGTACTTATCGCGAGCCTCAGAGTAAATCAGACCAGCGTGAACATCCGCACGCCCCTCCTTAACTGCACGCAAAGACTCTTCCCAATCGAGCAGCAGGAACTCAACACGAACGTGATTTCTTTCGGCATACTCTCGCCAGAAGTCAATCAGAATGCCTTTGGGTTCACCATCTTGTGAGACATATGAGAACGGCTTCCAAGCCTTAGAATTGGTGACAATCAATGTATCGACTTTAGTTTGGTGAGCGAAACTGTACGAACACATGGCAAGCCATAGTAATAACAACGAAGTACACGCCCTAGTGCACTTGTAACCATAAGTACTAAAACTTGTTGATGCCATACCCACTACTCACCAGTCTTTTTTTGAAAACAATGTCTGCTGTTTGATTCGAATAAAGATATAGCAGACCTATCAATAACGAAATGAGATGCTTATTGATATGAATCTAAATTAGTACTTTTTAATACAAATTTGGTACTTTTTTGTTATTCTTACTTTGAATACGAAGTCACTAATTTGTTTATATACACTTCATTAATAAGCTCAATTGAACAATTTCTTAAAAAGAAGTTTTCTATACATCTTGTGAAGAAGTGACCTTCCACCCCTTTGTTTTGCATACAGTTATTTCCCAAACGCGAATCAAAGCCATCAAACATTCGCCAAAAACGCGACAAAATTGACTCTGCTGCCATTTGCTTTATGCACATGTACGCCTAAATTTACATACTGACAACTTTATTTACAAATACTTACATCGAACAAATAGCGAAAACTAAATTCTTGAAAAGCTCATTTAGAAAAGGAATTCAAAATGTTTGGCTTGCGAACTCGAAACCAAGAAGCAGAAAGTGAATACAGCCGCTTCATCAAAGGCTTATCCGATAGTATGGCAATGATTGAGTTTGATACGAGAGGCATCATTCTCAATGCGAATGATTTATTTCTTTCTTGTGTTGGATACACACGAGAAGCGATTGTTGGAAAACATCATTCGATTTTCTGTGACCGAGGCTATGTTCAGTCCCCTCGATACCAACAATTTTGGGATGACTTAAAAATGGGTAAGCATAAACGCGGTACGTTTGAGCGTCTAACCTCGCAACGTGAAAGACTGGTACTTGAAGCCAGTTACTTTCCCATTGAATCTGAACACGGACAAATTGAAAAAGTAGTCAAGATCGCGTCAGACGTGACACAACAGAGGCTAGAATCAGAGCAAAAAGAAGCCATTTTGAATGCGTTAGATCTGTCTCTAGCCACGATTGAGTTCGACCGTGAAGGATACATTCTGACCGCCAACCAAAACTTCTTAAAAACCTTGGGATACGAGTTGAGCGATGTTCAAGGAAAACATCACAAACTATTTTGCTTTGACGATTTTTACCAAGAAAATCCCGGCTTTTGGAAAGATCTCGCCGCCGGCCAGTTTAAGTCCGGACAATTTTTAAGGCGTTCAGCTTCAGGTGACAAAGTGTACATTGAAGCCACTTACAACCCCATCTTCGATCCGTTGGGCAAAGTCATCAAAGTCGTCAAATTTGCATCTGACATCACTGATAAAGTTCAAAGGGATTTAAACATCTCTCAAGCGATAGCCGACTCTTCTTTTATCGCAAGAAACGCCAGCGAGGAAGCCACATCAAACGTCTGCGGCGCAGAACATTCTCTGAATGAGTTTCGCACCATGATTGAAGAAGTACTGAGAGCCGTCACCGCTTGTGACGATAAAGTTCAAGAGCTATTTAAAACCTCGCAGCAAGTCACTGAAATCGTCAAAGTGATCGACAGCATCGCCTCACAAACCAATCTCCTAGCTCTAAACGCAGCGATTGAAGCAGCTAGAGCTGGTGAACATGGACGAGGATTTGCAGTGGTTGCGGATGAAGTGAGAACTTTAGCAACTCGAACCAGCACGTCGATTGATGAAATCAACCACGTAGTTCTGAGCAACCAATCCCTAACGACCGAAACTCGCTCATTTATCGAAGTCATCAACCAAGGCTTTCTCAGTTCGATGTCGAAACTATTGGAAGTGGACGAGTTTATGAAATCAATCGATGAAGGTTCACACCTAACAGTTGAGTCGATCAGCGCGCTGAGAGCTATCGTCAATCAGGATACTAATCTCCCTTTGAATTCAGCATCAAATGGTTAGCGCAAACTTGACAGCTAAGTATTGATTTTTATGAGCAATAGGCCTGAACAGAAACTTTTCGATCAAACAATTCTTTGACTCTGAGCAAGAAAAAAGCCCTATTCAAAATCCACTTTGGTGAGAACTTTGAATAGGGCTCTTTGCCTCGGTGCTTCATTTTACGGTTGAAGCTGCCTTTACCTTTTTTCGCTTTGACGACTCGGGTTCTGAACAACTGACTGGTAACAACTGCCTTTAGCGCATTGTCTTTAATCTCGCCTCTGCCGAATTCGGTGTCTTTGTTAAATTCATTCGGCTGAGGATTACATTTTGCTTTTGCCATAAATCCTCCTTAATGGTCGAACCAGATTGGACAATAATTATATAAAGAAGTCAAATTTGTAGAATTCCTCGTATTTTATGCTTAAAAACTTCACTTCTACGTCATTTATTTGAAATTTAATCAAAAACATGCCGGTTAAATAGTGACTAAATACAAATATTTCTCCATAAAGCACTAATATATGTTGACTCCTACAGGATTTAACCTAGACTCAAACACGGCTAGAAAGAAAGTTCTTTGTTTTCACATTTCGTTGGATTTCTTGTAACTCCGTCGTCCTGTGGTACGCAATAGCAATTTATTTTTCCACGCTATAAGCGCCGTTGAGGCGAAAGATTACACAAATTTAGATATTTAGGAAATAGACATGTCTAACACAGCTACTGGCACAGTTAAGTGGTTCAACGAAACTAAAGGCTTCGGTTTCATCCAACAAGAAAACGGTCCTGACGTATTTGCTCACTTCTCTGCAATCACTGGTGACGGCTTCCGTACTCTAGTTGAAGGCCAGAAAGTAGAATTTGTTATCTCTCAAGGTCAAAAAGGCCCTCAAGCAGAGCAAATCAAAGTACTTTAATTCTTAAAGAATTTGATATGATAGCCAGCTTTTAAGCTGGCTATTTTTTTGCCCAAAGCAAATTTTCGCCCATAAAAACGATATAAACCCATGGCTCTAAAACCAACCATTTATAAATTTCGTATCGCTCTTTCCGATATGAATAACGATTACTACGATTCCAAGAACCTTACTATCGCTCTGCATCCCTCTGAAAAACCTCAACGCATGCTGGCTCGTATCTTGGCTTTCTGCCTCAATGCCCAAAAAGACTTGGAATTTACCAAAGGCCTCTCAACCACGGAAGAGCCAGATTTATGGCATGTTGCAGATGACCAAAGCATCACGCATTGGATTGAGATCGGCGAACCCGAACCAGATCGAATCAAAAAAGCCTCTCGCCTAGCCAAGCAGGTCAAGGTCTATACGTACAATACTAAAGCACCGGTGTGGTGGGAGAAAATGTCAGGTAAGTTTTCAATGCTTCCAGTAAGCGTAGAAAGCTTTGACTACGACGCTATCGATATGATTTGTCAGCACCTTGACCGTGGTACAAACCTTTCTGTTATGATTACCGGCACCTCTATTTTTGTTGATGTGAACGATCAACACGTCGAAGTAACAGTGAAGGAACTGCAAAGTCATGACGCCCCTTAGTGAACTGATTAAACAAATGGGAATCAAAAAGATTCCCTTCGTTGATGAGCATAAAGCTGCCAAGAAGCGTTGGTTGAAAGAACAAGCTCCGTTGTTTGCACGCGTATGTGAAAACAAGCCAGCAACGAATCCAGTGCTTCACCTACTCGGGCTCCTGACGAAATCCCATATCGAAGCAAGTGCGTTGTATGAACAACACGCTCATTCGACACAGCAAATGCAAAAGGTCTTGGCAGATACGCTTGGGGATGAGCAAGCAGACAAATTCACCAATCAATCGGCAGAAGATCTTGTTCTGATCACCCATTTGTGGCTCTTCACTCAAGGCTATCTGAACATGGATTTTAGCTTAGCGCACGATCACGCGGAGCAGACACAAAACACATTACAGCACGAACTTGTGATTAAACGTATTGATGTTGACGCGTTCAGAACAGGGCTAATGCAAAGCTTCTATTTAGGTAAAGAGGCAAACCCAACAGCATCAAATGGCTTTTTCGGCTGGTTGAAGCGACTCTTTTCCTCATAAAATACATGGTTTTATCAATCCGAAACAACTGATAGACTGCGTCTCCAATGCAACAAGCATCATGTTTGCATTGTTAAGGACATTCATCCACTGAGCATCAAGGGATCATTATGAAGTTTATCCGTTGGATTTTAGGCAAAGTCATTTTATTGCTGAACGCTGTCTTTTCTCCTCGTGGCATCAAACGCACTAACGAAGCGCAGAGCAACGTCGATGACAAAGCAAAGCAATACGCGTTATATCAGTTTGAAGCTTGCCCTTTTTGCGTCAAAGTACGACGTGCGATGAAACGACAATCCGTTAATATCGAATTACGTGATGCGAAGAATGACCCAACTCACCGCGCTGAACTTGAACAAGGTGGCGGTCGCGTGAAAGTGCCTTGTCTTCGTATTGAAAAAGATGGCGAAACGCAATGGCTTTATGAGTCATCAGACATTGTCGCTTATCTTGAAAAAGAATTTGCCTAGTTCCCCCTAAGAACATTGGCGGATGTAAAAGAGGCACCATTTGGTGCCTCTTTTCTATTTTGATGTTTTTGCTTCGAAACCGACTGGCGGCCTACTCATCGACAATCAGCATCAACTCAACACGTCGGTTACACGCTTTACCGCTTGATGTGGCATTGCTACATTGCGGCACATATTCGCCGAATCCGCGAGAGAAAACGCGCTGACGCGGAATGCTACTCGCTAGCATTTGTTTTTCTACTTCACGAGCTCGTTTTTCGGAGAGCGTATCATTGAAACTCGCCGCACCAGTGCTATCGGCATGGCCATCAATCACCACATCCACATCGGTTCTGCCTGCTAAATAGTGCCCCAGCTTTCGTAACCAATCTTGTGAGTTTGACGACAATTGCGCCGACCCTGTCTGAAAGTGAACTTGCTCTTTTAAGCGAATCATAAGGTGACCACCACCGATCGTCTCATGCGGGATATTGTGTCTATCCAAGAACATTTCTAGTGAGGTCACGTTGTTAGACTTTTTTTCGGCCGCCCTCGCTGTCTGGTTGACACGTGGAGCCGTCGAAACGTGAGATGCACTCGCATATCCCCACTCAGGGTGTCTCAGCTCGGTGTTTGTTTTTGGGGCTGTATCCAACATATTCCCACCCGGAACCATGTCTGGATTAAGGCTGCTACACCCACTAAGAATGCCACAGACAATGAAAAACCAATGCTTCATACCGTTACCAACGTAGAAAGAATTCTTGTTCACTATGTCGACGAAAAACACATATTCTTTAGTGTTTTTCGCTATTTGATTGTTTTATATGCACCGTTCGTGCCATTCTCAGTTCGAGCTTGTCGCCTATGCTGCAAAACAGTAAACGTCCAATTTGCTAACACCATGTCACTATTCGGTTATATCCACACCAATCTGTTACTAATCGTCTCACTTTATTGTTATTTAATGGTTTTAGTCGCTATCGTTAACCGATAAACTACCGTAAATTTCTCATTCAGAGCGTTGTTATGTTTAAAACTATCTCAAAAGGCGTCGCTTTATTTGCCGCTATTGCGGCTCTGTCAGCATGTGACAGCGGCAATAGTCAGCCACAACAAGGTAAGCAATACGAAGTGTTGCCTGTTTCTCTTCAAGAATACAATCTGGCGCCACTAACCGAAGCTTTTGCCCTAACTTGCGGCCATTGTCGTTCAATGGAAGAGTTTGTCCCTCAAATTGAATCGCTAACAGAGCAAAAAGTTGAAAAGATGCACGTGACTTTCAATGAAAGTGCTCAGATCAGCGCAATTATCTTCTACACTGCTGTTATGCAGCTCGACGCAACACCAGATAAAGCATTCATGGCTGATTTATTTGCAGCGGTTCAAATGGGCGCAGATGCAACAGCAGAAGAGCGTCAACAAGCGGTAGAGATAGCTTTTGAATCTCGTAACTTGATCAGCCCATACCATCTTGATGAAGCTCAACAGGAAAAACTGTTTGAATACATCACTAAAGCTGAATCCATCACTACTCGTGGCCAAATCAATTCTGTGCCAGCGTTTATCGTAAACGGTAAGTACCAAGTGATTACTGGCGGCCATGACAGCGTTGAGGCAATGGCAGAAACTATTAACTATTTGCTTAAGCAACCTAAATAGACAAGGAGTCAACGTGTCTAAATTTTTGTTTCCTATCATTATTTTTGTTTTAGCTGCATTTTTCATTTACCGCACTTGGACAAACCACAAAGTGGCAGATGAGAACTTTGCAAAAGGCCAAGCTTTCCTACTAGAAAATGCGAAAAAAGAAGGCGTGATCACGACAGAGAGCGGGCTTCAATACTTAGTACTAGAAAAAGGTACAGGTGACGTTCACCCAACCGCAACAAGTAAAGTGAAAGTGCACTACCACGGCACGCTTATCGATGGCACTGTTTTCGATAGTTCAGTAAATCGTGGCGAGCCAATTACATTTGGTTTGAACCAAGTAATTAAAGGCTGGCAAGAAGGTCTTCAATACATGGTTGTGGGCGAGAAAATCCGTCTATTTGTACCGAGTACACTTGGCTACGGCAAAAATGGTACGGGGCCAATTCCACCTGCAAGTGTTTTGATTTTTGATGTTGAGTTGTTAGAGATTCAGTAATCTTTCCTCTCGTACAATAAAAAACGCCGCACTTTTCGCGGCGTTTTTTATTAGCAGATATACCATTAAGTTATTCGCTTACTGCAACACCATTCCAATATAGTGATCGGCTAGGAGCGCAACAAACAGCGCCAACAGATGATAAATGGAGAACTTAAATGTTTCTATCGCGCTATTAGGCTCGGGTGCAAACTTGAGTTTCCACGCGTGATAAATGAAACCTGCATTAAGCAGCAATGCTGAAAAGAGATAGATAAAACCGACCATCCCCACCAATACAGGCATCACGCACACCAATGTGAGCAATACCGTGTAAAGTAAGATCGACGTTTTGGTGTATTCAATACCGTGGGTTACCGGCAGCATAGGAATATCGACCTTGCGGTAATCTTCAACTCGATGAATCGCGAGAGCCCAGAAATGCGGCGGTGTCCAGATGAAGATGATCATCACCAATAGCCAAGCGTTACCATGCAGCTCACCCGTCACCGCTGTCCAACCTAAGAGTGGCGGCATCGCACCGGCAATGCCAGCAATCACAATATTTTGCGGCGTTGCTCGCTTCAAATACATGGTGTAAACCACCGCATAGCCCAGTAAACTCAAAAACGTCATCCATGCTGTGAGCGTGTTTACCCAAGCATATAGGAGTACAAAACCAACCACGCCGATTGCCACGGCAAAAATCGCAACCGATAAGGGATTGGTATCTCCCGACGGTAAAGGACGCGTATGAGTACGAGCCATTCTTGCATCAATTCTGCGGTCAATAAGATGATTAAATGCCGCGGCAGAACCAGCCATTAGTCCTATTCCAATCAATCCGATGGATGCTTGAATCCAAGGGAAATCAGTGACCGGAGCCAAGCTCATGCCGACAATGGCGGTGACTAACATTAGCGCGACAACTTTAGGTTTAGTCAGTTTTAAGTACGTTGAGCCGAGACGCTTTCGACTATCGAGTGTTAACGCAATTTCCTTACTCATAGCGAACTCCTTTCACTGCATAATTCCAATCGGCTTTTCCTTGCCACAAATAAAACTGACTGACACAAATCAGGCTCAACATGATTGCAGCACCCAGGTTATGAGCCACTGCGATGTAAATCGGTAACTGAAACACCACGTTGCTAATACCAAGCGTAATCTGGCAAGCCAGCGCCATCCCAAGCCACATGCCGACTTTCTGTGAATGGTGCGAGTCTTGTTTCATCAACACCACACAATACGTCAGGACAACCACTGCGGTGACCATCGCGCCGATTCGATGAGAGACATGGATTGTCATCCTCGCGGGGTATTCCAACACACCAAATTCATAATTGTCGTGCCCCGTTTGCCAGAAAGAGAACGCCTCTTTCCAATCCAAGTAGTTCATCCAATCTCCTTCGCAAATGGGCAACGTTGTACACATCAAAGCCGCGTAGTTTGATGAAGTCCAACCGCCGAGCAACACTTGGGAGAACACAACCAACAAGGAAAACACTGAAAACAACCTAACCGACCGAGAGGAGGGGGAAAAATAAAGATTGTCTCTCGCTTTCAGTTGGCAATAAAACACCGCTTGCAGCGCGAGTAAGGTGAACCCACCAAGCAGATGAAGCATGACAATGACAGGCATCAGTTTTAGAGTCACCGTCCACATACCTAACATCGCCTGCCCCACAACCAAAAAGCTGAGCAGAATAGGAATGGATGGGTTCACGCGTTCAGTTCGAATAGCAATAACGGTAATAGCAAAAATCACCATGCCGAGTGTTCCAGCAAAATAGCGATGAATCATCTCTAGCCACGCTTTTTCATGCTCAATCTCGCGTTCTGGAAAATTGATGTTGGCGCGCAGAACATCGTCTTCATGGTGTGGTACAGAAAAGTGACCATAACACCCCGGCCAGTCAGGACACCCCAACCCCGCATCTGACAAACGGGTATAGGCGCCCAACATGATGACGACTAACGTCAGGCACAAACTTAATCTAACCAACTTTGTTAACGTCATGATACGCTCCCTATCCGACTCGCGACAATTTGAGCAACTTACGCAAATCCGCCAGCATATCTTTGCTGAGTTTGACCAAATCTTCGTTTGGCTCTGCGGTGTACGACATCACCAGCTGCCCCAGAGGATCCACAATCAGCACTTGCCCTTGTTGCACTTTTGCCGCCACGTTCTCATTCATCGCCATGGTTTCCATCGGCATTTCTATCGTGTCTGATGTTGTAGAAGTCCACAAAACTGGCACAACGCGTTCTTGATACTTGCCTAAAGCAACATGGCTTTGTTTGAGTAAATAGAGTTGTCTTTGACATTGGCTGTCGCAAGAATCAGGCACCACATAAGCCAGTTGCCAACCGTGCACCGCCGATGGAGCAGATTGGCCTAACTGCGCTAACGTTGTGTACGGTTCGATGAGCTTTCCTCGGTTTGTCACGCCCGTTTCGTACCAGCCTTGCGCCAAAATCAACTTTGCAACAATCGCTGGTAAGGCGAATAAGCAAATCAGTGCGATCAGCACAAACCGCCCTTTTGTAACTTGAGATGTCATGCCTCACCTCCTTGTGATGCCGCTTTTCTAAACCATCGAATACACACAACCATTGTGAGCAGTAAGAACACGCCAGCCATCACAAACCACTGTACGGCATACCCAAAATGCTTCGCGCTCGTCAGTGGAAGTGGATTCCAAGGAAATGGATATGCCCAGTTTTCTAGGTTGTCTGGCTGCAACACAGCCGGCATCAGCTCTACATTCAACAACTCATTGAGCTCGGAAATATTGAGGTTTTGGACTCTAATCCCCTCTCCCATTTCTGGCATCAATTCTGAGCTTAACGGATTCATTGATTTGCGATACAAACGTCCGGTTACGTTTGTGGGACTCTTCAACATCGTTACGGTTGGTAAAGAATCACGAGTTCGCCGCCCTTCGACGAAACCCAATTCTAAAAGCGCTAAGGTTATTGGATCCTGACCGACAGAAACCACTTGGTATGCGAGATAACCCACTTTCCCTTGAAAGGTTTGGTTATCGAGCAAAACCACTGGCAACGGCTCTGGCTTTGCTTCCGTTTGCACTTTCACACCAATCACGCTCTCCTCTCGCCAGTCATTGTTATCAAGGACAGAAGTGAGGGATTGATACGGGGCATCAGCCCGAGCGAGTATCGCTTGTTCAAGCGCTTGTTTCTCCTGACCTCTTTCTAGTTGCCAAAATCCAAGTTTGACCAACAGAGAAAACACAACCACAGTTAAGCAAACTGCAATACCAAACCGCTTCGATAGCCATAACTTGTGCGATAACCAAGACGAAGAAACCGGAGGTACTATGTCCACCGTATTCCTATTCAAATTAACGCTGGTCCTTTTGCTGCTTTTCATTATCTTCAACCTCGCAAAAGCGCTTATCGAAATGGTTCGAGAAGACCCAGATAATCCGGACAAGCCAACAAAACCCATGAGCCACTATCTCGGTCGTCGTGTGATGTTTTCTGCGTTAGTGGTCATCCTTCTTTTGATTGCGTTGAGCTCGGGCTGGCTTGCGCCCAATCCACGTCCTTACTGACTCTGTCACTACAACACATAAACAAAAACAAACAAGCATAGCCATACCACATCAACAAAATGCCAGTACCAACTGCCTGCTTGAAATGCGAAATGATTAGTAGGAGAAAAGTGGTCCTTCGCGATTCTAAACAGCAATACGGTTAAGAATATGGTGCCAAGACAAACGTGCATGCCATGAAAACCAGTAAGCATAAAGAACGTATTGCCATAAACCCCCGATTGAAGCGTGAGCCCCATTTCCTGATAAGCGTGAATGTACTCTTTGGCTTGATAGAACAAGAAAAAGCCCGCCAACACGATGGTGATTTCAAGCCACACGACTAACGCTGTGCGTCGGTTTTTCTCCAAACTGATGTGTGCCATGTGTAACGTGATAGAAGAGAGAAGCAAAATAATGGTGTTAGTGAGCGGAATACCTTGCCAAGGCATCGCTTGGGTGCTTTCCCCACTTGGCGTTGTCGTGAGCGGCCACATTGCTTCAAAGCTTGGCCACAGCACTTCATTGGTCATGAGGTTATTATCAGCCCCTCCTAACCAAGGGACAGACACCATTCTGGCGTAAAACAGCGCTCCGAAAAACGCGCCAAAGAACATCACTTCTGAAAAGATGAACCAACTCATCCCCTGACGAAATGATCGAGTGATCTGCGCGCTGTATTTGCCCGTCAACGATTCGGTGATGACGTTACTAAACCACCCTGCCAACATGTAAAGCAGAAACAAAAAGCCTACGGCAAGCACAATACGACCAACAACACCGACCGCACCATCGCTTTGAGTACCTTGCACCGTCATGCCCGCACCGACGGCGACTAAAAACAGAGCAAACGCGCCAATGATCGGCCAACTACTTTGAGCAGGAACGTAATAGGTTCCAGGTTTATTACTCATCAGTTCTCTCCTTACAGACACTATTTGGCCTGTATCTCACTCCTTGAGAGGCTAACTGCCTGTGGGAGGAGGAAGTTTGTAGAGTGTATAAGACAGCGTTAATGTATGTATTGAGTCCGGCAAATCGGGCTCAATATAGAAAATCAATGGCATCTGAGCGTGCTGCTTTCCATCCAGCG
The DNA here is from genome assembly GCF_002002385.1 of Vibrio sp. SALL6. NCBI lineage: Bacteria > Pseudomonadati > Pseudomonadota > Gammaproteobacteria > Vibrionales > Vibrionaceae > Vibrio > Vibrio sp. SALL6. Next base: position 182,192 of record NZ_MQVK01000015.1, read on the forward strand.
GCTGTTGCGTAAAACAAAAGCACTCTATTTTGTTGAAGTAAGCTGCACCGTTGCCGGGAGAAACGGAAGGCACCGCCTGCCCCACCAGCCTTTGTCCACTTTCGTTAAATGCCAAGTATTCAGTTTGCACGACCTCACCTGGATGAACATTCATCGAAATGACTTTCGGCTTAAACTCCCACGGCATATCTGGGTTGACGTGTGCCATAAACTCCACACGAATCGTCCGGCTCAAATCGGGTTGCATCCCCGTAGGTTGAATCGCTGCAACATCACTGGTTTTACCGTTGATACCTAACGCATCACACATCACGTCATAGAGCGGCACGAGCGCAAAACCGAACCCGAACATGGCAAAAGTGGCCAGCACTAACTTTATCGTGAGCTTTTTGTGGGATGATTTTTCTGCCATGTTCTTCGCCTCTCGTTCCGTTAATCCACTTTAGGCGGCGTACTAAAGGTATGGTGAGGCGCAGGGCTTGGCACAGTCCACTCTAATCCTTCTGCACGCTCCCAAGGCTTGGCCGACGCTTTCTCTCCGCCACGAATACATTTGATCACGACCCACAAGAAAATCAGTTGCGACAAACCAAAGGCAAAGCCGCCGATGGATACGATTTGGTTCACATCCGCGAATTGAATCGCGTAATCAGGGATTCTTCGCGGCATGCCCGCCAAACCTAAAAAATGCATCGGGAAGAAAAGGACATTGACGGAAATGACTGAGCACCAAAAATGCCACAAACTCAACTTGTGGTCGTACATATTCCCCGTCCATTTCGGCAACCAATAATACGACGCCGCCATGATTGAGAAGACCGCGCCAGACACCAAGACATAATGGAAGTGCGCCACCACAAAATAGGTATCGTGGTACTGGAAATCCGCCGGCACAATAGCAAGCATCAAACCCGAGAATCCGCCAATAGTGAACAGAACAATAAACGCAATCGCAAACAACATTGGCGTTTCAAAGGTCAATGCGCCACGCCACATGGTTGCGACCCAGTTAAACACTTTTACTCCGGTCGGTACCGCAATCAACATGGTGCAGTACATAAAGAACAGTTCTGCAAACACGGGCATGCCTGTCGTGAACATGTGGTGTGCCCACACAAGGAAAGAAAGAAGCGCGATACTGCATGTTGCGTACACCATAGAGTGATAGCCGAACAGCTTTTTGCCACTAAATGCAGGAAGAATGGCAGAGATGATCCCGAACGACGGCAAAATCATGATGTACACTTCTGGGTGACCAAAGAACCAGAAAATGTGTTGGAACATCACAGGATCGCCGCCGCCCGCAGCATCAAAGAAGCTGGTACCAAAGTACTTATCGGTCAGTACCATCGTGACCGCACCCGCCAACACTGGCATGACGGCAATAAGTAAGAACGCAGTGATCAGCCAAGTCCAAACGAACATCGGCAACTTAAACCATGTCATGCCCGGTGCGCGCATGTTGACAATCGTCACGATGACGTTAATCGCCCCCATGATGGAGCTGATACCCATGATATGCACAGAGAACACAAACAGCGCAGTACTGTCTGGCCCATACGTAGTCGATAGCGGCGCGTAAAACGTCCAGCCGAAATTCGGTGCACCGCCCGGTAAGAACAACGAGCTCAACAGAATGAGAAACGCAAAAGGCAGAATCCAAAAGCTCAAGTTATTCATACGTGGCAACGCCATATCAGGTGCGCCGATCATCATCGGGATCATCCAGTTTGCTAATCCAGTGAACGCGGGCATGACCGCACCAAACACCATCACCAAACCGTGAACCGTTGTCATCTGATTAAAAAATTGCGGATCGACAAGCTGCAAACCCGGCTGAAACAGCTCAGCACGAATGACCATTGCCATCGCACCACCCGTTAGGAACATGGTGAAGCTAAACCAAAGATACAACGTACCGATGTCTTTATGGTTGGTGGAATACAACCAACGAGCAATACCTTTTGGCGCGTCGTGCGAATCGTGGTCGTCTAGCGCAATTGTTGCGTTTGCTGCGGTATGCGCTTCAACGGGTGCCGACTTTACGGCTTTGTCTGCTGGCTTACTCATATTTCCTCCTTGGCACTTTTTTGTGCCTTAAAGGCATTGACGTCGGCCGCTTGAACCGTATCGCCAGTATCATTTCCCCAAGCATTGCGTTGGTAGGTAATTACCGCAGCAATTTCTTGATCACTAAGTTGGTTAGCAAAAGACTGCATCGCCGTCCCTGCGCGGCCATCAACAACCACGCCGATATGTTCGGCGATATCACCTGTCGCGACAGGACTGCCTTTAATTGAAGGGAACGCCCCCGGAATACCCTCACCATTAGCTTGGTGACAAACAGCACAACGCGCCGAGTAAATCGCTTCGCCTTGCGCCATGAGCTCATCCATCGACAAGTCTTGAGTTAGCGCCTCTTGCGCCGCGGCTTTTTGCATCGCTATTTCTTCTTTCTTGCCCGAGAGCCACTGATCGAATTCTTCTTCCGGCATGGCATGGACTACGATTGGCATAAAGCCATGAGCTCGTCCACAAAGCTCTGCACACTGACCACGATAAACGCCCGGCTCATCAATTCGCGTCCAAGCCTCGTTGATGAAACCCGGGATGGTGTCTTTTTTCACGGCGAAATCAGGTACCCACCAAGAGTGAATCACATCGTCTGAGGTCAGTAAAAATCGAACTTTACGATTCACAGGGAGCACGAGCGGGTTATCCACTTCAAGCAAGTAATGCGCGCCTTTCATCTCTAAACCGTCAATCTGCTTTTGGCTGGTTGCGAGCAAGCTGAAAAATTCCACATCTTCACCAAAGTAGCTGTAATGCCACTTCCATTGCGAACCTGTGATTTGAATGGTGATATCCGATTGGCTAGTGTCTTCCATTGCGACTAAAGTTTTCGTTGCGGGAATCGCCATCGCGACAAGAATGATGATAGGGATTACAGTCCAAATAATTTCCACTTTGGTGCTTTCGTGGAAATGCGCGGCAACTGCACCTTTTGATTTGCGATGACGGATGATGGCATAGAACATAACACCAAAAACAACTAAGGCTATCGCGCAACAAATGTAGAAAATGAGCATATGTAATTCATACACTTGCTCGCTTATCGCCGTGACCCCTTTGGTCATGTTGAGTTCATTGTCCTTTGACCAACCGTAGGAGGAGAATGTGATTAAAATCACACTCAGTGGTATGGCTAGAGTAGTCGCTAATCTTTTCAAAAGATCTCTCCTCTGCTCAGCCGCTACGCTTGCGCGAGCTTCCTTGCGTCCCATTGCAAATATCGAACAACTTTACGAAAAATCACAAAAAATACGATTTCGACACAGTTTGTTATATTTATGTTAAAAGGCTAGTTATAGTTCCAAAGTTCTTCAAGAAATTAAATGTGATTAAATTTTGTTCAGACAGGAAAAATAAGTTCGGTTTATCGATTGCCCTCTTTGAAATGGAATTGAGAACCATTTACATTAAAGTAAAAGAAAACATTGGATACTTTTTCAGAAAAAGTGTCCAAACAAGTAGGCTCCCCCTGCTAAGGAATGAAAGATATGACAGCACTAATTACTCAATGGCTAGCGCGAGATCCTGACCCTAAAACTCGTGAAGAGCTTCAGCACCTCGTTGATACGAATAATGAACAAGAACTTTCTGACCGCTTCGGCTCCCGTCTTGCCTTTGGTACAGCGGGTCTACGTGGCAAAGTGGGCGCAGGTCCAAACAGAATGAACCGTTTGGTGATTCAAGAAACTGCCACAGGTCTCGGCCACTATTTGCTTGAACAAGTGCAAGATGCAGCGAGTCGCGGCGTTGTTATTGGTTACGATGGCCGACCAGATTCTAAACAGTTCGCGCACGATACTGCTTCTGTCTTAACAGCACTCGGTATCAAGGTTTACCTAACCTACCAAGTCGCGGCAACACCTATTGTTGCTTTTGGTGTACGCACAATGAATGCTGCAGCGGCCGTTGTTGTAACCGCTAGCCACAATCCACCCGAATACAACGGCTTCAAAGTGTATTGGGAAAATGGCGCGCAAATCATTCCACCTCACGACTCGGGCATCGCGGCAAAAATTGATGAAGCGACCACAAAGCCTCTGCCGTTGATGTCTTTAGACGATGCTAAACAACAAGGCTTACTGGTTTGGTTGGAAGATGACTACTACCAAACTTACCGTAAAACCATGAACGAAAATGCTCTGCTGACTCCTGATAGCAACACCGATATTTCTATCGCTTACACTGCGATGCACGGTGTTGGCGCAGACATGGCAGAAACGTTACTTGCTGACGCTGGCTTTAAAAAAGTGGCCAGTGTTGCGGAGCAGCGCGAACCTGATGGCACATTCCCTACAGTTAACTTCCCAAATCCAGAAGAAGCAGGGGCAATGGACATGGTCATGGCGCTCGGTAAATCCGTAGATGCGGATATCGCCTGTGCTAACGACCCAGATGCAGACCGTTTCGCCGTCGCCGTAAAACGCCCAGACGGTGAATACCAAATGTTAACTGGCGACCAAGTTGGTTCATTGTTTGGTGATTACTTGCTAGAGCAACAGCCGAACTCACTGGTCGGTAACACCATCGTGTCATCTCGCCTCTTGAGCAGCATCGCAAAAGCGCATGGCGCAGAGTATTACCAAACGCTAACAGGCTTTAAATGGCTAACCAACGTCGCGATGAGCCAAGAAACCGAGCAACATCCGTTCTTGTTTGCTTACGAAGAGGCGCTCGGCTACACCGTTGGCAACAAGGTGTGGGATAAAGATGGTTTGTCCGCGATTGCTGCGTTTTCGCAATTAACCGGAAAGCTCAAAGCACAAGGCAAAACACTGTGGGACAAGTTGGAAGCGCTTTACCGTCAACACGGTTTTTACTTTAACGCTCAGCGTAGTATTGCGTTGGATCCAAACTCACCACCAATTGGTGACAAGTTACGTGCAAATCCACCAAGCGAAATTGCAGGCAAGAAAGTATCGGTTACTGAGGACTTGAAAACTTCCGTTCGTACATTTGAGGATGGTTCAGAAGAGACGATTAATTTACCAGCAAGTGATGTGCTGATTTATCATCTTGAAGATAAATCTCGCGTAATCGTTCGTCCTTCTGGTACTGAGCCAAAATTGAAATGTTACTACGAAGTCATCAGTGACTTCCCTGCTGACATGAGCTACGAGCAAGCGCAACAAACTGCCGAAGCCAAAATGAACGCGCTGATCGACGCACACCAAAAAAGCTTGTAACTCTCTCAACAAGTTGTCATGAAAAGCTCATGACTACATACTAAAAGAGGCGCTGTTCGCGCCTCTTTTACTGGATTCCTAACAAGCTAAACATCAGTAGCGACTATTCTGCGATTTCTTTTTGGAGGAAGTATTTGTGGATTCCCTCAGCCGGATAACCGGAATACTGCCCTACTTTTTCAAAGCCCAATTTGAGGTAGAAATCGAGCGCCTGGAAGCTGTAAGTATCTAAATAAATATGAGTCACGCCATACGGCTTCACATGCTGCTCTAACATTGCCATCAGTTTACTGCCTAAGCCCGATGTTCTGCTTTCTGCGTCCACCCACAAGAACTCCACAAAAACCGTATTTTTAAACATTTCCCCAGTAAGGCCGCCAATGATTTTGCCGTCTTCATCTTTTGCAAAGCAACCCACCGCATTCACTTCTCCTTCAGGTAAGTGCTTGCGGTTATATGATCGAATGCCATCACGAACGCAATCAAGAGCAGCTTGGTCTGGGTTTAAACAAAATTCAAGTTTCATACATCCTCTCCTTGGAAAACGTTTCCATCCTAAAACAAAAAGCCAGCAATTGCTGGCTTTCCGATTGAATTTGATAGGTTTATAGCACGAAGCTGCTCAACATCCACAAAGCGAGGATCACAAACACCAACCCCATAAGTTTGTGCTGGTAAGTGCGGAACTTCTCATTCTCCAGCAACCCTTTCCCTAATGTACCAGCCAACGCTACCAATAACAGGTTGAACAAAAGGCCAAGAACGTTCAACAACAAACCAAGCGCCAGCATCTGCTCGCCGGATGAAGCGGTAATATTGCTCGAAACGAACTGAGGCAAAAACATCACAAAAAAGACCAACGCTTTAGGGTTGAGCAAATTGCTCATTAATGCACGTTGATAGTAGGTCGATGCCATCTTATTTTTTTGATCAAGCTCTGGAGCAGATGAAGCTTCTGCTCTCAAGCAATCCCAACCCATTTTAAGTAGGTACGCACCACCTAAAAGGTGAAGTACTTTGAGTGCCACAGGGCTCATCGCAATCAGGGTTGAAACCCCCATCGCAGCAAGTAAAGTAAGGATAAGGCCAGACGTCGCGTTCCCCAGACTGGCAAATAAGCCAACCTTTTTGCCGTAGCTCATACTTGAGCTCGCAATCAGCAACATATCAGGGCCAGGCAAAAGCAATAAGGCGATAACCGCCGTGAGATAAATAGGAAGTACAGCTAAATCGATCATGATGGAACAGGTTTTCTACAACAAGGCGGCGAATCTTATACCAATAAATCAAACTCGACCAGATTAAATACCTTTAAATGTAGCGATATTTAGAAAGGATAAATCGCCAATTCACTCATATAAAAACAATTAACCTTTTTAACGATACTGAATAGCAATTTTGTACAAAAATAAACACGATGGATACGTTACACTCGTATGACGGACTTCTCGAGCAGATTGGAAACAATGAAAGAAAAGAATAAGGAAATCGCGACATTCAAAATTGCTCAAGAACTTGGTGGCTTGGAGCTGCTAGATGCTAAGTATGAAAAGCAGAACTTCTCTCGGCACAGTCACGAAGGCTACACCATTGGTGTGATCGAAAAAGGCGCTCAACAATTTTTCCGCACTGGCGGCAACCACATTGCACCACAAGACAGCATTATCTTAGTTAACGCTGATGAAGTGCATAACGGCCATTCAGCAACCGAGGGGGGCTGGGAATACAAAGCAATGTATCCTGTGCCAGAACAATTTCAAACCTTGGGGCAAGAGCTTGCACCCAATATCGCGCTGCCCTATTTCCCTCAACCTGTGGTTTATGATCCCGAACTGGCAAGCCAATTGCGCTTGGTGTTTGAGACTCTAGAAAAATCGGACAATCGACTGCTGCGAGAAACCTTGGTGTACGGCACGTTGATCAAATTGGCGAGTAAACACAGCACTCACCGCGCACCACTAAAAGAATCCACCAAAGCGCAACGACAGTTACAGCTTGTAAAGGAGTTTTTAGAAGACTTTCCACAAACCGATGTGTCGCTGGAAGAACTCGCGAAACTGGCTGGGCTGAGCCCTTTTCACTTACTGCGCGAATTTCAAAAGCAATTTGGCTTTCCGCCTCATGCTTACCAGATCCAGCAACGTTTACGTATGGCGAAAAAGCTGCTCAAACAAGGGCAGAGAATCTCTGATGTCGCACAAGAATGTGGTTTTCATGATCAAAGCCACCTGCATCGACACTTTAAGAAAGCCATGGGCGTCACGCCGGGCCAATATCTTCGCTTTAGCTAAATCCGCAATATCGTACAAGGCGAGATGTCTCTACCACGTTACGTTGATAGCCTGACTTCAAAACAATTAAGAACAAACAATGGATAACACTTTGCCGTTACAAGAAGAATCAAAAGCCACTTTATTTTGGCAAGGCACACTCGCAATGATGCCGTTGAGTATTGCCGTACTGCCTTGGGGACTCTTAGCAGGTTCGTTCGCGATTGATACAGGGCTTCACCCGCTAGAAGGACAAGCGTTATCCGCGATTCTTTTCGCGGGCTCCGCTCAGCTCGTCGCGATGGGAATGATAAAAGCGGGCGCGGGGCTAACCACTATGTTGCTCACCACGTTTTTCATCACCTCACGACATTTTCTCTACAGCGTATCCATGCGCAGTAAAATTGCTCCACTTCCACTTAAGTGGCGGCTATCGCTTGGTTTTCTGTTAACCGACGAGCTGTTTGCCATTGCAGGCCATCATTCTGACGAACAATTTAATCGCTGGTACGCCCTTGGTGCCGGATTGAGCTTCTATCTGTTCTGGAACCTTGCGACGCTGACAGGCATCGTGGCAGGTAGCCTAATCCCAGAACTGAATGAAATGGGGTTGGAATTTGCAGTAGCCGCAACCTTTATCGCGATTGTCGTACCCACGATTAAAAATGCAGCGGTACTTTCTAGCGTCTTAGTGGCTTTGGTAGGCTCAGTCGCGTTAAGCTATTACCAAGTGGAAGGAAGTTTGATGATTTCGAGCATTTTAGCCATGTTAACAGGCTATTTTGTCGAACAAGTACAGGAGAAACGCTAATGATTATGCTGTCAATTTTACTCATGACGCTGTTGGTGTTCACAAGCCGATACTTGTTTCTCGAGCCGAAGTTGCCATTAAAGCTCGGCACGCGCACACAAAAGATTCTCAACTACGCAAGCCCGGCCGTTTTAACCGCGATCTGGGCGCCGATTGTCTTCATCCCCGAAGGGGAACTCAGTGTCAGCGTACAAAACCCGTTTTTATTGGCTGCGACATTGGCTGCGTTGATCGCCTATTTGACAAAAAACGTTCTCTTAACGACGGTTGTCAGTATGGTGGCGTTTCTTCTTTTGCGCGTTTGGCTTTAATCAGCCACCCACTCAATTTCTAACAAGGTGACGTCGCCACATTTTAAGCGTCCAAGGAAGACGTCGCCTTGATGGACTTCGCCAACCCCTTGCGGCGTTCCCGTCATCACCACATCACCGTCTTGCAAAGTTGTGTAGCTACTTAGCTCATCCAAAATCGCAAATGGCGGATACAGCATCTGTTGTACGTGGCCTTTTTGCACACGAACACAGTTAATCAATAGTTCTAAGTTAAGGTCATGAATATCAATGCCTTCAAGAGGCACAAAGCGGCTAAATACCGCAGAACCATCAAATGCTTTTGCTCGCTCCCAAGGCAAGCCTTGCTTTTTGAGAGAAGATTGCAGGCCGCGTTTCGTCAGGTCTAGCCCCAAACCCACGGCGGCGTATTGACCATCTTTGATTAGAAAGCAAATTTCTGCTTCATAATGCAAAGGTTCTTGATGAAATGAGCGTAAGATCGTCGATACAGAGGTAGAAGGTTTATTAAACACCACCATTTGCTCTGGAATAGCATTATCCAACTCATGGATGTGCTCAACGTAATTACGCCCAACACACAGCACTTTTCCAACTTCTACTTTCTTTTCTTCAACTTGAATGACGCTCATTGATCTTCCCTGCAAAACAAAAACATCATCATAATCTAACCTTTTGATGGAACAACACTAGAACGCGCTCTGAAGTATCGAAAATAAGACATTCAGCCCGTTTTATGTTTTGTGTCATCAGTTTGAAACGCATGTTGATTCTTCGAAAAAACGAAAAAAAGCCAGCATCATGCTGGCTTTTGAATCGATAACTGTAACGACAATTATAGGTAGTAACGTGCACCAAGTGCCCATTTGTCATCAGCTTTGTATTCAGGTTGGCGACTGTTAGCATCGTTCAAGTCAAACTGGTAACCCACATAACCCACAAACTTAGGTGTGAAGTTGTATTCTGCTTGCAGCGCCATTTCTTCACGAGCCGTTTCTGTCTTCGCGCCTTTCACGTCTTTGCCTTCAACCATTTCGTAGTTGATGCTCAGATTTAGGCTATTAGGCAGTGCATAAGCGATCAACGCTTCGTACGCGTCGCTTTCAGCTAGACGAGTTTTACCGTCGAAGTTCATGTTTTCGTTCGAGCCGTAAACCGCTGCTAGGTACAAGCCTTGACCGTAAGAACCGTATGCCGCAGAGACTAGGTGAGATTCAGCTGAATGCTTACCGATGTACGCTGAATCTTGGAAGTCGCCACCGTTGTACGTGTAACCCACTTTTGCGCCCATGATCGCGTAAGAAATTGCAACTTGTACGCGGTCATCGTATGTGTGCGTATCCGTCGCTTCGTTCGTACCTTGCCAACCTAGACCAACGTTAATTTTGCCTGCTTCGCCAAGTTCGATTGCGTTGCGGTAAGAGATCATTTTCTCTGCGCGGCCAGTGCCTAGGTTGCCGTGGTCGTCATAGATAAAGTCGTTCGCAAATGCAATTGGCATATCTGCTACGCCAGCTACGTCGTAGTAAGGTGCCCACTGCGTACCGCCCACTGCACGACCGTATGTATCGTGAGTCAGACCTAAGTAACCAAGACGAGTTTTGAATGAGTTTTCGCCGCCATCTAGGTAGTTAAGTGCCCATTCACCACGAGCGTCAGCAGTAAAGCCATTACCTAGATCCTGAGTTGCTGTGAAGTTGATACGTGGAGAGTTTGTGCCTACGTCAGTATCACCTTGCTCTGAACCGTTCAGGTTAACAGACACATGGCCACCAATAGAGAACGTAGTGCCATCGTTATTGTAAAGTTCCACTGCTACTGCTTGAGTACCGAATGTTGCAGCTGCGATTGCTGCCGCTAGGAATTTTTTGTTCATTTATTAAGTCCATGTATTTATTAGTCGGTTAGTCGATTTGCACCTTGAGCATTTGGATTTATGTACGAATAAACGCCAAATGCTTCGAGTGTATACAAAGGCTTTTTGGGGCATCTTTTCCGCCAAAACTGAATTACCTTTGCGCAACAACTGCCGCCACTTTATTTGAAGACCCTTCGGCAACCGAGTGAAAAATTATAAGAAACCGAATGAAAGCAAACGTTTAGATTGCTAACTTATCATTCATTCAATCGATAACCTTACAAATTGAAATGTTTTGTAACGCGCAAGATCACGAAATCTCATAACCCTCTGAAACTTAAATGATTGAGCTAGATGATTAAGAAATATTTGCTTACATTTTCGAATTTAAAACACCTTCAGGAACTTTTTGGAAAAATTGTGGTCAGTAATCAAGCACGAAAAAGCTAAAAAAAGCTAAAACCCTTCTAGTTATACACCTTTTCTAAAGAGGCGTTTAAACGCGCCAGAAATAAAAGTGCAATAAAATCATAACTTAATAGCAATCTATCTTTCATTTTCGCGGTTTACCTTAGCGTCATCAACACATCGGGCAAGTAAGCCCATCGATTACAACTAGGGTAATAAGAAAATGAAAAAGGCAGCACTAACTACTGCAATTCTAACAGCATTGGTATCAGCACCATCTTTCGCAGCAACAGTTTACAAAAACGACGGCACTGAGCTAAAAGTTGGCGGTCGCGTTGAGTTTCGTGGCGACTTCATCGGTTCAGATGGTGCGGAAGTAGAAGGCTCAATGGAAGACCAAAGCCGCGCTCGTCTTAACCTTAAAGGTAAAACTGACATCGGCAACGGCATGTCTGCATTCGGTGTGTACGAAGCAGAACAAAAGACAGGTAAAAGCGAGTTCAAAAACCGCTACATGTACGCTGGTGTAAATACTGACGTTGGCGCATTCTCTGTAGGCCGTCAAGACATGGCTGCCGTGATCATCTCAGACATGACGGATATCACTGAGTTTTCTGGCGTTCAGCAAGTGATTGATTCTTCTTCTGATAAGCAAGACAGCGTATTCGCATACCGTGGTGAGTTTGATGCACTACAACTTCAAGCAACTTACCAAGCAAACTCTGGTGATAGCCAAGACAAATACGGCATCTCTGGTATGTACTCTCTGCCAATGGGTCTAGATTTGGGTCTGGCTTACTCTGGCGGCGACGTAGATAAGAGCAACTCTGAAGACCAAATCCTAGGTGGTATCGCTTACTCTCTCGATAACCTATACCTAGCGGGTACGTACTCTCAAGGTTCACTAACAGATTCTGAAGACTTTACTGCTTACGAGTTGGTTGCTAGCTACAAAGTAGCAAGCAAAGTAACGCTAGCAGCACTTTACACTGCACAAGAAAACGATCCAGACAACGGCTCAAAATACGACTCAGTTGAAGGTATCGAGCTAGTTGGTTACTACAAACTAAACAGTAACTTCCGTACTTACCTTTCTTACTACATCAACCAACTTGATGAAGTGAAAGACGCAACATCTGGTCTAGTGACTGAAGGCGAAGATACGCTACGCCTAGGTGTACGTTACGACTTCTAATTCACTCTTGTCCTAAGAGCGAGTCCACTTGGCCGGCACTTTTGTCGGCCATTTTTTGTGGTGCTCACAGATAAAGCAATGAATTTTCATCTTTATTCTGTTACCCCTTCACTGCTCCACTAAAAAATACGAGCCTCAGAGCCACCACTTCTGCCCTCTTTTAATGCAATTTATCACTGACTTAGTGCATACCTTCTAACCTTGGCATCGCCATAAAATAAAAATACTTATAAATCATAAAGATAAAAATTGGCACGTGTTCTGCAATACTAGAAATGCAAATGCATGGCAGCGTTTGTGCTTCTCGTTCTTTGTACCTGTAATGACAGGCACGTCCTTTGAATTGGTAATGTCGCCTCCCTCTGGGAGGCATTTTTTTATTTGCGCAAAAAGCTTTAGGACGTATTATCCGTCTACCTCTTTCAAACCGGAAATATTCAATTGAATCATCATCCTGTTCAAGGTGCTTCTTGGATGCTAACTGCAGGATTGGCATTCGCCATCGTGAATAGCTTTGCCCAAATCGCAAGCATCCACTTTGGTGTGTCTTCCACCACTTTTGCATTGTTTCAATACGCGATCGCGTTGTTCGTTATTCTTCCTTATCTAAGAACGCTAGGCATTCGACGCTCTTTGAGAACTCAACATTTTGGCTGGCACGCTTTTCGTATTTTTCTTTCTGTTATCGGTATCCAACTGTGGCTTTGGGCGCTCGCTTACCCTGTTCCGATTTGGCAAGGCATTGCGCTGCTAATGACTTCTCCGCTGTTTGCGACCGTAGGCTCAGGGCTTATCTTGAAAGAGAAAGTGGGCACCGCACGCTGGCTTGCCACACTAACTGGCTTTATCGGTGCCATGATCATCTTAGAACCGTGGTCAGACTCCTTCACTTGGGCAACTCTACTGCCTGTTGGGGCGGCCTTCTTTTGGGCGGCGTATTCTTTGATGGTGAAAAAGATGTCGGTAAACGATCCACCGTCTACCATGGTGGTTTACTTGTTGTTACTGATCACGCCTTTCAATATTGTGCTAGCGATACCAAGCTTTACCATGCCTAGTGACTGGACTATTTGGCTGATCCTTCTTTTTGCTGGAGCACTAACAGCATTAGCGCAATGGGCGATTGTGAAAGCTTACGCAGTTGCGGACGCTTCCTTCGTTCAGCCCTTCGATCACGCTAAACTGCCTTTAAATGTGCTGGCTGGATGGATGGTCTTTGGATGGGTGCCTCCTGGTCGTTTGTGGCTAGGCGCTGCGATTATTGTGGCGTCGATTGCATTCATCACGCACTGGGAAGCAAAAAAGACAAAGTTAGTTGAAAGAAAAATCTAGCTTTTGAGTTCTATATTTTCAGGAAAGGAAATGAGGAACACCCTATGACACAACCAATCAAAATCACACTTTATCGCTGGGCTGGCAACTGGGGGCCGTTCAAAGTGAACATCCCATGCGGCGAATGTACGCTAACCAAAGATATTTTAGTGGACACCTTCGCGAACGAATTGGCGGATGTACCAGTCGAACTCGAAGTGAAAGATTGGTTATCTCACTGGTGGGAACCTTTGAAAGTCGGTGCATGGCACGCCCCTATTCTTCTGGTTGAAGGTAAAGTCGTGAGCCAAGGGGAAGCGCTAAACCGAGGAGTGCTCGTGCAATCGGTCATTTCGGAGTGGGTAAAACGTGATGAACTGAAAGGCAACATCGTTTACGGAAAAGCCACTTGTCCGTATTGCGTCAAAGCTAAACAGTTACTCGACGATGCTGGTATTAAGTACGAGTATCACGATGTCGTCAAAGACAGCGCTGCCCTGTATAGAATGATCCCAGAAGTTAAAGCGATCATCGGTGAGAAAACACCAGTGACCGTGCCGCAAATTTGGTTAGAGGGAAAATACGTCGGAGGCGCAGATAACCTAGAAAAGTGGTTAGCCGCAAAGGGGTTAGACAAGGTGCCGAATAACGTCGTAGAAATACCAAGCCAATCGGCATAGTCGTTATCGCACTAGCATAAAGACCGTATAAATATTTGGTTGATAGAAACAAAAAGCCCTGATTTTTCAATCAGGGCTTTTCTGCATTAATTCGCCAGTTTTTTCATAACACGAGCAAAAATAGAAGCTTTTTTCTTCTTCGCTTTACCGTAAAGCGCTTTGTGCATCGCGTCTTTTGCAATCATCTGGCCAATGTAAGCACCACCAATTTCGTTACCCATGACCTTCTCCTGAATGTATTGACTTAACTATGTTGTAATTTTACACCACAATAAGACAAAAACAAGATACACGTCACGTTTATTTTGTAATTTTCTTTCAGGAAGTGCTTTTTGATTTTTAGAAAGCCTGTTTATCGCTTCGGTTGCTGGTAAGTTTTACCTGCAGCCATGTAGGTGTCTTTCTGCTTGATCTCAAAGAAAGTTTCGAAAAACCAAGCTGCAAACTTAATCATGTTGTCGCCTTCATTCATGACATGCTCAACATATTCCTGCTCTACACCGGACTCGTCTTCTTGAAGAGTGATGTGGTAAATACGTTTTTCGCCATCAACTTCTGCAAGACCAAACTGACCAGTTAGGGATTCTGCCGCTTGTGCAACTTCTTCTTCCTCACACGCTTTAAGTAGTTCTAGCGCCTTTGGCATGTTTTCTTGCAAGGTAATTTCTTTTACCAGTGTTTCAAATTCGTTTTGTTGCATTCTTTCACCTAACGATTGGAGAGCGAGTTGTCAGTTTGCAGAAACTACTGCGCTAGCTTGAATCAAAGTACCGCGCCAAACCTTGTTCCCTTGATTGAAACAAGTTCAGTGCGATTGACTCAAGTCATTCACTAAGCCTGACTTAATTTAGCTGCGCATTTTAGAAAGGAGCCACTAACCTTGCAAGTACATTTCCGTTCGCTAGAACATTCAACTGGAAGCTTCCGGTTGCGCAGTCTGACGAGGTGCCCTTCGATATTGGCTAACCACCAGTACGATGCAAGAAATTAGAGCGATAAATAAATAAAAGATGCCTAGCTGATGCTGATCCGTCACCCACTTTTCAACCAAGTAGCCACCAAACAAACCCGCTAAACACATTTGAATTGAGCCTGACAATGCAGACACTGCCCCGGCTTGCTGCTTATGCGGAGACAACAACAAACTTATCGAAACCGGAAAAGACATCCCTTGCGCAAAACTCAAACACGTGAATGCGACCAGTAACGATGCAACCGTAAACGGCGTCACCAACAGTAAACACCCAGAAAGCGCGACAATCGCAAAGCTCATCAACAGTATTTGCTGTGCTTTATAACGGTTATTGATCAAATTGAGGACGACGCTCCCCATCAACAAACCAGCTGATGGGATAATCATCAAAGAACCATAATCAGCCGCGGTTAAGCCCAATTCTTGCTGCATCAAAAATGGATATAAAGACAGTGTCACTAAGCCAGATAGGTAGCTTAACCAGTTATAACTGGCACTCCCAATAACTTGCTTGTTCGTTAGCAAGTAGTAGTAATTCACCATGACTTGCCTTACCTCGAACTTGCGTTTTGGATACGGAAGCGTTTCTGGCAGAACCAAGTAGCCAAGGATAAATATCGCCAACAAATAAAGCAGCACAAAGACAAATACCGCTTGCCAGCTAAAGTGATACGCAATCCATCCGCCAAAAAGAGGCGCGACAATCGGCATGACAGAAGCAGTGACAGAGATATACGACAAAGCTTTCGTTAACTGCATACCGTCATAACTGTCCCGTAGCACTGAGCGCCCTAAAACAGAGGCACTGCCGGCTCCTAATCCTTGCAGCAATCGCCCTGCCTCAAGTGCAGAAATGTTATCGCCAAAGACGATACAAATGACGGTACCGATTAAACAGATGCTTTGTCCGAGAATAAACACCGGTCGTCGTCCAATGGCATCAGAAAGCGGACCGTAAAATAGCTGTGACACACCGAAACCAACCAAAAATAATGTCACCAAACTCTGAATCGAAGGTTGTGGCAAGTTAAGGTCATGGCCAATGAGCGGTAAAGAGGGAAGATAGATACTGACGCCAACCTGGCCAGTAGCAATGATCATCATCGCAAGCAACAACGGTGTTTTACGCACTAGTCCCCTCCCACTTGTATTACAGACTTATTGCAAACAGTGTATATTTGATACTCAACGATGATAATCAGCTAAATTGGAAAGGAATTATTTCCTCGGAGGACTTAATGGACTGGATTCAAAGTGTACAAAGTTACATTCGAGTTATCGAAGAAGGCAGCTTCAATGCAGCCGCCCGGAAGCTCAACACGACAAGCTCTGCCATCAGCAAGCGTATCCAGTGGTTAGAGGACAAAATTGGCGTCCAGTTACTCAAGCGTACCACTCGTTCAATAAGTCAAACCGAAGCTGGTGCCCTATTCTACGAGCGAGCCAAAGTGCAACTTGACTCTTGGCAGTCCGTGTTAGATGAAACTCGCTCAGTAAACCAGTCTCCGGCCGGTCTGTTAAAGATTGGCGCAACGTTGGCGGTAGGTTCTAAGTTTTTAGTCCACTACCTTGATGATTTTCTAGAAAAATACCCCGATATCACTCTGCAACTCACCACGACGCTACCCGGTCAACTGCCGGAACTGAGTTTGGATCTTTTCATCAGTCGTCATTTAGAACAGCTCAATTCATTAAGCTTTAAAGCCACCCCGCTGTTCGAACACAAAGCTCAGTTTTATGCAGCGCCGAGTTACTTAGAAAAATACGGCACGCCACAAAATGTTGAAGAGCTGACAAAACACAATATTTTGATTTGGGGAGAAAAACCGGCAAGAGAGATCAAAACCAACCGAGGGAAAAGAGTGAGCTTGTCCGGCAACTTCGCAACGACCAATCCTGAAGCTCTGTTTCATGGTGCAAAACGCGGAATGGGTATCTTGATGACCAACAACGTAATGATCAAAGACGATTTAAAATCCGGGGCGCTAGTGCCTATTTTGCCGGATGTTACAGCCGACGAAGCTACGGTGTATGCGTATTACCCAAAACTGGATTATCAACACACACGCACCCAATTGTTCCTCGACTATCTAAAATCCCGTTTAGAAGAAGAAAAACGCATCTAATTTGATAGTTTTCTTGTTAAATGTGTGAGTAAGCGACTACTTTGAAATTAATGCCTCAAACTTTGATAACACTCTAGTCTTACTAGACTCACCTATTAGTGTTAATTCCTTGTCTGTTGGGATTCAAAGTTTGAAAAATCTCCTTAAGTAAACGATAGTTTACTTGATGCATATCAAATTATAAGTCGTCGTGTCGCACAACTATCAAAGCACGATATGAAATTAATAACGGCTAGGTAACGTGTTTAATGGATCATGTACAAATCAGTGTCCAAAAGCTTGATGAAATATTGAAGCTCAATGGGAGCGCTCTGCTCAACAGAGTGACTTTAGATATCCATCAACAGTTGAAGAGTCATTGTACATGCGTTGTTGAAGTGGCTCATCTTCAACATGCTGCGCACACCATTTCCTTTGCAAGTGGCGGAGAGATCTCAGATAACCTCAGTTACCACCTGTCGGGCACTCCATGTGAAAAAGTCGCGAAAGACATTGGCGAGCATATCTTTTACCAAGATCAGGTCTATAAACGCTTTCCTGAAGACCAGATGTTTCAGGATGATGGCGTTCAAGCTTACCTTGGCCTACCGTTGAAAACACAAAGTGGCGAAGTGCTTGGGATTTTGCTGTCTACTTTTACTCGAAGTATTCACGCGAAAGAAGCACAAGATGTGCTCGAACTTCATCGCTTTTATGCCAATGTGATTATCCATAGCCTTCGTGAAAAATGGGTCAGCGAGCGTTCGGACAAACTCCTAAACCAACTTAGCTACGAAGTCTCTCATGACAACCTCACCGGTTTGTTGAACCGCAGCTGTTTGGCAGATACGCTCGAAACATTAACGCAGCAAGCCACCCGCCCTTTTAATCTGGCGTATTTAGATATCGACAACTTCAAATCGATAAACGACATCAACGGGAACTACATTGGTGACCAGATCATCAAGTTTACTGCAAATGCGATTCAACAGAGCTTGTCTTCCCCAAATAACGCGTTTCGCGTTGCTGGCGACGAGTTTGCCTTTATTACTTATGATGAAGATCCCGTAGCTGTATGTCAGGAAGTGCTCGATAAAATTGAAGCCGGTTACAGTGACAAATCCAATCGTATTTCTTTTACCGTGAGCATTGGCATTGCACGTGCGCCTGTTCACATGCTCAACAGTGATGAACTGATCCTAAATGCCAGCTTAGCGTTGAAAGATTGCAAAAAACACCGTGACACACGAATTCAACATTACGACACACACTTAAGTGCGCTTTATCATCGTCAAACGCAACTGATTGAAGCGATGCGCATTCAATTAAGCACGAGCATTACTGAAAGCCATGAGCTTTACGTGGTGTTACAACCGATTGTTGATGTAAACAATGATCGCTGGGATTACTTTGAAATACTCGCTCGTTGGAACAGCAGTGTGTATGGCAACATCTCCCCTGCGGAGTTTATTGAAGCAGCTGAGCAATCGGGATTAATCATCGAATTAGGTGAGCGAATCATAGAGTTAGCATGTATTGCGAAGCAAGAGTTAGAGTCTCACCTCGGTTATACCGTGAAGCTATCCATCAACTGCTCTGCACACGAACTAGTCGATTCAAACCGCTACATCAACCACCTAACAACCTTGCTCGAGCGATACGGTCACGATGCTTCGGACTTTGTTATAGAGCTCACTGAAACCGTTTTGCTATCACAAAGTGGACGCGAGCAGATGGTTTTGAACTCGCTTCGCTATCTTGGTTTTAAAGTCGCACTGGATGACTTCGGCACTGGCTATTCGAGCTTAAATTACATTCATAATTACCCTATCGACAGCATCAAAATTGACGCCACATTTGTGCGCAATATGCTCTCGAACAAAACGTCAGAGCAAGTGGTGTATCTGATAGCCCAGTTAGCTCAACTGTTGGATGTCGACTTAATTGCAGAAGGCGTAGAAGACGACAGGGCGTTAAATAAGCTTATCGACATGGGTTGCCATTATATTCAAGGCTACTTCTATTCTCGCCCACACAACGTCGATGAATTGGTACACATGATTAACGATAGACAAGTCAAACGCGCATAAAAAAGACCAAGCAATTGCTTGGTCTTTTTGTTTCGATTAAGAGCCTAAACAGCTATAAAACCGCTTTCTCTTTGTTTTTTAGCAGCTTATCCATTTCATCTCGATTCGCGATGAAGGTTGCCATCTCCTTCTTAGGAACAGAGCTCGCCATCGGAATATTCGCGCGCATCGCGTTGACAGGGCGTCCGTACTCGATCAATTCATAATGAAGGTGTGGACCAGTAACTCGGCCTGTTTTACCAGACAAACCGATACGCTGACCGCGAGAAACTTTTTGGCCTTTCTTCACTAAGATCTTGCTTAGGTGCAGGTAACGCGTTTTGTATTTGTTACCGTGCTCAACAACAACGTAGTTACCCGCATATGGGTGCTTACGGGTCATAATCACAGTACCATCACCCGTCGACACTACTGGTGTGCCAGTTGGCACAGCAAAGTCAGTACCGTTATGCGGTGCAACACGGCCTGTTACTGGGTGTAAACGATTCGGGTTAAATCCAGAACTGATACGCCAACTACGGCTCACAGGATAACGTTGGAACGCACGCTGTAGGCTTTCACCTTTCGCGTTGTAGAACTGACCATCCGTATGAAGATACGCGGTTATCTCACGACCACGATTGTAGATTTTGATCGCTTCGATTTCATTCTTGCCAGTTGAAACACCGTTGATAGTTTGTGAACGACGAACCACTTCAAATCGGTCACCCGCACGAAGATCACGCCCAAAGTTCACCTGCTCTTTTAGCAAGCTCACCACTTGGCTGATTTCTGCAGAACTCAGACCTAAACGATTCGCAGAAGAAGAGAAACTGCCTTGAATTACGCCAACTAGCGGCTCCTGACGCCAAACACCAGGAATGGAAATATCGGTAAAGTCATAGCCACCATCGCTGTTCAGCTGGTAAACCACTTTATCTGCAATCGAAAATTGCAGTTCCATTTTTTCTAGCTCGCCTGTGGCATCATTGCGCCAAAAACGCAGCGTATTACCAGGCTTTAAGGTATCAAGTGCAAGGTAGTTCAAATCCGTTTCCATTACTTTCATTAATGAACTGTAACCGAAACCGAGTTGGCTAAAGATAGTACTTAAATTATCGCCAGCTTGGATTTGATACTCAAAATTAGGTGGAGTGACGACTTCCGCAGTCGTCGCATCAAGAATTCGTTCAACAACCTGCGATTCTGGCAGGTTTAATGCGATGGTTTTAGTTAAAGATGACTCTTTGAGAGAGTGAGAAACACCTATCGCAACTAAAACTGGCAAGGAGTATAACAGTAGCGCTCTACGACTTGTCAGATTCGGCAACCGTTTTGTAATTTCATTTGTAGACACGGGAATTACTATCTCCTTTCAAACAAGGCTCATAGCTTATGCATTCCCGTATAAGAAATCACTATGAAATTTCGAGATCTAGCGCAGAAAACACTTAATTTTTACAGAAGTCAAAAAAAATTCATCACTGTTGCATATGTAGGTTATTACCTACACGGGTTAGAGTGGCTGAATTTGATTGATTTGGCTCATCTGCCATGGATTGACTTTCGCCATGCGTTAGGAATGAAATAGCGATTTTGGTATCCGTTTGCCAATTAATTTGAGCAAATTTAACTCGATCACCAATAAACACGCTGTCTAGCAACACCACTCGGCTCGGGATCGGATCAAACTTAAACAACCCAACATAATAAAATGCCCCTGAGCCTTGAGTCGTAACAATCATCGGCGCCGCAATCCAAAATTCTTTGTTGATTTTACGTTGAGCGATAAACGCGGTCGGTACCAAAACCTGCCCCTTTGTCGCGCCTGCATCATACTGACCAATCAGGTAGCCATTCTCCTTGTCCCACTCTTCTAAAAAAGAGACGGCATTTTGCTCTGGTACTTGAATTGTCCACGGATTCTTCGCTTGCACTCCCAACACTTCGGCAACGATAGGATTAGATTGCACCTCTGCTTGCGGAAACTTGGCCATGATTTCATCATCAGACAAGCTAAAGCGATACACACCAGCAATGATAACAATCGCTAATAGCACGATAGGAATAAGAAGAATGAGTGGAATTGGCAGAATTCTGCTGCGAGCCATAGCGACTTCCTTGTTTTTGTTCTAAAAATTGTGTTCGGAGTATATACCAATTCGAATAGGATCACCGCATACACTCAAATCTCGATGAACCAAGTATCGTGAAATCACTCGAGCGGATTTAGGTATAAACTGTTTAGTGGGCAATCGATAGGTAATAACGATGACAAACATAATTCACACCGGAGAGTGCGCCTGTGGCTTAGTTCAACTTCGCTGTAAAGATGAACCTCTGCGAACCTCTATTTGTCACTGCTTTGAATGCCAGAAACGAACAGGCAGCGTTTTTGGTGTCCAGGCCAAATTCGATAAGGAGCAGGTCATTTTAGATGGTGACACGACCAACTACACCAGAATCAGCGACGATGGTAATGAAGTGAAATACGAATTTTGCCCTGCTTGTGGCACGACGATGCGACTGTTGTTATCCGCAGCTCCCGAAATCGTTGTTGTTCCCGTTGGAATTTTCAATAACACCGAATTTCATGAGCCAAAAGTTTCGATTTATGAGCAAAGGAAACATGGCTGGGTGAGTTTCGAGTGCACAATGGAACACATTCAATAGAGGGGAATCCCCCTTTATTGGCTTGTTATTATCTGAGCAAAAGCTCTATAAATGAGATTTTTTTGAGAATGATCAACCGAGTTGAACAGGAAAAGGTTTCGTAACTCAGTGTGAGCGTTATAATCTGCTCCTAACATTTGGTGGGGTTTTATTGTGATTTCCAGACTTCCTCGTTGGGTGGAATATGGCGCGTTTCTACTTGCCCTTCTCGCGGGCTGCGTCAATGCCGTTGGTCTTCTCGGCTTTCAACATCAAGCGATAACGCATCTTTCCGGAACCGTAACTCAGCTAGGGAATAGCCTATTAACAGGTATGGATAATTCCATTCACCTGCTCTTTATCGTATTCAGCTTTTTGATTGGCTCTGCGTTTAGCGGCTTCTTTATTGAGAGTAGCGCTTTAAAGCTTGGCCGACGCTATGGTGTGGCACTTTGTATTGAAGGGAGTTTGTTACTGTTAAGTTTAGGCTTCTTGGTCGAGGGCGACTCCTACGGCCAATACTTAGCGTCAGCAGCATGTGGTTTGCAGAATGCGATGATCACCACTTTTAGTGGCGCAGTTGTCCGAACGACACACATGACGGGGATCATTACCGACCTTGGCATTATGATTGGTGAGAGCTTACGAGGACGTCAATTTGACCGCCGTAAAGCTAAGTTGTTTCTATTCATCTTCTTTGGTTTTTTACTAGGCGGGAGCGTCGGCGCTGCCTTATTTATGGCTTATGGCTTGTATGCTCTGGTATTTCCTGCAATTTTAGCCTTTGGTATCGCGCTAATTTACTGGGCTTACCTTTACTCCATCAGTCGCAACCAAAACGCTTAATTTCAAGCAACGGATTCAGCCATCAATGCATGAATCCGTTGCGACTCTGCTTCATTCCAATCCACCTTCGACTGTCTCAACTTTCTTTATATAACACTCAATACAGCCTTCTATAGCCCTTAGTTCTATTAAGGTTAAGCCTAAAAACCAAGGTAATTTACGTGAGATCGTAATCACATTTGCCCGTCTTTTTATTATTCCAGTCACACTGCGCCCCATAAGAATCTGCACAGCACGCCTCTCGTGCTACAATTTTCTAACACACGCAACATTTTCATATACACAATGGCGTTATTTGGCAATTTATCCGATAAATCGGCTGAATAACTACATGTATTTAATGAATAGTATTGCAATGGATGCAGTTTGCGGGTACCCTCCGCATCACTGTGATTAAATACGGATGTTTAGTGAATATTTATGTCATGGAATATGGCGAGTATTGACTAGTAGTAACACGAGAAAACTATGCATAACAACACCAATGCTACTGAAGCACCTAAGGGCAACTTTTGGATGTTCTTCATTCCATCCCTAATCGGTCTTCTACTGTTTATGGCGCCTATTTCTTACAATGGCGACCTCACTATCCCTGTTGCAGTCATGGCAAAAGTCATTCCTGCCTTACTTGGCGATGCACTTATTGCTATCGTTACCGCTATTATCGCTTTCATGGCTGTCGCTTCTGTTCTTTGTAAAATTTTCAAGCCAGCAGCGATCCTTCGTAACGGTTTCTTAAACGGACTTTTCAACCCGTCTCCACTTTGGCTTGTTGTTCGCCTAATCGGTGGTGCTGCGGTATTGATGACGTTCTTCCAAGTAGGTCCAAAAGCGATTTGGGAAGAAAACACCGGCGGCCTTGTTTTAACTGGTCTTCTACCAACGCTATTCGCAGTATTCATTTTTGCTGGCCTTCTGCTTCCTCTACTACTTAACTTCGGTCTTCTAGAGCTATTTGGCGCGCTATTAAGTAAAGTAATGCGTCCAGTATTTAACCTACCTGGCCGTAGTGCGATCGACTGTATGGCATCATGGTTGGGTGATGGCAGTGTGGGCATCCTACTGACAAGCAAGCAGTACGAAAACAAGTTCTACACTCAACGTGAAGCGGCAGTTGTTGGTACAACGTTCTCAGCGGTATCGATCACATTCAGCTTAGTTGTTATTGCTCAGGTTCAACTTGAACACCTGTTCCTACCTTTCTACGGAGCTATCTGTTTAGCAGGTATCGTGGCTGCGGTTATCATTCCTCGTTTGCCGCCTCTAAGCCTGAAAAAAGACCGCTACATTGACGGCAGCAAGCCAGCAGAAGATGTAGATGCAGTGCCAGAAGGTCACACGACATTCTCTTGGGGCATGGACTTAGCTCTAAAACGCGCTGCAGAAGTAAAATCTGTTCAGTCCGTATTCAAAGAAGGTGTGCACAACGCTATCGATATGGTGTTTGGCGTACTGCCTGTGGTTATGGGTTTGGGTACCGTTGCACTAGTGATTGCTGAATACACGTCAGTGTTTGAGATCCTTGGTCAGCCATTCATTCCTTACTTAGAGTTGCTACAAATTCCTGAAGCGGTACAAGCATCGCAAACTATCGTGGTTGGCTTTGCAGATATGTTTATCCCTGCGATTCTAGCGGCATCTATCGACAATGAAATGACTCGTTTTGTTATCGCAGCAATGTCTGTTACTCAGTTGATTTACATGTCAGAAGTTGGCGCACTACTACTAGGTAGCAAGATTCCAGTTAACATCGTAGAACTGTTTGTTATCTTCATTCTGCGTACGCTGATTACACTTCCTGTGATTGCTGGTGTTGCGCATCTGATTTTCTAAAATCAAAGCATACACAAAGGCTCCGCTCCGTCGGGGCCTTTTTTACAACTAAAATTTGGCTTAGTTCCCCACTTAACTTCGCCCCCCAACGTAAACTCTATAATTTACAAAGAAAAAACCTCAATAAATGCTTATTTATAATACATAAAACTTTACTAAACTCCTCAATCAAACCTGTTAACAACAGTACTCTTTAAGCAATTCCTTTCATTATGACGCTTTCATTAAGATGGCTCACTAATCAGATCAAACTCACAAGTTTTAACTCAAATCACCGTTTTGTTTAATTTTGGTTAAAAAAGACAACAAATGGATTCATGTTTTTGATAAAGATGTCGATAAGAAAGTAATCAAACACAACAGGTTTCTTTTTCTGCCGAATTCACCCGAACCAAAAAAGAGGTGGAAGCAGAAGAAAACTATCCGGGAGACTTAGAGGAAAACTCATGAAATTCAGACATAAGGTTGTCACCGCCTCTTCAATTTTGCTGCTAATTACTGTGTCGCTACTATCGACGCAACAAGTTATGACGATTCGTTCTCAAACTCAGGAGCACATCAATTCAAGCGTTAAAGAGATTTTGACCAGTGTGAGCAACACCGTTCAATCCGAAATGAACGCGAAGAAAGATCTCGCACGCTCGATCACAGAGATCATAGAACTATCGCCAAACGACCGCACATACGTAAAAGACATTCTTGAGAAGCCAACTCCGAAATCGAGCTTCCTAGCGATTGGTTTTGGTTACGAAAGTAATGGCTTCGTGATTGAAAACGACGACGGTTGGGATGCAGGGCCTGATTATGATCCTCGCCAACGCCCTTGGTTTATCGCAGCCAAAAACAAAGGCGATTTGGTGGTTACCGACCCTTATGTTGATGCTTCATCTAAGAATGTGATCATCTCTGTTGGTACGCCAGTAAAACAAAACGGCCGGTTCTTAGCGGGCATGTTTTACGACCTAGAGCTAACTACCCTTTCCGACCTAGTTAACCAAGTGAACCTGTTTGATGCTGGTTACTTGTTCTTAGTCACTGACGATGGCACGACGATTGCGCACCCGCAAAGTAAGTACAACGGTGAAAAGCTCAATAGCTACCTACCGCAAGTTGACTTAAATAAGGCGACTCAACACATCGAAGTTGATAACAATCCTTACATGGTTAGCCTTACTCATATCCCAAGTGAGAACTGGTACGTGGGTGCAATCATTGATGAAACAGCAGCTTACTCAGTGGTTGGAGAGCTACGTAATAGCGCGATCATTTACTCAATCATCGCTGTACTTGCTTCAGTTATCGCATTAACACTTCTGATCAGAACCCTAATGCGCCCGCTAGATACACTAAACACGGCAATTAAAGACGTCGCATCTGGCAAAGGTGATTTGACGCAACGCCTAGAAACTGACACCGATCAGGAGTTTTCTGAGCTAGCGAAAAACTTCAACACCTTCATGGAAAATCTTCAGCAGCAGATCATTGAATCGAAATCGATCTCTGATCAGATTCTTACTGGCACTCAAATCACGGCAGAAGGCGCACGCGACTCCGCTGGTGCCATTCAAACTCAGCTTCAAGAATTGGAGCAACTGGCAACCGCAATGCACGAAATGTCTGTCACCGCGACAGAAGTTGCGAACAACGCACAAGGCGCCGCAAGCGCTGCGAAAGAAGCCGATCAAGCAACCATTGAAGGCTCATCAGTCGTGAGCGAATCAACACAAACCATTAATATGCTCTCAGACAGCATTGATTTGGCGGTTGAAGAAGTTCAGGTGTTAGAGTCAGCAACAGCAAACATCGAAACGATTCTTAAAGTTATCAACGATATTGCAGACCAAACCAACCTACTTGCATTGAATGCTGCAATCGAGGCTGCACGCGCAGGTGAATCTGGTCGTGGTTTTGCTGTAGTGGCCGATGAAGTTCGCACACTGGCACAACGTACACAGGAATCGACAACAGAAATTCGCAGCATGATTGAACAGCTACAATCTGGCGCGTCTTCAGTGGCAAGCGCGATGCATCAAAGCAAAGGCAGTGCTGTAGAAGCGGTAGAAAAAGCCGATTTGGCGAATGATGCGCTACAACGCATTCGTGATGCGATTCAACGGATCTCAGACATGAACTTACAAATCGCCTCTGCGGCAGAAGAACAAAGCCTTGTCGCGGAAGAAATCAACAACAACACGGTCAACATTAAAGACCTCTCCACTCAAGTTGCTGATTCTGCAAACCGCACTAACGAAGCGATGCAATCTCAACACGACAATGTACGCAAGCAGGATGAAATCCTAAATCGCTTTACGGTTTAGGCCTTTCATCAACAAAAACAGCGAGCCTAGCTCGCTGTTTTTGTATCTATAGTTTTACATGGATATATCGGTCACTTGAACGACGATAATAATGGTCATCCACTTTTAAATACGTAAAGTTACCAATTTGAATATAAGTGCTATTACGAGGAATGCGGTCATAATAGTAGTATTGGTGCCTTGGCGGCCTTGGGTTCACCACAATCACATCATGATGTCGGTGTTTATGCTTGTGCTTACGTTTATGGTGGTGATGGTCATGATGATGCTCGTGTTTATGACCGTGTCTGTGTTTTGGATCTGCCATCGCTTCCGCACTGAACACACCCAAAGACAGCATAACGCCAACCATGGCAACAGATAATTGCTTTGACACAACGATTCCCCTTATCGATATAACTATCACTATATTAGTCAGCATCTGCTTACTACATGTCAGTTGTTCGCTAAGGAGTATCACCTCTCGGTCAGAGCTTATGAACAATTATCAGCACGACGTCAAAGCCGTCATCTCTCGTAAAACTTATGTCATTGCCATTAAAAAAGCCGCTCGTTTTTCAACGGGCGGCTCATGTATTCAATGTGCTTGTATTACACAGCTTGTGCAAATAGTAGGAAGCAGCCAAACAGGAAGATCATACTCATGCCCATCACACCGCCACCAGCTTCGTAAACGCTGTTGTCTTCGACAGGTACACGGCGCACTTTCATTGTCATCGACAATGGAACAAAAACTGCCAAGAACACAAGAATAATGCCTGCGTAGCTTAAAATTGCTAAGAAATGTTCCGGAGCAAATACAGCACCAAGTAGCGGCAGAATAAATGTGGTGACGAATACCACTGGCTTGCTGGTTTTGAGCAAGTCCGCGTTTTGGTCGTAAAGCGCCATTGCCACACCCAAGAATGAAGTTAGCAACGCCAAACCAGTAAACATGGACAGAATAAACTCCAAGCCATTGTACTGTTGACCAAGAACCGAGATAAGTTCAGTGACGTTTGAGTACTGCACCAGCTCATGTGGCGGCAAGTTACCCACAACCGCAAACAACCACAATAGGTAACAAACCAAAGGAATCGTAGAGCCGACAACGATCATGTTGCGCAGCTGAGTTTTGCTCGCTTCTTTGTTGTAAGTCACCAACGAAGGAATGACGACCATAAAGCCAAAACTGGTGAATAGCACAGAGCTGGTTTTGATCAGTGCCATTTTGTCGCTACTCACGACTTCGTTTAGGCCTTCGAATGAAACACTAGGAGCAAGAGCAAACAGCGTTAAAACAAGCGCAACAATCATACCGATAAACAGACCACGGTTAAGCTTGTCGACCACAC
Source organism: Vibrio sp. SALL6 (assembly GCF_002002385.1). NCBI lineage: Bacteria > Pseudomonadati > Pseudomonadota > Gammaproteobacteria > Vibrionales > Vibrionaceae > Vibrio > Vibrio sp. SALL6. The sequence continues at coordinate 210,400 of NZ_MQVK01000015.1, forward strand.
CAGTGCCAGCAGAAACAATCAGACCCACTAAGATGGTAAAGCCAACTTGGCTAGAAACAGTGGAAACAGAAAGGCCGACTGATGCCGTGATTTTTTGCACTAGATCGCCAGCGCCAATGATGTAAGCCATCAATAGACAAACAAGCAACGCGTAAAGCAGACCATTGGTCACTAGCTGACCGCCTTTACCCAGTGTTTCGCGGGCGATTGCGTTCATACTTACGCCACCACCGACTTTGCAACTCGCTTCGAGTAGAAGCAAAGCGGCATAAGTGGTTCCAGCCCAGATGAACAACATAAGAAGAGTGCCCCAAAGGAGGCCAAATTGAGCAAGCACCATAGGTATGGCAAGCATACCAGCGCCAAGAGCAGTACCTGCAACGATCAGGGAGCTGCCGACAAGTTTTAGGTTCACGGTTAATACCTCTAAATTCAATCCGTTTATCTCTCGCCTGCTGTGCTGCATCCAGAGCACAGATACAAAACGACCCTACTTCTCTCTTAGCCAGAAAATGGATACAAGAACCCCTGTCACAAGAAACATGCAGCAAAAGGTGGTTAGTTCAATTGCACATGAATGAATCGGGAGTCGTTTTGGGCGATGTTAATGGCTGATGAGATGTGACAACTTTGGGTTCGAAGCAAAATCGTTCATCTGGAATCATCAACCCCATTCTTTATGAATGGATTTGGTTCGAAAAAGATTGTAAGGCATAACTAGGACGATTGAAAAGCAAAAGGTCAGTCTTACAGCGATATATTTTAACAACCCTTTACTGGAGCAATAGATATGTTGCTATTTTCATCGCTAGTTAGTCTTTTATCGCTTAATGAGAAAAAGAACGTGCTGGAGCGCTCAATTATTGGAGTGTGTACAAATTAATTTACAGTTTAGGTTAAGGTATTAGATTCCAAGGACGTAGCCTAGATCAGACAATATCGCTATTATTCGCTGCGTACCGACTCGCTTCGGTTCACATACCTCTAAACACTGATTTACGGTTCGAAAATTTAGGTAAATGAGTGTCCGAATGCTGGGTGTGGTTCCCCAGCATTTGCATCCCTTCTTTGTTTATTATTCCCTTTATTCAACACAATCCAATCGTTGAAGATATTGTGCAATGCGTTAGCACGCTCTATCTAGCGCTTCAATGGCATAAGTTAGTTCTGATAGCCCCATATCAGCTATCTGTTTCTCGGTATCACTCATGCTTTCATACGCCAACAGCAGTTCACTTTCGGCTATAGCCTCACGGTGAAGATAAAGCTCTTTATAGCTCATCAGACGATGCTGTGACTGCCGAGTCAATGTCACAACATTCTCTTTTGAAGCGCGGTGTTTATCATCAATTTCATTCAGCAGCTGATCTAAAATGCGTTGCATTTTGCGAATAGAAACTTTTGCTGTAATTGATTTATATGACTGATGCTTTTCCATTTTTATAAGAACTGACTGAAATAATTGCACATTTAATTAGAACGCCATTCTTATACCCTTTTTAAAATCGGGTAAAGATAGGGTGGTTAAAGTGGTCCACTTCTTGCGTTGATTAGGTCAAAACTGTCCTATCTGGAGAAGCCATGCACGTAGACCCTATCGTTGAAGCGCTCATAATTAGACGGAAAGAGCACGGTTTGTCGCGTGAACAAATGGCAAATATCGCGGGGATGAGCGTCAAAACTTACCAACGCATCGAGCGAGGTGAATCGGATCTCAAACTTTCGCAATACCGCTCTATTTTGCGCTCTCTAAATCTGACTGACCTCGATATCGCGCTCGATATTAGAGGGATAGAACACGTAACCGCAGAAGATTTGGTGACGGTTGCTCGGCTGCTATCACCTGAAGCACAGTCCCTACTGGTGCGCCTCTTATCTCTAGTACTTGAACAACGCTCAGATCCTAACGCTTCCTAATTGTTTCGCTCTGTTATACTTATGTTTTGAGCACCCTACTCTCCAATATCAAGGGGAGGCGTTTTATGAACTACATATCAATTTTCAGAGGGCTTGCGACCAGTGTGTTTGTCATGATACTTGGCACAACAACATTACAGGCAAAACCTCATCCGCAACATTCGGTGAAACCCATTACTCAACCGGGCAATAAGCACCACAGTCATCCTGTAAATCGTCCGGAGCGACCGATTCGGCCGCCGCATCACCATCGCCCTTCACACGACTACAGACCGCCTTACTACCATCGTCCACCCGTCGTAATAAGACCGCCGCGATACCATTCCTCTTTCATTTATGTGCGACCTGGTTATTGGTATCCACCTTATCGTGGTCGTTATTACTATTACCATAACGATCTGGTTGGCATCGCTACGTTTGCGATTTTCGCTGGAGTGACCTATGCCATTGTGCAAGACGCCTATTATCAACAGCGCGGCAGTCGTTACGTGTATGTCCAAAACCCACCAGCCGGAAATTACACGGTCATCAGTGGTAGTGATGTTTTACCTAACTCAGCGTCAACAACAACGAGCTTAAGTACTGTGACAACCTCACCCAACTCTGATTCTGCCTCTCCTAACCAAGTGAGCGCCACGACAACAGAGACAAGCAAAACGATCACTAAGAAAACCCCAAATCCTTATAAGCTTGGCGAAATTGTTGACTCACTTCCCCACACCAAGCAGACGATAGTGATAGACGGGCAAAGCTATTTCAAATACCAAGACACATGGTTTGCGCCACTTAGGGCAGATCGTAAATATGTAGTCGTTGAGTCACCTTTGTAAGTAAGCAAGTTTGTACATAACTAATACAAACCCCGCCGATTGGCGGGGTCTACTTTTGATTATTCATGCACATACATCAGTAAAACGCGTCGAACTCAGGAATGCGTGGTTTACCTCTGAGTAGTAAGAACTTCAAGAAACGACGGGTTGAAGTCGTTAGGATTTTGTCCTTCTCCACGCCATGTTTTTCCAGCAATTCGATGGCAAGATCCAGTTTTGAAATCTCTTCGCAAAAGTGCGCATCAGAGCCGGTACTGAAATACACGCCAATCTCTTTTCCTAAGGCAACAATTTGATCACAGCGCGCATCACTGCCCTTTCGGCTCTTGCCTGTGAGAGACGTATTGTTCACCTCAATCGCCACATTGTGGGATTTAGCGCAACGCAACACTTGCTCCATATCAAATGGGTAATTGGGATTACCTAAGTGCCCTAACACGTCCACTCTGCCACTTTTAATGACGTTAATTAGCGCGGCAGTGTGCTCCGCTTCGGTTGCGGGTCTAAAAACGGGCTCATGAAAGCTAGCAATTACCCAATCAAGATGTTGATCAGAGGAAAGCGGAAGATCGATCTCGCCTTTGACGTTTAAAGTGTTAGCTTCAACGCCACGGAGAATACCAACCTCATGCAAAAAGCGGGGCAAAATTCTTTGATTATTGAAGTGCCAGTAGTGAGGGGCTCCTGGCATTTCGGGAGCATGATCGGTGGTACAAAGAAGTTTTAGCCCCTTATTCTTGGCTGCCAATGCGTTCTCTAAAATGGTGCTGTAGGCATGTCCACTGGCAATAGTATGGGTGTGGCTATCAACGACGATATCCATGGTGACCTCCTAAATTGTGGACGAGTTATCGAATTTCGAACGAACCGTTTTGATTGAGAAACAGCGTGAGATCCGCTGGAATTGAGTGATTTAAAACCTTATCTACATTTACGGCATCTGAGTTCAAATAAAACTCCAATGCAGCTTCTGGCTCTGTACCACCACGAATCTTACGATTGACTAAACGCTCTTGCAGAAACTCAGGCTGTGTATTGACGAAGACGGTAAAGTCTGCCAAACGATGCAGTTCATTCCACACTGGTTCATTAAGCAGTAACCAATTCCCCTCAACGACAACCACATTCCGATTTACCAAAATGGCGTCGTCGACTGGATCATGCAAATTGCGGTCGTAGTATGGCCATTTTGTATCTTTCATTTTGAGCTGTTTGAGCTTGTCGATAAGCTCCGTCAGATTAAATGTTTGATAGGCCCCCTTAATACTGCGCAGAGGCACGAGCTCGCCATCTCGTTCAATCGTATTGTTGTCGAGGATCTCATTTGGATAATGGAAGCCATCAAACGGCAGCACTTGTAAAGGCTCTTGGCTTTCATCTTGTTCCGACAGGTATTCCCAGAATGCAGCGAGTGTCGACTTACCGCTGCCCGGAGGTGCGCACAAGAACACCACTATGCGTTCCTGCTTCTCATGATAGAGGCGAGTAAATTTTTCGATAAGAGGCTGATGGATTCGTTTTACGTCAGCATCGGGAAAGGTTGCTTCGGTTTCAAAGCCACTGACGTTTAAATTCACTTTCATGGTGAACCCTTACTGATTGATTTCCTCTTCGATTCTTTCTATCAACATTTCACACGACAGCTTGAGCACTGTTTTGATGAGAGATTCGTATCTCATCTGCGAAAAGGACTCAAACGAAGAGAACTTTAGCTGATTGATCGACTCAAGATAAAAGCAGTCTTGCTGAGAAGAGAGTACCGCTTGGTTTTTGATGAAGTCATAAATCACATCATCTGTAAACGCGATCTTTTCAGGCTGAGTAACCACATACTCCAATACCTGATCGTACAAGCCAATGTCTGCATAAGTTTGTAATGAGATTTTTCCCATCGCAAACATCAACTTGGAGACAACATCGGTCGTGACCAATGGCCCATCTTCTCTCAATAAAGGATCCACAGCATACTCCTTCACTAAGTCGTCTTGGACGAACACACTCGGAAGTAATGCTTTTAACTTGAGGTTAATTATTTTGTTAGAAACCTGAAGAAACGCAGTGGCATTTTCACACTCATCCAATTTCTCCAGTAATTCGTCTTCACGTGACAACGTCTTATGACCTCTCCATTATGTGGCAGCGCAAAGGCTACCACACATGTTCGTTGCAACTAAACCGTTAAGCTCACGTCATAAAACTCAAGTAACGCTTTTTCTGCATGCGCGTTCCACACATAGTTGTTCGCGCACAAAATCGCATCGAGTTCCGCAAAGAACGGGTCTTGGTCTGCCAGCGATAAAAAGTCATCAATCGCCGTCAATGGCAGGTCAATATGTGGGTAAATCAACTTCTTACCGCCCGGAATATCCAACTGATTCAGAATTGTATGTGGCGCAGCTTGTAAGCCACCAACATGTGTGATCATGAAAGACGGGTTGATCTTGCCTTGCGAGGAAAGCTCTATAGATTCCACCATGTCACCCTTTGAACCACCAGACGTCCCTACAATATGGGTTGATTCGTAATGCACGTTGTAGAAGTTAAACGGCACTTTGAAATTCTTATCCGTTGGGCCAGCAAAGAAGTTGAGGCAGCCATCATTGCCAAGTAGCTCATCGGCTTGTTCTAGCACTTGAGCAACCGCCGCGTAGACCATTACATCGTCATAACCATTGCCACCGTTGAGTGCTTTGAGATACGCGACCAGATCGTCTATTTGAGCGGTATTCACGTAGTGCAGTTCTACGCCCTGCTCTTTAGCTTTTGCAACCGGAATGAGGCTTTCAGCTCGGTCTAAACGCGCAGCGTCGATGTCCGTCACCACGATCAGTTTTGGCTTTACAGGGCCGTTAATCGCATAGTCAATTGCACCAATCCCCATTGGGCCAGCACACGCCAAAAGCGCTAACGCACCACCTTCTTTGATGCCCATATCGTGCTCGTACACGTATTGCGTGGTGTGGTAGCTCGCATGGTACGCACCAATAATGCAAGACATTGGCTCAGCAAGCGACGCATCAGCAAAGTAATCGCCGTGGTAAGGCAGCACGCAGCCTAGGTCGATAGCGATTTTAGGAATAATGGAATACGTCGCGTTGCCACCAAATGTCTCATAGCTGTAGCCCGCTGAGTAACCTGTTGGCAAGCCCATGGCAGGTTGCAAAACAAAGTAGTCACCAGCTTTGAATTGATCTTTTAGATTCTCACCGACTTCAACAATCACACCTGCGTATTCATGACCTGTCATCACTGGCACTTCGTCAGTGTTTTCAGGAACGCGTTTGTGTTTGCTACCTAACAATGCTGCTTTGTAAGTGGATAGACAAATGCTATTTGAAATGTTTTTAACCAGAAGTTCGTCGGCTGAAATGTTTGGTAAATCAAAGGTTCTTAATTGAACGTTTTTCTCACCACAGATAACCGCTGCCGTTGTTTGTACCATGATTTCTCTCCTAATTGGGGCGATACCTGCCGCCCCAAACTGCATTGTTAGGCTGGTTGCTCAGTCGCGACCGTTTGTTGCTTAATCTTATCCATCAGCTCGTCAAGCGCTGGGTCGTTGAGGAAGTTCTTGATCGTTACGACTGGTAAACCTGTCGCGTTGACTGCACGGCTTTCTAAGCTCTCGTGTGTCACGACGATATCGGCTTCACTCGGGACTTTCTCGATGGCAAAGTTCTTCACTTCAATATCTATCCCAGCTTGTACCAGCTTGCGTTTGAAGGTCGATGCGCCCATTGCACTAGAGCCCATACCCGCATCACATGCGAATGCGACAAATGAAATTGGCTTGCTCGGTTCTTGCGTCGTCGCAGCTGCAACTGGCTTAACTGCGCCTTCCGCTTTCATCTCTTTCATGTCAGAAACTGATTTCTCAAACTCGCTTTCTTTTTCTTCTGATTTGCTCACTTTCAAAATCGCACTTGCTACTAAGAAAGAGACAATCGTTGCACTTGTCACACCTGCGATGGTCGCGATGAAACTACCTTTCGGAGTAAGAGCAAGGTAAGAGAAGATAGAGCCTGGACTTGGACCCGCGACCAAACCGGCATCGAATAGGTTGAAGGTTGCGATGCCTGTCGCCGCACCAGCAATCATTGCCACAATCATGATTGGTTTCATGAGTACGTATGGGAAGTACAACTCATGAATACCACCAAAGAAGTGAATGATGATGGCACTTGGCGCAGAACGTTTAGACAAACCCTGACCAAACTTCGCGTAGGCCAGCAGCATACCAAGACCAGGGCCTGGGTTAGACGCCACCATAAAGAAGATGGACTTGCCTGTTTCTGCGGCCGCTTGCAGGCCTAGTGGGTAGTAAATGCCTTGGTCAATGGCATTGTTGAGGAACAGCACTTTTGCTGGTTCGTTAATGATCGCTAACAAAGGCAGGAAACCCGTTGCAACCAACGCTTCAATGCCTGATTTCACAAACAAGTTTGCTGCGGTGACTGAAGGGCCAACAATCTCGTAGGCGAACAAACACAACAACATACCGACGATACCCAACGAGAAGTTGTTGACCACCATTTCAAAACCAGAAGGTATGCGGTGTTGAATACGTTTATCCACTTGCACCACAACCCAAGCGCTCAGTGGGCCCATGATCATTGCGCCAACAAACATCGGTATGTCAGCCCCGACAATCACGCCCATCGTACCGATAGCCCCCGCTACCGCGCCGCGTTTTTCACCAACAATCTGACCACCAGTGTAACCAATCAAAAGTGGCAGCAAGTAAGTGATCATTGGCCCCACGAGTTCGCCAAAGGCTTCGTTTGGCATCCAGCCCGTAGGAATAAAGAGTGCAGTAATAAAGCCCCAAGCGATAAAGGCTCCGATATTTGGCAGCACCATGGCGGTCAAATGACCTCCGAAGGCTTGCACATTGGCTCGCATGTTTGCTTTCACGTTATGTTCCTTTTAGTATGCTTTTATTATGTCTAGCACTTGTTCTTTGGAAGAGGCCTGTGCCAGTTTTGCAATGTTCTCTTCATCCACAAACATCTCGCTCAACGCTTGAATCACCTCAATGTGGGTATCAGAGTCTTTCGCAGCTAAGGTAATAAGAATATTGGCCGGACCGAGATCCGATCCAAAATCAACAGGTGATGGGAAAATATGGATGCCTAAGCCTGTTTTTAAAACGCCAGTTTCAGGTCGGGCATGAGGCATAGCCAATCCAGGGCATAACACATAGTAAGGACCGTTTTCTTCCGTTGAACGGATGATCGCATCAGCATAGTGCTGGGAGACGTAACCTTTATTTTCTAGGTATTGAGTGGTCTTTTTAACCGCATCTTGCCATTGGTAAGCGCGATCATTAATTACATCTACTAGTTCGTGGTCGATTAACTCGTACAGCATATTTAACCCTATCAACAGTTCGTCATCTGATGGGTTAATTATCAATAACAGAGTCCCAACCGCGCAACCGAGCTACTTTTACGCTTCGAATCACACTTTAAAGCCTGTCAATTTGTTTAAATGGACAGAGCTCAAAAATCCCACACGTAAAAAATCTACAAATTTTATTTGAGCAACAAGTCAATAGACGAATTTTGAATAAAATCGCTTTCTCGACAATATTCTTAAAATTACATTATTTAAACCAGATCACATTAGACCTATTGACTCGATATAATTCGTGATTAATTTCAAAGTTCATTTCGAGCTATTTCTTGATGGCTCGCACTCAAACGTAGATAAACATCACATTTGTTGGCTAGAAGAAATAAAAACGTCACTGGCTTTCACCAAATTGCAGACACAAAAAAACCGCCATTCAGGCGGTTTTGATCAGTCCGCAGACCAAACGGATCGAATGTCTGGCCATCCCCAGTTTGTGAGTGCGACATCTTCCAAGACCCCTTGAAAACGTAGCGTCTGAGTATGGTGGAACATCGGTGCAATCCAATATTCGCTAATCAATGTGGACGCGATCGGCTCTAACGCGCTCAAGTAATCTTCAAGCGGTGAGAATGCACGGACATTTTCCATTTGAGCATCCAACCACGCCGCATTTTGCGCCCCTAAGGTGTGGTAAAGCACAGCATTGCTAAAGAAGTTGCTAAACGCAGACGCATGACGGTTATCGTCCAAGTTGATATTGGTGACAACCAGAGTCTCATCAAGCGTGCCGTTTTTGGCTTTCTCGCTCAGTTCTCGGTAGGAGTACATAACGATCTCCACTCGGCTGCCCGCACGCTCTAAACGCGAAGAAATCGCTCGCGCGCACCGGCGTAGCGCCGTGTAATTGTACCCTGCGATGGTGATCAGCTTTGGCAACTTGACCACATCTCCAAAGGGGCGCAACACTGGTTTCCAGTTTGGCAACAAGTTATAAGCAGCGACGCTACCAAAATTGATCTTTTCGCTCTTCATCACTTCGGCTAACTGCTCCGGTCGAATCAAATCACTGATGTATCGGCGCTGAGCCTGAGACAAAGCGTGCTTCGCATGATGGTTAAACAGTGCGAACAAACAACCGTCTTCCGTTCGACTGCGTTTGCTCGCTGGGGACGTTTCACTGTTCGGTGTCGACATGTAGTGACCGCACATGTCATCAACAAGGACTGGCTGTGGTTGCAGAGTATTCGCAGCGAGCGATGGGTTCTCCATCTTTTCATCGTTGACGATCCAGATCGTCACCAAATCCGTTAATACTCGACACGCGTAATAACCATCAAACGCTTGCAGTTTCAAACGGTTTTCACTGTGCTCAACGACGGAAAATGGCCCACTCCCTACCACCAACTTGTTGTTCGCAACGTTCACCTGACTTACGGGCTGAATGCCATATTTCACGCCAGAAATAAGCCCAGCAAAACCCAAGTCAGGTCGGTTAAGTGTAAACACCACTTTGAGAGGGTTTGGCGCAGTCACGTTTGCCACATGCGCGAGTTCTTTCTCGTAGTATTCTAGTGAGCTCAATTTGGCAAACAAACTCACCACCGTGTCGGCATCGATTGGGTTGCCATTATGGAAGGTAAGCCCGGGGCGAAGGTAAAACGTCCATTCGAATTTTTGCTCATCGTATCGCCAATGGTGCGCCAGCTCTGGTTTTACGCGCCCGTAATAATCACTTGATACTAAACAGCAATAAATTTGGCGTAGCAAAAAGCGCTCACTGCTTCGCTGCAATTGATGAGGAACAACACGCTCGAACATGCGTTTGTAGGTCAGCTGAATATTGAGCCGCCCCTCTTTTACCGATGCGCCCGACGTTGTTTTGAGGAGTCGCCCAAATGCGGCTTCATCTTCATCCAGAATCGACAGCGCTTTCTCGTACTTACCAAGCTTGATCCGCTCTAGTGCAAGGCTTTCTTTCAGCGCGCTGAGTTCAACGTTTAACAACAATGTTGAACGTTGGTTCCGTCCTGGTTTTGGTCGCCAACTTAACCACGCTATCTCTTGCATCTGCGCCAGCAAACTGCGCGCATGACGAGGCGAAGTAAACAACAAATCGGCGATTTCTTGCAGCGTAGTTTTTGCTTCATTACCAACACCAAAAGAGAGCAAGCGTTGGTAATAACGAAATAAGTTGAGATCAGACACCGCACGTACCTTAACTCTAGGAGGTCATTGAATAGGCATATTTTACTGAACTTGGCGGCAATAAAATAAGAAAACTTCCAAACACTTTGTTCCCCTTTTACTAGCATTTCGTCCCTATATTGTAGGGAAAACCCACCTATTTGGTCTTATCAGGAATAAAGCGAAGAAATCTACTCTCTTTTTTACCTCCCCTTTTTTCACCATACTGATTTGGCTAGCAGGAAATATAGAAAATTGCTCACAACCTAACCCCCCAAGCAGAACTTAGCTCCTGATACCACACCCCCAATTCGTCGTATCTTTAAGTTCTGCTTTTTTACTTGCTGCCATTTGACCGAATTCTTTGTTAGTCCGCCAAATATTTGCGAGACATCATCCCTTCCCATTTTTTGACGTCTCTTATCTTCAATTCTCCTTTCAACAGTTGCGCCTTAGAAAAAGCACACGTACACTTAATCGCAATTCGACGATTAACTATAAAGGTCTGCTCATGAGCAACAAATGCAACGAAACGTGCCAAATTGCTTTTGAAACCACGCAACAACAACTCGATAAAGAACAAGCACTCGCCGCTCAAGCGAAAGCGCTGTCTCATCCTGCTCGCTTACGCATTCTGCATATTCTTCACACTTTAGACACCATGGGTGGATGCTTAAACAGCGATTTAGTCTCTGAGTTAGGTTTAGCGCAATCGACTGTATCAGAACACTTACGCATTCTAAAACAGGCCGGGTTTATCAGTGCAGAACCCAACCCGCCAAAGGTTTGTTACCGTATTCAACGTGAAAAACTGAACGCGTTTAACGCTCAGTTTTCCGGTTTATTTAGCTAAGACACGTTGCGCGCTTTCCACGCGCGCAAAGATAAACTATAACTTAATACATCGCCTTTCGACGATAAACGAATAGAGACCACTATGACGACTGAAGTTTTAAATAGTGCCAGTGAAAAAATGAGCTTTCTTGACCGCTACTTAACGGTCTGGATTTTTGTCGCAATGGCCATCGGCGTGGGGATAGGCGCAGTCTACCCGCAAGTAGCAGAATGGAACGAAGCAATGTCCGTTGGTAGTACGAACGTACCGCTCGCCATTGGTTTGATTTTGATGATGTACCCACCACTCGCCAAGGTGAACTACGGTCTATTGGGCACGGTAACGAGAGATAAAAAGGCCATCACACTGTCTTTGGTTATGAACTGGATCGTCGGTCCAATCCTGATGTTCGTTCTTGCCTTAACCTTTCTTGGTGATCATCCGGGTTACATGGTTGGCATTATTTTGATTGGCCTTGCACGCTGCATCGCTATGGTTTTAGTGTGGAATGATATTGGCGGCGGCAACAAAGAATATGGCGCGGCCTTAGTGGCATTAAATAGCGCATTTCAAATTCTGACTTACAGCGTTATGGCTTGGCTCTTTATCACCGTACTTCCACCGTTCTTTGGTTACGAAGGTTTTGTGGTTGATATTTCCATGGGTGACATTGCAGAAAGCGTATTGATTTACTTAGGAATTCCTTTCCTTACTGGTTTTCTCAGTCGCAAGTGGTTAGTCGCTGCAAAGGGTGAGAAGTGGTACAACGATGTGTTTATTCCTCGAATTTCACCCATTACTTTGATCGCTTTGCTCGCCACCATCGTGCTGATGTTCAGCCTCAAAGGAGAGATGATTTTACAACTGCCAATGGATGTGTTCCGCATGGCAGTCCCACTAGCGATCTACTTCGTATTGATGTTTTTTGCCAGCTTCGTTATCGGGAAGAGAATGGGCATCCCCTACGATAAAAATGCCTCCATCGCATTTACGGCAACGGGTAACAACTTTGAGTTGGCCATTGCGGTTTCCATTGCTGTATTTGGCCTGAATTCCGACCAGGCATTCGCTGGCGTAATTGGCCCGTTGATCGAAGTTCCGGTTCTGATTGCTTTGGTTAACGTCGCACTGCGGATGAAAACCAAATACAAAAGCTAAAATGGGAAACATTGAGACCGAGCCAAATAGCAATGCTAGGTACTAACTGGCAACGGTTTTGATGTACTCGCTGGGCGTTAAACCAAACTTGCCTTTAAAGCGTTGGCTAAAACGCCCTTCCGATTGATAACCACACAACTGCGCGAGCAACGCAACGTTGTATGAACCATTTTGCATCAGGTAGAGTGCGTGATTTAAGCGCACTTCTGCCAGCACTTCCCGATACTGAGTACCCTCTTGCTTGAGTTTGCGTATCAACGTTGCTCGGCTCATAGCAAAACGCTCAGCCACCCGTTCCAAAGGATGATCATCGCCCGGAGAGCGTGACAAATAGCGACTGAGTTTTTCGCTAAATGAGGTGTTCGAGCTGGTAAAAAGTCGATGCAATAATCCCCTTTCCGCTAACTGCTGATACAACCCCAACACCCAATAACGTTGCGTCGCTTCACTCAAGCTCTCTTGCTCAAAAGAAAACAGCGCATTCAGCGTTGCTTGCAACGCTTTATCTGTCTCCACCGCGGGTACATTTTCGCCAAGCACATTGCTCATACTCAGCTCCAGCATGTCATCACTCGGTACACAGTGAAAGCTGAACATTCGAGAGAGAAAACGCCCTTGCTGAGGAAGGTTTTCAAAATTCAGCGAAGCGTTTGCTTCACAAAGCATGATATTAGGATGAAGAATATCGAACGCTTCGTCTTTCCAAAACAGACGCTTACTCCCTTTAATGATCTGGATAATACTCGGGGAATGAATCCGAACGTTACGCAACTTTTGCTGCTGCTCCGCACGAAATAACGTGACTTGATATTGGTGGCTCATCTTCTCCCCTTTCTTATTCAATTATCGTGTGTAAGTGGCGGTTAACTTCGCTTTGTCCAATGCGACACTATTCAACGTGAATCCCACAACCGCCGCTGGCGTGTTCTCATCCAAGTTCAACTTGTCACTTGGCAAGGCCCAAACGGTAAACTGGTAGCGGTGCATACCATCTTTTTCTGGAGGACATGCGCCGCCAAAACCAGTAATACCGTAATCGATACGAGACTCCTTACCGCCGAGCTTGCTAATATCAACGCCACGAGGCAATTCATTAACTGAGGCTGGAATATCAAACGCTATCCAATGCCAAAAACCACTGCCTGTTGGTGCATCAGGATCGTACGCGGTAATCGCAAAGCTTTTTGTACCCTTTGGAACGTCTTTCCACATTAATTGTGGAGACTGGTTCGCACCATCACATCCCCAACCTGAATATTCAAATGTCTTCGCCATTGGATGACCTTCTTGAATATCTTTGCTCGTTAGTTCAAAAGCATGGGCAGAGCCGATAACCAAAACGCTAAGGGCCAAAACAGAATTGTGAATCGCTTTCATGTGTTTCTTCCTTTCAGTGAGTTCAATTCAAGTCTATTCATCAAACCAAGCCAAGGCATATCAATAAGTATCACAAAATATAAAATCATCGTCTATTTTGAAACTTTAAGATTCAGGCATAAATTTCTTATTCTCTGAGTTGCATCTGGTTTATGCTAACTAATTGCTCAGAGAACAAGGAAGACAAAATGGAACTGGATATCTACGTCGTTGACGCATTTACAGACACGCAATTTAAAGGCAACTCAGCAGCAGTCGTACCCTTGCAAGAGTGGTTAGAACCAGAGCTGATGCAAAACATTGCAACAGAAAACAACCTCTCTGAAACCGCGTTTGTTAAAACGATTGGGACGAATCAATATGAAATACGCTGGTTTTCACCACTTACAGAAATCGACTTTTGTGGACACGCAACGCTCGCCGCTTCCATGGTGTTGTTCGACCAACTCGGCGTTACAGGAAGTATTGAGTTTCACACATTAAAAGTGGGCACCTTAACCGTAATTAAGAACGCACTTGGCAAGATTGAAATGACATTTCCGACAAGAGCACCACAGCCCGTCGACGCCATTCCTACGCAATTGATTGAGGGATTAAACTGCGAAGTAACACACGTACTGCTTAGCCCACAAGCTTACTTCGTCATCGTGGAAGATGAGCAAACCGTTTTCGATGTTCAATATCGATCCGACCAACTGAAACAACTCGCTCCTTACGATGTCGTCGTCACATCAAAAGGCAGTCAATACGACTTTGTATCTCGCTACTTTTGGCCAGCGAACGGCGGAGATGAAGACCCTGTCACAGGATCAATCCACGCAGGCTTAGCACCATATTGGGCGCGAGAGCTCGGCAAAGCATCTTTAGTGGCGTATCAAGCATCAGCGCGAGGTGGCGTTCTGTACTGCAAAGTCAAGGAGGATTGCGTCAATGTATCTGGTGATGGTGTGTTGTATATGAAAGGCAAAATTTACGTCTAACTGTACGTTGAAGATTGGCGTTAACTGTTTTTATCCTGAAAGCCTAGCCGCCCGCTAGGCTTTTCTATTTCCTGCTGCTTCTGCGTTATTCGTTACAAAGGTTGTTCGACAATACACACTGGAGAGCCTATCTCACAGTCATAACCCGTTGGGGTAATTTCACCGGTTTGAGGATTTCGACGAAAGCTCACCACATTGTTGGAATGTTGATTGGCAACCAACAACCACTTTTGATCATGAGACAACACAAAATCTCGTGGAAAAAACCCTTCACAGTGAATGGCTGCTCGCCTTTTCGGCGTATCGCCAGACACATCAAACACACTGATTTTGTTCTGAGCTCGGCAAGAGACATACAAAAACGTTTCATCTTGCGAAAGACGAATCGCCGCCGCCGCTTGCTGATTCTCTTCCCCTTCTAATAATTCTGTTTGATTCGAGATAAGCCATTTATCTTGGTGCTTAACCAGCACAATCATGGTTTCTGACAGTTCGCAAACCACATACGCTGTCGACTCTTGTTGGTTAAACACCACATGGCGCGGTCCCGAACCTGCGGGCAAATGAATAACTTGCGACAGTGAAAAATCCGGCGGCTGGGCATCGTGATCATAAATAAGGACGCTATCACTGCCTAAGTCTACGACAACCAATTGATGACTGTGCTTTAAAAACGTGACTTGATGAGCGTGAGGAGAAGTTTGGCGCTCTAAATTCGGCCCGCATCCATCAACGTATAAATCCGCCAATAAACCAAGCGGTTTACCATCGCGATCCAATTGAAATACGCTAACATTTCCAGAGCCATAATTAGCAACCGCCAACAACGGTTCTTTGATATCCAAATGACACGGATAATCGCCATTAATCGGCAAAGAGACGGATTCACTACCGCGAAAAAACGCAAGCTCTGCACCTTCATTTCTATCCATTTCGCTAAACGTATACAGCCCGTGTTCGGTGGTCGTGAGATAGGACGGATTACGTTGAACTACAACATCGTCAAGCCGAGTCAGTTCACCCGTTTCAGTGTTCAGCGATACACGCGCAATGCCCGTGCTCGTACTCGGTGGGTTGGTGTAAGTGCCAATATAAAAATGCACGTGACCAGTTGTTGTCATGGATGGCCTTATATGAGTGATTCGTATTATTCAACACCTTGCCTATTGTCATGGCAGACCGCAATCCATTTTACGAATCAGCCACTTAAAATGTGAAGCAATTGCTCATTTAAAACCGCAACGACATCGCCGTTTGCAGTTAAAGTGGTTTGGCGTTTTAAACAGTATGTCAGCCTTGAGCATGAAAGCCTCGACTTACGGTTACCTTCAAGTGTTATATTAAAGACGAAGAATGTATTTTATGTTCAAGATTTAAGTTTTATTAGCAAACGCTATAAT
>NZ_MQVK01000016.1:0-5489 GCF_002002385.1 Vibrio sp. SALL6
CATATTCATCATCATAGATTCCGAGTTAGGATCCTAACCGAGAATAGAGAACAGATTCTGACTATTGGTGACGCTATTCCCCCTCCTCAAAGAACCATATTCATCATCATAGATTCCGAGTTAGGATCCTAACTGAGAATGAAGAACAAATTCTTACTACTATTGGTGATGCTATCCCCCTCCTCAAAGAACCATATTCATCATCATAAATTCCAAGTTAGGATCCTAACCGAGAATGAACATCGCACCTGACGATTAGTGCTGCCATTTCCCCACCTCAAAGTAACCATATTCATCCCCATAAATTCCGAGTTAGGATCCTAACTCGGAAAAACAAGTCAGGAATCACTAGGGTATCAGCGACTACCGATGCTTTATCCTCAATCACAAGTGGACAAAAATATATGTCATACTTACTTTTTGTGACTACTCATGATTATTGAAGTGAAGATTGAGACTGCATTAGAGCGCCTGCATAAGTTTGACAAGCAAGGCATACATGTTTATCGAAAGAGTGATCTCAGAAGGTTATTTTTTGATGATTCACTTACAGCATTCCAACAAAGCCTGCCACGTTTAGTAAAAGCAGGAGTAATAGAGCGAGCGTGTAACGGTGTTTATGTATTCTCATACAGTCGTCATAGAAGTGGTTATACTATTGAATATATTGCTAAATGCTTGCGACGGGGAGAGTACAATTACATCTCTCTAGAATCGGCACTCTCAGAATACAGTGTCATTTCTCAAGTGATGACCGATCGAATTACTATCATGACAACGGGGCGTAAAGGGGAATTTAGAACCTCCTACGGCGTTATCGAGTTCACACATACCAAACGTGATGATATTGATATTATCATCAATACCATATCTTCAGATCGGCCCCTTCGGATTGCGAAAAAAGAAGCTGCGATTCGAGATTTGAAGAGGGTTGGCAGAAACACGCACTTAATTGTGACGGATCACGATTAGTTAGATGCTGGCACTCCCAAAAACCGTACAACTCACTTCTGGACAGAATGTATGGTACGCCCCGTTTTGCAAGTGAAAAATTCAAATAACGGAGTTGGTTTGCGCTAATGTATTCAGAGTCTAATTGGGGACACCTACATGCTACATAGCCCCAGCTCTACGATGAGATCCGCGCCAGATTGTCCTCAAAAATGAGAAAGCGTTCTATGTCGCTGTTCTGTCCACAAGGTCTTCAATCTGGTGGTCTAACCGTTTTGTCATCTTTCATTTTCATATGCAAACTTGATTTATACTCTTATTTCAAATGGTTTCTTCGTAGCCATAACAGACCAAGCTATCCTCGCTAACTTATTGGCTAAAGCTACTAAAGCAACATTAAAAGGCTTTCGAAGTTTTAAGTCTGTAAGCCACGAGCCAAAGTATCTCTGAGCAGTTTCATCTCGCCATAAAACAGCCCTAGCTGCATGGATAAAAAGCTCACGAAGTTCTTTGTTACCTCGCTTGGATATCCCTAGCATTCTTGGCTTTCCACCTGTTGAATATTGAAATGGTACTAACCCTAGCCAAGCTGCAAAGTTACGGCCATTGGAAAAGTCTTTAGGGTCGGAGACGGAAGACAGGCAGCAAGAAGCTGTCATAGGTCCAATGCCTGGTACGGTTTGTAATATAGTAAATAACTCATTGTCACGATTAAGAGTTTCCAGCTTCTTATCTTGCTCTTTAATTTTGTCATTAAGATCATTGTAATGACTAAGCTGATCTCGTAACTCAAAGACTAGTAAAGAAGGAACTGGCTGCCCTGTCAAAAAGAGCAGGGATAAGTAAAGGCATGTTAGTAGAAGTAGAGAAAGGGGCAGCTAACCCTAGCATTTCGACGTTGTGTAAACTGTCTGCTGCCCTTGGGATTTCGGTTGCCGATATTGTGAATGTTGCGAGTAATCCAACAGTCAACATCATTGATAAAGAGGACATTCCAACGCTTTGGACTGGCGAGCACGGTGGTAGCGCAAAACTTCTGGCGGGAACAAGCGGCCCAGATATGATTGAGTTGTGGCGCTGGAATATGAAACCATCAGAAGTTTTTGAATCAGCAGGTCATCCACAAGGCACGTTTGAACTTTTTCATGTTGAGTCTGGAATACTCACTTTGAATATTGATGGGAAAGCCATAGAACTGCATGAAGGTCAGTCCGCTATAGCTAAAACGGATGTCCCTCACAGCTACTCAAACCAAGCAGATTCGGATTTAGTTTTCACTATGAGCGTTGCTGAGTTAAATCGATAAGCCCACTCATTTAGAGGCGAGTTCAAATAAGATTTATTAAGGCAAAGCCATACTCACAATAGATGGATTAGTACTAGCCCCAAGTAACAATGGGGCAAAAGTGTTTCAGAGCTTAAATTCATTAGTCCATTGGTTCTGACAAACCCACTCATGAAGATAATGGGTAACACATTTTTCACCAGAGAGTTGGGCACTAAGAGAGCTTTTTTATCTATTAATTAAATGAGCAAACTTTAGTTTTTGATGATTTGAGCGAGAACAGTGTTCTCGCAGTAGCGTTTGAACGCTACCGACCTTTGCCTATATACCCAAACACGAGTCGGATAATACCTGACTCAGCCTTGCGTCATTCGGAGAACATAGTTCTCCGTTCAACTAAATGAAGATGCGAGAAGAAGCTCCAGCCAGACTGGACACTGCATTAAGCGACCTTTTGGCTTTTCAAAGTCAACTGGGCTTAGACGCCCAAGATCACTGTGCCTTCTCGTTCGATTATATTAAACCTCAATGTATTCGAAGACCAATTGACGCATCTATTCTCTCGACATTATCAGCTCATGTAGTACAGCTTCTACCTTCATGGCATGAAAGAAACTCTCTATATAACGTTGTCCCAATAACGTTGTCCCAACAATTTCCCTTTTCTATCAATACTTTGTTTTAGATTATAGGCACTTATCAGCTCTCGATAACCTTTCGAGCAATATTGGCTACCATGGCCACTATGAACGATGACTCGCTCAGGAAAGCCACGATGGAATAGGGTAATTGAAAGAGTATCGCTGACTAATGTTGCAGTCATCCTCTTAGCCAACGACTTGCTGTGAATAAAGATCAATGATTACCACTAAGTATAACCAACCTTCACTTATCGCCAAATACGTAATATCTCCGCCCATTTCTGATTGGGCGGAAGTTGCAGAGAAGTCTTGTTCCAACAAGTTCGGAGCGATTGGCAACTTATGAATGCTATCCGTCGTACATTTAAACTTACGAGCAGCTTTCGCTACTAGATTTTGACGTTTCATGCTACTGGCAATGGTCTTCACATTATGCCTGCTACCGTTATCAGTTAACTCTATCTGGATACGTCTAGCACCGTCCCTGCCTTTGCGGTTATCAAACGCCTCTTTGACTTTGTCGTCTAATACCTGACGGGCTTGTTCTCGCAGGCAGTCTCTATGACGATGCTTAATCCAGTAGTAAAACCTGCTTCGCGATATGCCAAACACCTCTGCCATGTGAGATACACGGAAATACTGCAGGTGTTCAAACATAAATTCGAAGCACAAGCTACTTTAGATTCTCCGTAAAGTAGGTGGCGGCCTTTTTTACTACTCCTAGCTCTTTTTCTCACTCAGCAGTACTGGAGTTTTTATTTGCGGCTTTACGCCAGCCATAGATTTGAGAGTCATGGAGAGATAGTTATCTAGCGGCAACAGCAGCGCCGACTTTCTCCGCAATCTCAAGTATTAAATTCGGAAGAATGGATAATAAGTTTTTTCTTGTTTGTCATGATTCACCTCGTTAGTGATTTTACTCACTTAACTCAGGGTCCAAGATAACTGGTGCGGCTCAGTAATGGCGAGGTCGCTGGAATTGACGAGGCCTGCCACGCTTGTTCTGTTTGCTTTGCTTCTATTCGCTTATAACTCCTTCGTCAATCCAGAAAGTGAGTGAACCACGATTAATTAGCACTTTGCTGTACTGTTTTCAGTTAGTTGTTGTGTAACGAGGCTTCTCCATAAGACTAGGGGGATCAACTGTGTTGTCGTACAGCTCATCACCTCTGCCTTAGTTTCATCGAGTTACGTAACAAAGCCTTAAACATAGACCACACTAAAGCACTCTTGATTTTAAATGTTCAATAAGCTATCTGTTAATGTACGGTCAATTTAATGTCAATATAATGACAGTACGTTTGAGGGTGATAAATAACAATAGATATCATGGCTAATAATAGAAAACTGGTTGCTTAGGTTTTAAGAGGTGATTAATCTTGCGCTTAAAAACAATATTCATATTAAAAAAGGTGTAGTGAGATATGGATTTAAAAAGTAGCATTTCAAATAGTATTTTTTTGCATCCTATTTACTCAAGTGAAACTGGAGATGTGGCTTTCTCTGAGGTTTTATACACTATACCTGATGGATATTATGAGGAGCAGTTTTTAGATATGACTGTATCCGATGAAATAATAATGGAGTCAGCATTAAATATTGTTAAAAAACTTCAAAACAATAAAAAAAACAAATTTAGCATTAATATTACCGCAAATATATTGTTGAGTGATAAATTCATAACGAGAATTTCTTTATTTAATAACAAAAATTTAGTGATAGAAGTTAATGAAATAGAAAATAATATGCTACCTGACTTGTATCTATCAATAAAAAAACTCAAGGAGTATGGAATTGAATTTTGCTTAGACTCTTTTTGTCACAAAGATGAAACTTTTAATCAATGTTTAGGTTATATAGATTGGGATTATATTAAAATAGACAAAAAGTACTCATTTAAGGATTTAGAAAAGCATGTAGCACAAATTTTAATTCCATTTTGTAACGTTGGCGTAATTATTGATGGTGTTGACTCAAGCATAAAACAACATTTAAAAAGTTCTAACAAAATATACTATCAGGGATATTATAAAAATCCACCGAAAAGGTTTGCATCATGAAATCAGTTAAAGTTAAACCTTGTAAATTAGGCGCTTACTTCAATAAGAATGAACATATTATCCAGATTGAAGAAGGGAGTGGCGCTGTATCGTATAACGGATTTTCATGTATATTTCAACCAGGTGATTACCTTTATCTTCCGAAAGGAGAAGTTATTCATTATTCTGTAGAAGAAGAAATAGTAGAGCTTAAAGTCATATCATTCAGTCATTTAAAGCAAATCATGTCCAAGCGTGATTATTATATTTATTTAAAAACAAAGAACGATTTAGAGCTATCATCAATATATTATAAAAATTATCTGTTAGACCTAATTAAAAAAGATCTTTTCTTGCCCAAGATAAAATCAGATGAACCAACATTAGAAAAAATAAGAGAGTGTATAGAAAAACATCCAAGAATAAACTGGAATATTGATAAGCTTTGTCAAAGGTCAAATTTAAGTATTAAAGATGTTAAATTAGTTTTGTCTAAGCTAAATGTGACAATGTCTGAATTAGTGATTAAAGTTAAAATTGAAAACTCAGTGGAATTATTATTATCTACAGAAA
>NZ_MQVK01000017.1:0-72325 GCF_002002385.1 Vibrio sp. SALL6
CCCATGTGAGAGTAGGACATCGCCAGGCTTTAAATTTAGACTTAGGTCTAACCAGTGCGGAGCGGTAGTTCAGTTGGTTAGAATACCGGCCTGTCACGCCGGGGGTCGCGGGTTCGAGTCCCGTCCGCTCCGCCACTTATTTGAAAGCCCTGCTAGAAATAGCAGGGCTTTTGTCGTTTTAGGGGCTGTCTTTTCCCTTCCAAGAAAGACCATTCTCGATGATCTGCAGTTCCACGACTTCGCCATTTATACCAATCTGGAAAATTAACTGGTCAGGTCTATCCACCTTCTCGAGCACATTGGGTGACTATTTTGGATCAATCCAAAACCGATTCTATGCATCGCAGACTTTGGAGATGATGTCGTCGTAATACGTAAAAGATTGGTTGCCTCAACCAACGACATACTCGTTCGATAAGGTTTAGCTCTGGAGAATAGGGTGAAAGTTTGATGACACTGACATTTTAAAGTCATTGGCAATTTCTTCTGTATGTCATCCTGCACCATCCATAACAACGACGGCACGACATCCCTCCTCCGTGACTGCCAATATTTGTTTTAAGTGCTCTATCAGATGTCTTTATTAACCCAGGGACAATGATAGCCTCACTAATTCCTTTTCTGGGACAGACTGAACCGAACAGATAAGCATACACAAATTGTTATTGCTTCACGGCTCTTGGGCGAGTTGCTTTTCTGCCCATAAGCGTGTTGTCATGTTTTGTTGCCCAAATCTGGCTTCGTCCTGAAACCAGGCATCAACACACTCTATAGCTATATGTTCTGGGATCTTAAGGATCGTTTCGATTTTGATTTTTCAACCCTCCTGTGCTTGGCTTTTCTTGCCGTTCTTCAAGAAAACTTTGGACCAACTTATTGACACTGGTCCGGCTTACTTTGAGAAACTTGGCGATTTGTGTGCGTGAATCTCCGTCATTTGAAATGAGCAAGGGCCTTTTATCTGAATGGATTTTTGCTGACTTGCGAGCTTTTTAAAGTCGATATTAAGGATGGAATGATGGTGGTTTAGGTCGATAAATAGCGAACACATATAGAGCATTTTTTACTAATAGTTATAAGGCTTTTAGATAGGTGAGTTTTTAGCGATGTTATTGTGGTCAGAAAGGGGGAACTTATATTTAAGAAACTCTTTGTATTTTTAAGTGACCGGCTTGATAAAGCTTAAGATCTGGCAGGTTTTCGTAAGCTAGGGTGACTTGATTGCGTCCTGAGTGCTTTGAATAGTACATCGCTTTATCGGCCTCGATTAGAAGCTCTTTTGCGTTGGATTGTTGTGAATTCAACTCTGCTACACCAATACTAACAGTGGTCGTAATTTCAACGTCATCGACATGACAGATCGTTGCTTGTATAGCTTGGCGGATGCGTTCAGCTACTTCATGCGCTTGAATCGCATTCGTATCTGTTAAGATTACTGCGAACTCTTCTCCTCCCAATCGACCTATAAAGTCGCTGCCACGAATGACTCCTTGGCAAACGTGAGCAGTGCGAGTGATAACATGATCACCAGAAAAATGGCCAACTCTATCATTAATATCTTTGAAGTGATCAATATCGATCATCAAGCATGAAAGTGTTTTAGAACGTTTTGTATGTTGAATGATCGCATTATCTAAATTGGAGATAAACGCCCTACGGTTGAGAAGACCAGTAAGTGCATCAGTTTCTGATAATTGTTTAAGGCGTTGTTCTAACAAATGAGTCTTGGTGATATCACGTACAGACCAGATCACCAGTTTGTTTTCACTTTCAGGAGCGTTAACTGGTTTGATAATCGCCTCAAACCACATTTCTTCTGGATTTTCCAACGCTTCTAGCTCTTCTATAGGCAGGAGTAGGTGGTCATGCAGAGAAAGGTTGTATTTCACGACTTTCGTTTCGTTATCTTGCATAACGTCAAAAATAAACCCCATGAGTTCATCTGCTTTGGTTGGGGAAAGGACATCGCTAAGCTGTAAGCCAGTGTAGCGTTCTGCGTTGAACGTTTTGGAGTGGTGGGTACCACCAAAGCTTTCAATATAGCGCCCGCTTTCGTCTAGGATAAACACATGATCCGGTAGGGTGTTTAAAATGGCTTCTAACCATGTTTCCCTTTCTTTATAAATCATGTGGTTACTTTCCTTCTTCTCGGCAAGTAGCCGATTATATAGGTTTGTATTGATGACACAATCAATATGGATCACATAATGGTTTATCGATTCAGCTAATCTGTGTGTGTTAGCTTTTGAGCTGTTTGAGTGAAATTTTTATAGCACTTTGTTTCGTGCGGGTGTAGGCTCTTGCCTGTATATTTTTGAGACAAAAAATTCATGTTATATCTCTTGTTTAAAAACTTCGTAAGAAGGCTGAACTCCGTGCATAAAACGCGATGAAGTGTTGCTCGGAGTCATAAATTATCTTCATCAGATGTGGAAATACGTGCACAGCTAAGCTGGAAAATGCGTAGGTTGTATTACATCTGAGTAAAGACAAGAGACCGCCGGTGATATTTCATCACCGGCTTTTTTGTATCTGAAGTTTGAAATCAGATATGAAGTTACCCATAGTTAAAATAGGGGCCGGTATGTAAGTACCGGCCCTTTTTATTTGGTGAAAAACATGAGTGTGTTACACGTTAAAAATATGTCCTATCAGGTTGTTGATCATCACCTATATTGCCATTCCCACTTCACTATTCATGCTGGAGAGCATGTAGGAATCACCGGTGCAAACGGAGTAGGAAAAAGTACATTGTTAAAGTTGCTTGTTGGTGAAATTTCTGCCGATGAGGGAGATATTCATTGGCAGCCAAACTTAGAGATTGGCTATCTTGATCAACATCTTGTGGTAGATAAAACTCAGACGATTAGAGAATGTTTACAATCGGCATTTAATGAGTTGTTTGAAGCTGAACGTGAATTATTTTCTTTGTATCAAGAGATGGCTGAATCTGCATCGCCTTCTTTGCTTCGCCGAGTTGCTAAGTTACAAACGGAATTGGAAGCCCAAGGCTTTTACGCCTTACATGCCCAAATTGAAAGTGTATCCGCAGGGCTTGGTATACAGCAGTTGGGACTGGATACTCTAATGAGTGCGTTAAGTGGTGGGCAACGCCATAAGGTTTTATTAGCGCGCTTATTGTTGCGTGAACCAGACGTCTTACTGCTAGATGAGCCGACTAACTATCTTGATGCAACTCATATTGAGTGGTTGAAGAGTTATCTCAATGCTTATGTAGGAACCGTACTATTGGTGTCTCATGATGTGAGTTTCCTGAATGCGGTTACTACCTGCATCTGTGATATCGACTATCAAAAAATCCAGAAATACACCGGCTCATACCACAAAGCAATGGCGCAAAAGCGACACAACAATTCGCTGTTGGAAAAAGAGTACCACGCACAGCAAGCTGAGATTAAGAAACTGGAACAGTTTATTGCGAAAAATGGCGCAGGTGTGAATGCGAGCATTGCGAAGGGCCGTAAGAAACAATTGGATAAAATTGAAAGGATTCAGTTGCATAAAACAGATGCCGTGACTGAATTTGATTTTTCTTATGCGCCTATTGGACATCAAAGTGTTGTTAGTACCGAAGCGTTGAGCATTGGCTATCAAACGCCTTTACTGTCACCGATGGATATCACTATCGCGCGAGGAGACAAGTTGGTGATTGAGGGCTTCAATGGCGTAGGGAAGTCGACATTGCTTAAAACGCTAATGGGGGAGGTGCTTCCACTCTCTGGTGAAATGACGTTTGCACAAGGTCTTAAGATCGGCTACTTCGCTCAAGACCTATCTTGGCGTCATCCGGATCATACACCGGAGCAAGAGGTGTGTGCGGTCGATTCTTCAATCAATAGTAAATCGGCTCGTAAGCTGTTAGCACGCTTCGGGATAAAGGGTGATAAAGCACAACGTCGCTTAGAGGCGTTGAGTGGTGGGGAGCAAACTCGCGTTAAGCTTTGTTGTTTAGCAACACGAGGCTGCAATGTACTCATTCTCGATGAGCCAACTACGCATCTTGATACCAGCAGTAAAGATGCGTTGAAGCAGGCGTTACAACGTTTTGCGGGCAGTGTCATCTTGGTTTCACACGAGAAGGCATTTATCCAAGATTGGCCAGACAGAATCGTCGATATCGCGACCTTAGCGGAGCTTTCGTTGCAAGCGGAGGTTGAAGCATGATTCAGTCGATAGCGTTGTTCTTTATTGCATTTCTGGTAGGTGCTGACGAATTGCTGCTTGGCTCAATTTTAGAACCTATCGGAGGTGATCTTGGTGTTCCTCCGAGCCAGGTGACACTCTTTATTACGGCGTATAGTCTAGCGATTGCGTTTTGTGCGCCTTATTTAGGGCGCTGGTCGGATCGAGTAGGGCGTCTTCGCCTTATGCTGCCGGCTTGTTTCGTTTTTGGCATCTCCTCGATTCTGACTGGCTTGGTTAGCCAGTTTGAATGGGCTTTAGTCACTCGTGTTGTTACGGGCATTGCTAGCGCAGGAATGCTGCCAATCGCATTTGCGTTGGCTGGTGATGCAAAAGGTGGGCGCTCGATGCGGCAGATTGTGATGGTGCAAGCTGGATTGACATTAGGCATGATAACCAGCCCTGCTATCGGCGCACTGATCACTCAACTCTTATCATGGCGAGCTGCTTTTATCATTTTAGGGATGGCGGCACTTGCTGTTGGGGCCTTAGTTTGGGGATGCATGAGAGAGCCTCACGATCAGAACGAGCGGTTAATGACATTACCTCCCGTTATAGAGGCATTTCGCCTTCCTGGAGCGTTGGGTGCGATTGCGGCTATGTGCTTTGGCTTAGGTGGTGGTATTGGTGTGTTCAATCTCATTGGGCTCAATATGCGAGATGTCGCGGGACTGTCGATAAGTTGGATTGGCATGATGTACGCAGCTTTAGGAATCGTGAGTGTTCTTGGAAATCTACTCACGACTCGAGCTTCTCATCGCCTTGGAAGTGGCCGAGCTGTAATGCGTATTGCGCTTATGGTGTGCATGCCATGTAGCATCTGGGTATTTGCGTGTGGTGCGAGCCAATTCGTGGCCTATCTTCCCATCTTGGCAATTTGGTCGTTGGCAGGCGGTATAGGCTCTCCGGCTCTACAGGCTTATATAGCGAGCTTATCGGATGAATATCGAGGAGTTCTAATGTCATCTGCGATGAGCATGATGCACTTTGGCGTCGCAATTTGGTCTGCGCTTGCTGGATTTGCCTATGATGTAGGGAGTGAATGGGTCGCTGTATTGGCCGTACTACTCTTTGGCTTCGCTATCGCAGCATTGAAGCCCATTCAGGAAACGGAGCAACTCCAGCGCTATTCATAAAAGAGTGTGAATCGCGTGATGCGAAAGTGTCACGCGTGTTTCTTCACTAATATTTTTAGATCAGTAGATAAAGAAAAGCCGCTACCCGAAGGTAACGGCTTGTTCCAAATACTTTTGAAATCCGGTCTTAGTTCATGCCGTATTTCTTAAGTTTCTTGCGAAGAGTACCGCGGTTGATACCCATCATAGTTGCTGCGCGAGTTTGGTTACCGCGAGTGTACTGCATGATGGTATCTAGTAGTGGCTGTTCAACTTCAGCTAGAACTAATTCGTATAGTTCTGTTACTTCCTGGCCATTTAGTTGAGCAAGGTAGTTTTTAAGAGACGCTTTAACAGAGTCACGTAAAGGCTTTTGAGTAATCTGGTCTTGTGACGTTACTGTAGTTACTGTTAATGCTTCTGAAGTCAGATTTTGTTCGAACATATTCGGTCTAGCTCTTCTCTTAATTATGATGCAACGTTATCAAAATAACCTTCTAGCGCTTCAATTTGCAGCGGAGCTGCGTCGATAGCGTTGAAGGTACGGCGAAACTCACTCGCTTGTTCATGTTCTTTCAGATACCAACCTACGTGCTTACGCGCGATACGTGGACCTAAATACTCACCATAAAATTCATGAAGAGCATTCACATGACCAAGCATAATGGCTTTCACTTCCTGAGTGGGAAGCTCCTCCATTGTGGTGCCGTTTTCCAAATAGTGATGGATTTCCTGGAAAATCCAAGGACGACCCTGGGCAGGGCGTCCAATCATTAAAGCGTCCGCACCGGTGTACTCCAGTACAAATTTGGCTTTCTCCGGGCTATCGATATCACCGTTCGCGATAACCGGAATTGAAATCGCCTCTTTTACCGCTTTAATGCTGTCGTATTCGGCCTCACCTTTGTACATACACGCTTTTGTTCTGCCATGCAGGGCAAGAGCTTGTATGCCGCAGTCTTCGGCTAATTTAGCGATTTGGACACAGTTTTTGTTGTCTGTATCCCAGCCTGTTCGGGTCTTTAACGTTACAGGAACGTCTACCGCATTCACTACCGCTTTCAAAATCTCTTCGATAATGGTTGGGTATTGAAGCAGTGCAGAGCCCGCCAGCTTCTTATTCACTTTTTTTGCCGGGCAGCCCATGTTGATGTCGATGATTTGCGCACCGTTTTCAACACTGAATTGAGCTGCATCTGCCATAAGCTGTGGATCGGAACCGGCAATTTGTACAGAGCGAATGCCCGATTCGCCTTCATGTACCATGCGCTGTTTCGACTTCGACGTTTTCCATAGTTTTGGGTTGGCGGACATCATTTCACTGACGGCCATGCCCGCACCATAACGAAGACACAACTCGCGGAACGGTCTATCCGTTACACCAGCCATAGGGGCTACGATTAGATTGTTCTTAAGTTGGTAGTTTCCGATTTTCAAAACGTCATCACAGTTCTGTGCCAGCAAGGGCGCGCATTTTACGCATTTTTTCACTGCGTGAAAAGACTAATATTTGAGCATTTACAAATTGTTTTTGTAAATTGTATGAATTTCAAACAATTAGCCCTGAAAACCTTGTCTAGCCTTGCTTACGACCAGAGATGCGACACCATTCGCTTTGCTCAACGATAGGGTCAATGTGAAGCTCATCACGGTAATAGCTTGCAACATCTTCCGCTTGCGTGTCCAAAACACCAGACATTGCTAGGGCGCCATTTGGCTTAACTAGGCCTTTAATGATTGGTGCAAGTTCACGTAGTGGGCCAGCAAGAATGTTAGCAACAACCACGTCTGCAATCAGACCTTCTGGTTGGTTTTGAGGAAGGTATACTTCTAGTTTGTCGGCAACGCCGTTACGCTCTGCGTTGTCTTTTGATGCAAGTAGCGCTTGAGGATCAATGTCGATCCCGATAACTTTTTCTGCGCCCAGTTTGATCGCTGCGATCGCAAGAATGCCTGAGCCACAACCGAAGTCGATAACGGTTTTACCGCTTAAGTCCATGCTTTCTAGCCACTCAAGACAAAGCGCGGTTGTTGGGTGAGTACCAGTACCAAATGCAAGACCTGGATCCAGCATTACGTTGACAGCGTCTGGTTCTGGCACTTCACGCCAGCTTGGGCAAATCCATAGGCGCTCACCAAATTTCATTGGGTGGAAGTTTTCCATCCACTCGCGTTCCCAGTCTTTGTCTTCAAGCTGTTCAACTTTGTAAGCAAAATTTTCTGCTAGCATATTGCTTGCTTTGATTTGGTCGATGATGAAGTTGGTATCGGCTTCTGCATCGTACAGTGCCAGAATGTCAGTATCGCCCCATAAGCGAGTCTCGCCAGGTAGAGGTTCGAATACAGGTGTATCCTGCGCGTCTAAGAAAGTTACAGACAGCGCACCAGTCTCTTCCATTAGCATATCGCCGATTTGCTCGGCGTTTTCATTGGTCGCGTTGAGTTTGATTTGAATCCAAGGCATTTGTTTTTGCTCTTAAAGTGAATGAAGTGGCGCAGAGTTTACCAGAACTCTGCGATTTGTTTGAGTATAGACTTTATACAAAACAAAAATGCCCACAGATGTGGGCATTTATTTAGAGGTTCGCTGAGGCTTATTGTAGGCCTAGTTTCTTCTCTAAGTAGTGAATGTTCGCACCGCCGTGTTGGAAGTTTTCATCATTCATGATTGACACTTGCAGTGGCACGTTAGTTTTAATGCCTTCGATGATCATCTCACCCAGTGCATTTTTCATACGTGCAATCGCTACGTCACGGTTTTCACCGTAAGTGATCAGCTTACCGATCATTGAATCGTAGTGAGGTGGCACTGTGTAACCAGAGTAGATGTGCGATTCCCAACGAACACCCATGCCGCCTGGCGCGTGGAAGCGTTGAATCTTACCTGGAGACGGTAGGAAGCGCTCTGGGTCTTCTGCGTTGATACGACACTCAATCGCATGGCCACGGATCTTGATGTCATCTTGAGTGAATGACAGTGGTTGACCTGCTGCTACGCGAAGCTGTTCTTTGATTAGGTCGATACCGGTAACCATTTCTGTTACTGGGTGTTCTACCTGAATACGAGTGTTCATTTCAATGAAGTAGAATTCACCGTTCTCGTATAGGAATTCGAATGTACCTGCGCCGCGGTAACCGATTTCAACACATGCACGAGTACAACGTTCGCCGATGTACTTACGCATCTCTTCAGTGATGCCAGGAGCTGGAGCTTCTTCCACTACTTTTTGGTGACGACGCTGCATAGAACAGTCACGTTCACCTAGGTGGATTGCACCGCCTTGACCATCAGCAATAACTTGTACTTCAACGTGACGTGGGTTTTCTAGGAATTTCTCCATGTAAACTATGTCGTTGTTGAATGCTGCTTTTGCTTCTGCACGAGTCATAGCAATAGCTTGAACGAGGTCTTTTTCTGCACGAACTACGCGCATACCACGACCGCCGCCGCCGCCAGATGCTTTGATGATAACAGGGTAGCCGATACGCTTAGCGTGAGCTTTGTTCTTGTCTTCGTCGTTATCTAGTGGACCGTCTGAGCCAGGTACACATGGAACGCCCGCTTTTTTCATTGCGGTGATCGCTGATACTTTGTCGCCCATCATGCGGATAGTGTCCGCTTTTGGACCAACGAAGATGAAACCACTGCGCTCAACTTGCTCTGCGAAGTCAGCGTTTTCTGACAAGAAGCCGTAACCTGGGTGGATCGCTACCGCGCCAGTTACTTCTGCTGCAGAAATGATGCGTGGGATGTTTAGGTAGCTGTCGATACCACGAGCAGGGCCGATACACACGGTTTCATCTGCAAGTAGTACGTGCTTAAGATCGCGGTCAGCTGTTGAGTGAACAGCAACGGTCTTAATACCTAATTCTTTACAAGCGCGAAGAATACGAAGTGCAATTTCACCTCGGTTCGCGATGACTACTTTGTCTAGCATAAGGCAAGCCTCGCTTATTCGATTACAACTAGAGGTTGGTCGAATTCAACTGGTTGGCCGTCTTCAACTAGGATTGCAGTAACAACGCCAGATTTGTCCGCTTCGATTTGGTTCATCATCTTCATTGCTTCAACGATACATAGCGTGTCGCCAGCGTTAACTTTTTGGCCAACTTCTACGAATGATTTCGCATCAGGACTTGGAGAGCGGTAGAAAGTACCAACCATTGGAGAAAGAACTTGGTGACCTGCAGGTACCGCTGCTGCTGGAGCTTCAGCTGCTGGCGCGTCTGCTACAGGTGCTGCTACTGGCGCAGGTGCTGCTACTGGAGCTGCTGCGTAGTGAACTGGTGCAGGAGCTGCTGTGCCGTGACGACTGATGCGTACTGACTCTTCACCTTCAGAAATCTCTAGCTCAGCAATGCCAGACTCTTCAACTAACTCGATTAGCTTCTTGATTTTACGAATATCCATCTTTTCTTTCTCTTTTATCTTGTGATTAAGACAACCCCTGTGGGGTTGCAGAGTGTTAGGGTTACTTTGCCTGTAGCTTTTTAATCGCGGCAGACAGAGCGAATTCATAACCTTGTGCGCCTAAACCGCAGATCACGCCTTCTGCCTTATCAGACAGGTAAGAGTGATGACGAAACGGCTCACGTGCATGCACGTTCGATAGGTGCACCTCGATAAATGGGATGGCCACGCCAAGTAATGCATCTCGCAGTGCTACACTGGTGTGAGTGAAAGCAGCTGGATTGATGATGATGAAATCAATCTTGCCGTAAGCGGCATGAATGGCTTCAATCAGTTCGTACTCACGATTTGATTGTAGGTGTTCCAGTTCCACCCCTGCGTTGTGCGCTTGTTCAGTCAAAGCGTCCACAATTTGTGCTAGGGTGTTGTTACCATAGTGTGTCGGTTCACGCAGACCTAATAGGTTAAGATTTGGTCCGTTTAGAACAAGAATCCGTGACTTTGCAGACATTATGTTGCTATCTTCCCTTATCGTGAGTGGAACGTTTATATTCCCAAATATACGATAATTCAGCACGATTTTTTTGTTAAAACCGAGCAAATTTTAAAAAATCGACCAAGATTATAGCTAATTCATAGCAATTAGCAGCAATTTACTGGTCTAATCTCCCAATTGCCCGCTTCGTTTCTGTAACCAAGTTAACAAAAACAACATAATCACCATATCTATGTTGTGGTTAATTTGCGCCCAAAAGCAAAAAACCGCCATGCAAAGATGGCGGTTTTCGTTCACTGTTTAAAACAGGCTGGCGAGCTTATACCAGTTCTGCTTTTTCGGCGATGAGTTTGTCTACTACACTTGGATCGGCAAGCGTTGAAGTATCGCCTAGGTTGCTTGTATCACCTGTCGCAATCTTACGCAGAATACGACGCATGATCTTACCTGAACGAGTCTTTGGTAGAGAGTCTGTCCAGTGCAGTACGTCAGGCGTTGCAATTGGACCAATCTCTTTACGCACCCAATCTTTCACTTCTTTGTGCAGCTCTGCAGATGGGAACTCGCCATCGTTGAGCGTGATGTAGGCGTAGATCGCTTGGCCTTTGATGTCGTGTGGAATACCAACAATCGCGGCTTCGGCAATTTTGTGATGCGCGACTAGCGCAGATTCAATTTCAGCGGTGCCCATACGGTGTCCAGACACGTTCAGTACGTCATCGACGCGGCCAGTGATCCAGTAGTAGCCGTCTTCGTCGCGACGCGCGCCGTCACTGGTGAAGTACATACCCTTAAAGGTTGAGAAGTAGGTTTGTTCGAAACGTTCATGGTCGCCGTAAACCGTACGCATCTGACCTGGCCATGAATCAAGAATTACCAAGTTACCTTCAGCCACGGTGTCTTCAAGGATATTACCCATGTTATCAACCAGCGCAGGTTGTACGCCGAAGAATGGGCGAGTTGCTGAACCTGGTTTGAGATCTGTCGCGCCCGGAAGTGGAGCGATCAAGATGCCGCCGGTTTCCGTTTGCCACCAAGTGTCGACGATAGGTGAATTTTCGTTACCGATCGTTTTGTAGTACCACTCCCATGCCTCTGGGTTGATTGGTTCGCCCACTGAGCCCATGATGCGAAGGCTTGAGCGAGACGTGCCAGCAACCGCTTCGTTGCCTTTTGCCATCAGCGCACGAATAGCTGTTGGTGCGGTGTACAGAATGTTCACTTGATGCTTATCGACCACTTCGCTCATACGGCTTGTGTTCGGGTAGTTTGGTACACCTTCGAACAGGATTGTTTTCGCGCCGTTCGCAAGTGGTCCGTAGATAAGGTACGTGTGGCCAGTAATCCAGCCTACGTCTGCGGTACACCAGAAGGTTTCACCTGGTTGGTAATCGAAGACGTATTTAAACGTCATGGCCGCATAAACAAGGTAGCCACCTGTGGTGTGAAGTACGCCTTTTGGTTTGCCTGTCGAGCCAGATGTGTAAAGGATGAACAGTGGGTCTTCGGCTTTCATCTCTTCTGGTGGACAAACATCAGATACTTTTGCGGTTGCTTCGTGCCACCAAACGTCACGATGCTCATGCCAATCTACATTGCCGCCTGTGCGTTTTAGTACCACAACCTTGCTGATGGTTTTTACTTCTGGATTAGTGAGTGCTTCGTCCACGTTCTTTTTCAGCGGAACGGCACGTCCACCGCGCACACCTTCGTCTGCAGTGATCACAACTTTCGCGTCAGAGTCGATGATACGACCAGACAGTGCTTCTGGTGAGAAACCACCAAATACCACGGTATGCACCGCGCCGATGCGTGTACACGCTAGCATAGCGATAGCCGCTTCTGGCACCATTGGCATGTACAAACACACCACGTCGCCTTTGCGCACGCCTTGGTCTTTTAATGCATTAGAGAACTTGCACACTTCTTTGTGCAGTTCGTTGAAAGTCAGTGTTTTGTCGTCTGCTGGATCATCGCCTTCCCAGATGATCGCTACGTCGTCGCCGTGCTCTGCGAGATGACGGTCGATACAGTTTGCAGATACGTTCAGTGTGCCATCTTCAAACCAGCGAATGTCGACGTGGCCTGTGTCGAATGAGGTGCTTTTTACTTTGGTGAAAGGTTTGATCCAATCAACGATTTTGCCGTGCTCGTTCCAGAAGCCCTCTGGATCGGTGACCGACTGCTGATACATGGCTAGGTAGGTATCATTATCCGCGTGTGTATGAGTTTTAATATTTTCTTTTACCGGATAAACGTGGGCTTCGCTCATGGCTTCTCTCCTTGTGCCTTAATTCTCGGCCTTACACCAATCTACTTAAGATTCTGAATATGTATTTTTGTAGGGCTGTCTTTTGGTTCTTAAATACTCAGTCGTCCTAGAACGACGTTGTGCCTATAACTGTCAGTCACAGCGCGTATTTCCACAATTAGACTTTAGGATGAGACAGAGGGGTGTGCCGGAAAATGCTTGAAATAAAAGTAATTATGGGAGCTAGGTCAACAGGATTTATGTGTATGGCGCGGTGAGATTTGGCAGATCGCCCTTGGTGAGGCGCACAAAAACCAAGGCGGCAGAAATCGCATCTTGCAGTGCGTCGTGTTTATCTTGAATGGGCAGTTCCAGGTGCTTGCAAATCGCATCCAGACTTAAGTCGAAGTAGGCATTGGGTAAATGCCGTTCTAATTTGTCGTGATAAATC
Organism: Vibrio sp. SALL6; assembly: GCF_002002385.1. Classification (NCBI taxonomy): domain Bacteria; kingdom Pseudomonadati; phylum Pseudomonadota; class Gammaproteobacteria; order Vibrionales; family Vibrionaceae; genus Vibrio; species Vibrio sp. SALL6. The sequence goes on from NZ_MQVK01000017.1 coordinate 12,928, forward strand.
TGGCTGACTTCAATCAATGGGTTTGGCAGTGGGAAGCCGAGTTGCCTTTGGCAGGCAAGGTCGAGAATTTTTTTGTCATAGCGAATGTGATATCCGACTAAAGGACGGTTGCCGATGAACGCGAGCAGTTTCAGCAACGCTTCTTTCTCGCTGATACCATCAGCCAGATCTTGGTGGCGAATTTTATGAATTTTCACTGACCCAGAATCTAACGATTGGGGCGCACGTAAGCGTACTTCAAAAGGCTGACTGGTGAGGATGCGGTTGTCGATGATCTTGGTTGCCGCGATGGTTACCAACTCAGCACGGTTCGGATCAAGGCTGGTGGTCTCACAATCTAGAGACACAAACTCGGTTTTGTGTGGCGCACAAAACAGCGACTGATAAGGCGAGCCTTTCAGTTTGTAATGCCAATATTTGCGTTGTAACCAGTTCATCCTCTACGCCTCATTTTGACTTGTGTAAGCGCTTAATCGCGGATTTGATAGTGGAAGCCCAAGAACTGCTTAAACTTCTTCACCACATGCAAGCTATGACGCAGCAAGTCACGCTCGGTTCGGTCTAACTGTTTGATATCAATGTTGTTAAGTGTTTCTTGTTTACTCAATTGCTGATGAAGGCGAATCTTAAAGAACAGCTTCAACGCTTCGTTTAAGTTGTCTGCGGTCTCAGGTTCTAAGATGCGTTTTTTTCTTAGTGCTTCGATGCGTTCAAAGGTGTTTTTTTCTTCAATCGCATATTCCAGCGACAAGGTGCGAATACCATGCACGATAGGGAAGATGCCACCACGTTTGATATCCAAACCATCCTTGGCACTTTTTACGTTGCCAAACAAAGTAAGGGGCACGGAAAATTGCAAAGCAGGGCGCGTGAAATCCGACAAAACCAGCATGCGATCTTTCATGCTGTCTCTGAGGTGATTTGCTATTGGGGTGAGAAGCTCTCGATTCCCTGCTACTGCATGTGCGTCACTGAAAATCGCTAAGTCCATGATTGGTTCAGGCTCCGCCTTCGCAATCCAATGATCTAAGGTGTGGATCCACTCTTGCTGCGTTTTGACCCATTTCGGGTTGTTGACCATCACTTTGCCGGGGCAGAGTGGGTAACCAAGTTGCTGCAGAGTGTGGGTGAATGATTGCATCACTTGTTCGCAATGCGGCCATTCTAGCCCGTCTTCAATAATGAGCGCGTTGTCTTGGTCGGTCTTAAGAATTTGCTCGCCACGCCCTTCTGAGCCCAGCACGATCAAACAACAGTGGTCGTGCAAAGCGGGCGGCACCACCAGTTCAAAGGCTTTTTCGATAATTTGTTCGTTTACCGCAGAGATGAGCTCCATGATGAAGCGAGTGCGGATGCCGTTTCTCAGCAAGCTTTCTACCAGTTGACGTTGGCGGTTTGAGGCCAACGCCAGTTCTTCTACGCTGCTTGCTCGTGCAATGCTGAGTGTTAACACATGGGAGTGGGTCGAGAATGCGCTGAGAATCTGTGTCATGTCGAGCATGCCCACCGCGCGATTGCCTTCGCAGACCATCAAACGTTTCATGCGATTACGTGTCATGGTGATCATGGCGTTAAACAGAAAATCCCCGTCATCAACATGGTAGACAGGGAAAGTTGCGATCTCACCTACAGGTGTGTCCACGGCGCAATTATCCAACATAACCGAGTGCAGCATGTTGGTACGAGTCACGATGGCGTACGGGTGAGCTGACGGCCATTTTTCCAATCGCGGGTCATCGTCGTGGAGCTGAACCAATGCAGCATCGATGCCGTTATCTTTTAGAGTTCGAGTTACCTCGTTGATTGGCGTTTCTGGCGCGAGGATCATCGGCGGATGATAAATGCTGTTATCGACTTTGGTCAGAATGAATTCGGCCAAGTTTTGCTGTTGCTGCGCGGCTTCGATGAGTTCTTGTCGTTTGGATAAGTTGTTGTCGAAGTAAGCCGCGAACTGGCCATTCTCGTTATAAAGCTCGAGAAAAACGTCTTTTGGTAGCAAGTACGAAAGGGTGTCTTCCAGCGCGATGTATTGATGTCGAACGCATTCTTCAAACAGTGAACGCACATCAAACATGTCGTCATTGGCGTAGTGAGCGAACACTTCGGATTGGTCTTTAGAACGCTCTTCGACTGCGCCTTTGATCAATATGTGCAAGTGAGGGTTGGTCTGCCCGCTAGATAAAATGACATCTCGAGTTCGATAGTACGCCACATCTAAGGACGAGCGCAGCCGAGTTTGCTGAGCATCGGTCAGACGATCGAACGGGGGAGATTGCATATTAAATTTGTCAGGCATGGAGACACCTAAAATTGGGAGGAACACAGTATAAGTCTGACAAATTTCTTGCCGTAAGCCAGACGACTTTGGTCTAAACCGCTGGACATTGATGGGCGAATTTGGCGCATCAAAAGTCAGAATGACATCGAGGAAACGGTAAGTTGCCTATTCTTCCCTTTTTCTAATACGCATAGCGATCCATAATCCACGGTTCGAGCGATGGTGTTCCCGTTTTAGGATATTAGTAATGTTGAAACCTTCTCCGTATGGCTGGATTTCCCAGTACTTTCTCGGATTCTTTTTTGCGTATGGCGTTTACCTGCCATTTTGGTCGTTGTGGTTTAAAGAACAGGGCGTTTCTTCCACGGACATTGGTTTACTGGTTGGTTTAGGTTTAGCGACACGCTGCGTGGCTAACCTCGTCATTACCCCTCGTGTACACCGAGTTGAACATCTAATGCCAACGTTGCGTTGGTTGAGCTTTGCAGCCCTCATTTTTGTTGGTTTCCACTTTTTTACGGGCGGCAGTTTTTGGCTCATGGCATTGGCAACGGTGTTGTTTAACTTGTGTTGTGGTCCGGTAGTTCCGCTATCAGACGCGATGGCAAACTACTACGCTCGCTTGAAAATGTTGGATTACGGGCGCACGCGTTTGTGGGGGTCTATAGCCTTCATTGCGGGTTCAACGGTGGTGGGTTTCCTTGTCGCAGAATTTGGCTCGGATATGATTCTGTACACCGCGATGGTGGGGGTGTTCTTTTCATTGCTTTTCGCGATGCGCAGCATCAATCCAATGCCTGTCACTCGCGGTGACCAGCATGCTGAACGTCCGAAATTATCTGCACTGCTTACCGATAAATCAGTGGTGAAGTTCTTGGTTTTGGTATCGCTTATCCAAGGTAGCCATGCGGCGTACTACGGCTTTAGTGCCATTCACTGGAAAGCGGCGGGTCACTCAGAAGACGTGATCGGCTACTTGTGGAGTCTGGGCGTTGCGGCAGAAGTGGCTGTGTTTGCATTGAGTAAGCGTCTGTTTGCTGGTTGGGCGCTGCGCACGCTGTTTATTGTTGCAGCTTGTGGTGTGATGATGCGTTGGGGCATGACCGCTGCAACAACGTCTATCGTTGCGTTGGTTATCGTGCAACTTCTGCACGGTGTGACATTCGCGACAGCGCACATTGCGGCCATTCAATACATCCAAAACTCTGAAGAGCACAAAATGGTGGCGCTGCAAGCGCTATACAACGCGATCCCGCTTGGCGCATTTATCGCGCTGATGACGGTGCTCAGTGGTTGGGGTTACGAGCACTGGGGCGCGCTGGTGTTCTGGGGTATGGCGGCAATGGGCCTATTGGCGCTGTTCATCAAATTGGACCCTCAAGAGCCTAGCCACAACGTGGTGGATGTGTCTGAAAAGGCACTTGAAACACAGAATTAGACTTCTGTGACAAAGGTTAAAAACTAATCTTTGTCTCCATTGTGAAAGCAGTGTTAAATGAAACCTCTCCCTCAAGGAGAGGTTTTTTTATTTTCTGTAAGAAAAGCTAGAAAGGATATCGGATGCAAGGATGGCTGGTGGTTCCCGTTTCTTTGGCGTACTTGGGAGCCCTATTTATAATCGCGTGGTACGGAGACATACAGAAGCGCTGGCTCGCCCGTTGGCGACCGTGGATTTATAGCCTCTCGATTGCGGTGTACTGTACCTCGTGGACCTTCTACGGCACGGTCGGACAGGCGAGCAGCAATCCTTGGTCTTTCTTGCCCATCTATATCGCGCCGATTCTGGTGTTTACCATCGGATGGCGAGTTCTGGCTCGACTCATTCTGATCGCGAAGCGCGAACACATCACTTCCATCGCTGATTTTATTGGTGCCCGTTACGGAAAATCGCAAGGTTTGGCGGTGGTCGTCACATTGATTGCGGTGGCGGGGATCTTACCTTACATCGCCTTGCAGCTGCGTGGCATCACCATGGGGTTGGAGATCATCGCCCCGGAATTGGCGACCGATTTTGGTTATCAGAATGACAGCGTGTCTTGGTTTGTCGTGGTGGCACTGGCCATTTTTACCATGTTGTTTGGTACTCGCCATATTGATAACACCGAGCATCACCGTGGGATGATGATGGCGATAGCGTTCGAATCCATCATCAAATTGCTGGCGTTTTTGGTGGTGGGGATTTTCATTGTCTGGCTGGCGATGAGTACTGAAAACTTGAGCCTGATTGAAGTGGCTTCTGAAACCTACCAGTCGCCAAACATTCCAACCTTATTGATTCATACTGTGCTGACCATGTTGGCAATTGTCTGTTTGCCGCGCCAGTTTCACACCATGGTGGTGGAAAATGAACGTGCGCAAGACTTGCACGTTGCGCGTTGGTTGTTCCCGTTGTATCTGATTTTGATGGGCGTATTTGTGTTGCCAATCGCGTGGGTCGGGCAAGGGTTATTGAGCGGAACATCTGCCGATACTTACGTGATCAGTGTGCCGATGGCGGTGGGGGCAAGCGAGATTGCGTTACTGGCGTTTTTAGGCGGTACTTCGGCGGCGAGCGGTATGGTGATTGTTTCAACCATTGCGTTGGCGATCATGGTATCGAACGACTTAGTGATGCCGCTGATATTACGCCGAATGCGCTTGGCACAGCGCAACCATCACCACTTTTCTGAGCTTTTGCTGCGTATTCGCCGCGCTCTAATTCTGATTTTGTTGATTGGTGCATGGGGGTTTTATCAGGCCTTAGATAGTATCCACTCACTCTCTGCGATAGGTTTTCTCTCGTTTGCAGCCATTACCCAGTTTGCTCCTGCATTGATTGGCGGTATGTATTGGCGTCAGGGTAACAAGAAAGGCGTTTATGTTGGCCTCGCGGTCGGTTTTACGATTTGGTTGATTACCTTAATGAGCCAAACCGACATGTTGGCTGGTAATGCCAGCAACAACTTTTTGATTTGGTTAATAACGCCGCCAGAGGTGCTGTCGAGCTTCGACATTGCGATTTCGGATTGGGGCATGATCATGAGTGTGGTGGCGAACGCGGTGTGTTTTGTCGCGGTGTCTCTGGCGACGCGTCCAAGCCTAAGTGAGCGCTTACAGTCGGCGTCTTTTGTCGGAACACCGCTGCCTGAAAGCGAAAACATCAGCTTGTATCAAAGTCGTGTTACCGTGGCTGAGTTGGAAATGCTTGCCTCGCGCTTTGTTGGCCGCACTCGGGTGAAAGTGGCTTTCCAAGCCTATTGGAGCCAGCAGCGAGAGGAGTTGTTACCGAACCAACAAGCGCCGTCTTCGTTGATTCGTCACACTGAACGCGTATTGGCTGGGGTGTTTGGTGCATCTTCCGCTAAGTTAGTACTTACTTCTGCGTTGCAAGGCAGAAATATGCAGCTTGAAGAAGTCGCAACCATCGTTGATGAAGCTTCCGAGTTGTACGACTTTAGCCGCGGATTACTCCAAGGGGCGATTGAACATATCGGCCAAGGAATTGCGGTTGTCGACAAACAATTGCGGCTGGTGGCGTGGAACCAGCGTTACCTAGAGCTGTTTGTATTCCCACCCGGATTGATTCAAGTCGGCCGACCGATTGCTGATGTGATTCGCCACAATGCTGAGCAAGGTTTATGTGGCCCCGGCGATCCAGAAGACCACGTACGCCGCCGCGTGTATCACCTTGAGCAAGGCACGCGACATACCTCTTCCCGTGTGCGCCCTGATGGACGAGTGATTGAAGTGCAGGGCAACCCGATGCCCGGCGGTGGTTTTGTAATGAGCTTTACGGACATCACCGTATTCCGCGATGCCGAGCAAGCGCTGAAAGACGCCAATGAAACGTTAGAAGAACGAGTGCGCGCGCGCACCAGAGAGTTGGAGCAACTCAACAAGCAGTTGGTGGCAGCGACGCAGCGTTCGGATTTGGAATCGAAATCGAAATCGCGTTTTTTAGCGGCCGTGAGTCACGACTTGATGCAGCCGCTCAATGCCGCCCGTTTGTTTGCGTCTTCACTTTCTGAAGTAGCCAAAGACAGCGAAACCCGCAAGTTGTCGGCACACATCGAAAGTGCGTTAGGCGCGGCAGAAGATTTGATCGGAGATTTGCTGGATATTTCGCGTTTGGAATCGGGTAAGTTGGAAGTCAATGTGCATGGCTTCGCGGTCAACGATGTTCTGGCGAACCTCAATGCGGAATTCAGCGCATTGGCCAAACAACAGGGGATCGAGTTCACTATGATCCCATCTTCTCTAATGGTGAAATCGGACCCTAAATTGTTGCGCCGTGTGGTGCAGAATTTCCTCACCAATGCCTTTCGTTACAGCCCAAATGGTAAAGTCGCGCTGGGAGTGCGCCGAGTTCAAGGGCGTGTGCGCATTGATGTGTGGGATAACGGCATGGGCATCGAGGAAGAAAAACAGCAGGAAATTTTCGAAGAGTTTAATCGCGGAACGCAAGTACGCTCCGATCAAGGCTTGGGATTAGGCTTGGCGATTTCCAAAGGGATTGCGCAGGTGTTGGGGCACGAAATTTCAATGCGTTCGTGGTTTGGTAAAGGCAGCGTGTTCTCAATAACCTTGGATAAGGCTCATCACGTTCAGCCACACCCTGCGAAAGTCGAGACCAGTCCTCAATCTGAGTTGTGCCACTTGCGAATTTTGTGTGTCGATAATGAACCTGACATTTTGGTCGGAATGGAAAATCTGCTCTCTCGTTGGGGGTGTGACATACGGGTTGCGACGGATCTCGTCGAAAGCTTACAAGCGCTCGAAGGCGATTGGGTGCCAGACGTCATTTTCTCTGATTATCGATTGGATAACGGACGTACGGGGTTAGAAGTGTTGCAACAGTGTCGTTTGCGCCTGGGGAATCGTTTTGAAGGGGTGATCATCAGTGCTGACCGTACTGACGATATGATGGAAGGCATCAAAGCGAACGGTTTCAGCTTTATTGCCAAACCCGTTAAGCCACTCAAATTGCGCTCGGTGCTCAATCGAGTCGCGTAGCTTAGGTAAGTTGAACGCATGAGCCAGATAGTAAGAGACCTCCAATGAGAGGTCTCTTTATATTCTGCGGAAATTCAAAGTAAGTGCTTTACTCAGCCACGCCACCTTGAGTCAATTTGGCTGGATTAAGCAGCCTTTCAAGCGTTTCGCGGTCTAAATCCGTTTCCTCTTCGGCCACATCAATGATGGCTCGTCCTTGTTTGTAGGCTTTTTTCGCGACTTCTGCCGCTTTCAAATACCCGATCACCGGATTTAGTGCGGTGACTAAAATCGGATTCTTGACTAAAGCAATATCGAGGTTATCTTGTCGAACGTCAAAGGTCGCAATCGCCTTATCGGCAAGGGCGGTCGCACTGTTCGCAACGAGCTCAATGCTCTCCAAAATATTATGTGCAATCACGGGTAGCATAACATTCAACTGGAAGTTGCCAGACTGACCCGCGATGGTGATGGTTGCGTCGTTGCCAATCACTTGCGCTGACGCCATGGCTGCGGCTTCAGGAATAACCGGGTTTACTTTGCCCGGCATGATTGATGAACCCGGCTGTAAGCCTTGCAGTTCGATTTCACCCAAGCCAGCCAATGGGCCAGAGTTCATCCAGCGAAGATCGTTTGCGATCTTCATGATCGCAACTGCTGCTGTTTTGAGCTGTCCAGACAGTGCGACGATCGCATCCTGGCTGCTGAGGTTGAAGAAGAAATTGTCGCTTGAAGTAAAGGTGACTCGAGTGGACTGAGTGAGGTTGTCTGCAAACAGAGAGGCAAAACGCGGATCGGCGTTGATCCCTGTGCCAACGGCAGTGCCGCCTTGAGCAAGGGCTTTCACCATCGGCAGTGTTTGTTCAATGGCTTGTTTAGCGTGTTCAATCTGGAATTGCCAGCCGCCCAGCTCTTGCGCGAAAGTGATTGGCATGGCGTCCATTAAATGAGTTCGGCCTGTTTTTACCACACCTTGCAAAGCTTGCTTCTTGGTTTCTAGGCTTTGGCTAAGATGAGCCAGTGCAGGCAACAACTTGTGTTCAATAGCAAGTGCTGAGCTGACTTGAATCGCCGTCGGCACCACATCGTTGCTGCTTTGACCCATGTTAACGTGGTCATTCGGGTTGACGTTGCCGCCAAGCAATTCAGACGCGAGCGTGGCAATCACTTCATTAGCGTTCATGTTGGAGCTTGTCCCAGAACCGGTTTGGAACAGGTCTATCGGGAACTGATCGAGATGCTGGCCATCAATAATGGCTTGCGCGGCGTCTGCAATCGCATTGGCAATATCACCTTCCAGTAACCCTAGTTGTGCGTTGGTCAGTGCTGCCGTCTGTTTGATGTGGGCTAAAGCTTGGATGAAACCGCTTGGCATGGTGTGCTGGCTGAATGCGAAGTTATCGATAGCGCGCTGAGTTTGCGCTTGATACAAGGCATTCGCCGGGACTTTTACTTCGCCCATGCTGTCGGTTTCAATACGAAATTCGGTGGTCATAGTAGGGTTCCTTTCGTTTAATCAAGAGAAGTCTGAATGAGGCGTAATTGTTGTTGTAATTGGAGAAACTTTACGTCGCCATGTTCAAACTGATAGTAGTAACGTTTGAGGCAGAATAAGGGCGTGTGAACCGAATCAAGGCAGACTCGGCGAAATGTACGAGTGCGAGTTGGGTCTTGAATCGCTTCGAGAAGGTGGAAATACACTTGGCGTAAAAACAGTTCGCACAAGAGTAAGTTTTCGTCTTCTGCTTCATGCTCATAGCTGGATGACAACACCATACCCCAATGAATATAGTCATGAATGACGTCGGGCTCAAAGCCACTGGGCGCGGCAAGTTGGAAGCGATCTTGCGCTTTGAAGAAGGTGTTGAATATGTCCTTTCTGCGTTTCATATCTGCCTCAATAAATTAGATAATGATAATTATTATCAATTAAGAATAAATTAGCAACCCTCTATTTTCAGCAAGGCTAGATATAAAAAAGCCGACGCAGTCGCATCGGCAGAAATGGTTGGGTTTTCATCCCGCAGCAAAGTTTATCCGTTGTTTAGAAGGATAAGCAGCGTAATGTTACTCAGTAAACAAGGTTTCGTATTTCACAAATGCTGTTTGTGTTTCGCCGTAGTAAAGCGTGCCTTCGGCTTGGATAACGACTCGCAACCAGCTCTCTGCGGAGGTTGGCTTTGGCAGAGTGATGTACCAGTTTTGGCCAGCTTGATCGGCGCGTGTCATATCAATCGGTTGAGCGTTCTGTTGTTGGTCATCGACTACGGACAGCTTGACGCCTTCCAGCGGATAGGCAGCGTTGAGAGACAGTTCTAGGCTATCTTTTGTCAGTTTTTCAGAACGGAACTTAACTTTAAAATCGCCATTTTCCATGTCACATAGGCCACTGGTGTAACGACAGTTGGACTTACTCGCGAGCTTGTAAGTTTCCCCTTCTTTAGCGGCATGAGGCTTTTCGCTCAGTGCCATATCAGTACCAAAGTAGGCAATGATAGAAAGGATGGGCGCGATTAACAGGGCGAGAATAAAGTGCTTGTTTTTTAACATCTTGGCTTCCTTGCAACGACATACTGCGAATATGGTAACTGAAAAGTGAGAATAAAAAAGCCCCGGACGGCAGGTTCCAAACGGGGCTTTTGTGGTTTTGGTTATATTTTAGTGATCCACTGCGCTACCAGCACCTACCGGTACGCGAACGTGTTCGACTAGGTCTTTCACTTCTTGTGGCGTTTCTGCTGTTACTTTCGATACAGCGAACGCGACGATGAAGTTGAATAAGGCACCAATCGCACCAAATGCGTTTGGCTCAATGCCTAGGAACCAGTTGCTGCCCCAGCTTTCTAGGTAAGTCCAATCTGCGATGAATAGGATACCTTTGTGTTGGAACACGTAGAACAAAGTAATACTGATACCGGCAATCATACCCGCGATAGCACCTTCTTTGTTGATGTTCTTACTGAAGATACCCATCATCAGAGCCGGGAAGATGGAGGACGCCGCCAGACCGAAGGCCAGTGCTACCGTACCTGCCGCGAAGCCCGGTGGATGCAGACCCAAGTAACCTGCGACTGCAATGGCCACCGCCATCGAGATTCGACTCGCGAGCAGCTCTTTCTTCTCTGAGATATTCGGGTTAATTACCCCTTTGATTAAGTCATGGGAAATCGCGGACGAAATCGCCAGCAATAGACCCGCTGCGGTTGATAGTGCCGCCGCTAGACCACCCGCTGCGACCAGTGCGATAACCCAGTTAGGTAGTTTCGCGATCTCAGGGTTAGCCAGTACCATGATGTCGTTATCAACTTTCAGTTCGTTAGTTGCAGCATCTGATGTGTAGTTGATGTTGCCATCACCGTTCTTATCATCAAAGCCTAGCAGACCCGTTTTCTCCCAGTTTTTGAACCAAGTAGGACGTTCGTCATAAGCCAAGTGTTGGCCCGGCGCTGGGTTAACGGTATCCATTAGGTTTAGACGTGCCATTGCTGATACTGCTGGAGCCGTTGTGTATAGGATAGCGATGAACACAAGTGCCCAACCTGCAGAGGTACGTGCATCACGCACCTTCGGTACAGTGAAGAAACGGATGATTACGTGTGGCAGACCCGCAGTACCGATCATCAGTGACATGGTGTAAACGAACATGTTTAGCGTGTCACCGCGGACTTGAGTGGTGTATTCACTAAAGCCGAGCTCCGTCACCACTTGGTCGAGCCGATCCAACAGATAGACATCGGTGCCGGCCATGGTACTGCCGAGCCCTATTTGTGGAATTGGATTGCCGGTAAGCTGCAGAGAGATAAAGATTGCAGGAATAGTGTAAGCCAAAATGAGTACGCAATACTGAGCAATCTGCGTGTAAGTGATGCCTTTCATGCCACCAAGAACGGCGTACATAAATACAATACACATACCAATCAGTAGACCGGTTGAGTAATCCACCTCAAGGAAGCGACCAAACGCAACGCCAACGCCTTTCATCTGACCGATAACATAAGTGACCGACGCGATGATCAGACACACTACGGCTACGATACGCGCTGTCTTGGAGTAGAAACGCTCGCCGACAAACTCAGGCACGGTAAATTTACCGAACTTACGTAGGTAAGGGGCAAGCAACAGTGCAAGCAGCACGTAACCACCAGTCCAGCCCATTAGGAATACGCTGCCGCCGTAACCCATAAAGGCAATCAGACCCGCCATCGAGATAAACGATGCCGCAGACATCCAGTCTGCTGCGGTTGCCATGCCGTTAGCGATAGGGTTTACACCACCGCCCGCGACGTAGAACTCTTTGGTTGATCCAGCGCGTGCCCAAATCGCAATACCGATGTAGAGGACAAACGTCGCACCAACAACCAGATAAGTGATAGTTTTCAAATCCATCTGAGTGACTCCTTACTCATCCACGCCGAATTCACGGTCGATTTGGCGCATTCTCCACGCGTAGTAGAAAATAATACCTAGGAAGGCATAGATGGAGCCCTGCTGAGCAAACCAGAAACCAAGTTTGTATCCACCTAATTGAAATTGATTAAGTACGTCGACAAATAAAATGCCGCAGCCGAAAGACACGACGAACCAGATGACCATTAGACCGATCATGAGCTTCACGTTTTTGTCCCAATAGGCTTTGGCTCTTTCTTCGCTTTCAAATGCCATTGCCATCTCCTTACGATTGGTATTGTTGTTAAAAAAATGTTTCACAATGTACATTAGCAAGGTGTTGGCAATAACTCTTTTCAACTTTAGTCGGGGCGTAAAAAAGGAAAAACGACCGAATAATGGGCGTTTACGGCGAAATTGATAAGATTTAATGATGTTAAAAAGGTGTTAAATTAGCCTAAGGTCTAATGATTTGATGCATAAAATTTTCAATATGTTGCATTGGTTAATCTTTTCTTCATTGATTTCACCGAATCTATACCTAGATTCAACCTTCTCAAGTGATTTGTTTACATAAAGTTTTCGTACCGGAGCACGGTTTTGAGGCACAATAAAGCCTGTGCTTAACTCATCACGCTTACATCTTAAAGTTGAGGTGATTTAGGAACTTATATGCTTACTCGTTGAGATTGTTTGTAGCTTTTCATTTAGGGAGGGTGAGAATGGACGCAGACACCATTAACAGCTTTTTTCTGATTGGTGCATTACTGATTGCACTGAGCGTTCTTTTAAGCCCCGTGTCCTCAAAATTGGGGATTCCAATCCTTCTCGTATTTCTTGCGGTAGGTATGTTGGCTGGGGAAGATGGCCTTGGCGGAATCTTATTTGATAATTATTCCATCGCTTATTTAGTCAGTAACTTAGCGCTCGCCATCATTCTTTTGGATGGCGGGATGCGAACGCGAGTCGCCAGTTTTCGGGTCGCCTTGTGGCCTTCGGTGTCGTTGGCAACCATAGGCGTAGCCATCACGACATTGTTAACTGGTTTGATGGCGACCTGGCTGTTCGATTTGGATTTATTGCAAGGTATCTTGGTTGGCGCGATTGTCGGTTCAACGGATGCGGCCGCGGTCTTCTCTTTATTGAAAGGCCGCAGTCTGAACGAACGTGTTGGCTCGACGTTAGAAATTGAATCGGGCACCAACGACCCAATGGCGGTGTTCTTGACCGTCACATTAATTGCGATTCTTTCTAGTACGGGAACGGAGTTAAGCGCCGGCTTTTTAGCACTCAGTTTTGTTAAGCAGTTTGGTATCGGTGCGCTTCTTGGTTTTGCTGGTGGCTGGGTCTTGTGGAAAGTCATCAATCGCAATCAACTGCCGGATGGCTTGTACTCGATTTTGACCGTCAGCGGCGGCTTGATCATTTTCGCGTTGTCGAACTCGTTAGGCGGCAGCGGTATTTTGTCGATTTACCTCGTGGGTTTATTGCTGGGTAACCGTCCAACGCGCAGCCGTCATTCGATTCTGCATGTGTTAGATGGTATGACGTGGCTAGCGCAAATTGGCATGTTCCTCGTGCTTGGTTTGTTGGTTACGCCGTCGAACTTGCTGAGTATTGCGGTGCCAGGCTTGGCGCTTGCGTTTGGTATGATTTTGTTTGCCCGTCCTATTTCCGTGTGGATTGGACTGCTGCCATTTAAGAGTTTCACGCCACGTGAAAAGTGGTTTGTCTCTTGGGTTGGTTTGCGTGGCGCGGTGCCAATCATTCTTGCGGTATTCCCTATGATGGCTGGTTTACCAGACGCGCAGCTGTACTTCAACTTGGCCTTCTTCGTGGTGATGGTATCGCTGATCGTTCAGGGCGGTACGCTGACCAAAGCGATGTCGCTTGCCAAGGTTGAGTTGCCACCAAAGCCCGAGCCAATCTCTCGCACTGGTGTGGAGATTTACCCAACCAGTGAGTGGGAACTGTTTATCTACCGATTGAAAGCGGATAAATGGTGCATTGGCGAACCGCTGCGCAGTTTGTCGATGCCTGAAGGCACGCGCATTGCGGCTGTTTTCCGTAATCAAGAACTGCTTCACCCATCGGGCAGTACCAGGTTGGAAGAAGACGATACCCTATGTGTATTGGCTCAAGAGAAAGACTTAGCAGCACTGAGCTTGTTGTTCAGTGAAGCGCCGGAGAAAGCCTCTCTGACTCGTTTCTTTGGTGATTTCTTCTTAGATATCGAAGTGAAACTGGCCGACGTGGCGATGATGTACGGTTTGAATTTGGGCGATGAACTGCAAGATAAAACCTTGAGCAATATTGTTGAAGAACAACTGGGTAGCACGCCTGTTTTGGGCGACCAGTTTGAATGGCAAGGATTGCAATGGGTAATCGCGGACGTGGTGGATCACCAAGTGACTAAGGTTGGTTTACGTTTACCCAATGAAGAAGAGGAAGGGGAAGAGGAGGACTAAGTCCTAATCATTCATTTCCGTTAACATGATGACGGCTTGCGTGCGGTTCTTCACGCCGAGCTTGCGGAAAATCGCCGTCATGTGTGCTTTGATGGTGGCTTCTGATACATTCAACTCGTAAGCGATTTGTTTGTTCAGCAAGCCATCAGACAACATCCCCAACACTTTGTATTGCTGTGGCGTTAGCGCGGCAATCTTCTCTGCTAAATCATTACACGCTGCGTTATTGGTGATCAGCCCTTCAGGGAAGTATGGGTCGCCATTGAGCACTTGGTTGAGTGCATTGACCAGTTCACGCATATCACTCGATTTCGGAATAAAGCCAAACGCACCATGGCTCTTCACTTGACTCACCACCGTTGGCTCTTCGCTGGCGGATACCACGACGATAGGCAAATCTGGGTATTCCGCTCTTAAGTGGATAAGCCCCGACATTCCATTAGCTCCAGGCATTTTGAGATCCAACAGCACCAAATCCGGCTCTTCCTCTTTGGCGAGTAATGCAAGTAGAGCATCAAGAGAGTCTGCTTCAAGCAGATTGGCACCACTGACAGCCATGTGTACCGATTGGAACAATGCATTACGGAAGAGAGGGTGATCATCGGCGATGATGATGGTGTAGGTCGAATCCATGACGTTAAACACTTTTGACTATTTCGTTAAATGAATTATTGTCCAGCTTTGAGAAGGTGGACAATATTTATTCGCTAAAAGTCTGAACCAAATCGACTTTTATTAGGAAAATTGCATATAGCCGCATTTTTCTCATTCAAATCTGTGCAACAAAAAACGCCAGCGAAAATCGCTGGCGTTTGAATGATGTGATATCAGAATCGATTGATGTGCTCTAAGAAAGGCTCGGCTTGCATAAAGCCAGTTAAACGAGCGTTTGAAACGTGTTCGCCTTTCGCATCCCAGAATTCGATGGTCGGCAAACCCAGCACGTTCATGTGTTTGAGTAGCTCAATATCTTGCACTTGGTTTTTGGTGACATCCGCTTGCAGCAACACAAAGTCTTGCAGCTTGGCTTCGACTTTTGGATCGTGGAAGGTGTACTTCTCAAACTCTTTACACGCTACACACCAGTCGGCGTAGAAGTCGAGCATGACAGGTTTACCTGCTGCTTTCGCCAACGCCAGTTGATCTTCAAGCTCGGCCACATTAGCAATGCGAGTAAAGCTAACCGTTGTTTGCTGTGCTTGGGTTTCGTGATTGCCAAACCAATAATTCAGTGCTGGTTGCGCGGAGGCGAACAAACCGAGGACGGCAATAATGCCTATTGCACTTTGCTTCCAGCCACCAAACTCCAAGCTGTTTTTGATGTGATACAACCAACCAAATGCCGCGATACCGAGCGCAGACCACAACGCCGTCGACCACATTTCTGGCAAGATACGCTCAAGCAAGAAGATTGGTGCTGCCAGCAGAATGAAACCAAATAGTGTCTTCACGCGGTCCATCCAACCGCCGGCTTTTGGCAGCAGTTTGTTGCCAAATACCGCCACGAGAATCAGCGGAATACCCATACCCATCGCCAGTGCGTAAAGCGCAATACCACCAGTCAGCAAGTCACCACTTTGTGCAACGTAGAGTAGTGCGCCCGACAGAGGTGCTGTGGTACACGGTGAGCACACCAGACCTGAGAGCGCGCCCATCGCGAATACACCTGCGCTGCTGCCGCCTTGCTGTTTGTTGCTCAGGTTGTTTAGCCACGTTTGTACACTGCTTGGCAATTGCAGGGTGTACACACCAAACATGGAGAGTGCCAACGTGACGAATAAGATACTCAAACCAATCAACACATATGGGTGTTGCATCGCCGCTTGGAACTGCATGCCTGCTGATGCCACCACTAAGCCTAGAAGAGTGTAAGTCAGCGCCATGCCTTGCACGTAAACTAGGGATAAACCCAGAGCGCGGCGTTGGCTGAGTTTCCCGCTGCCAAGTACGATGCTGGTCAAAATTGGGTACATTGGCAGAACACATGGCGTAAACGCTAAGCCTACACCAAGAGCTAAAAACAGCAGCGGAGTCCACCAATTGTCAGCAAGGTTCGCCGCGAGGCTGTCTTGCTCAGTGACTGGTGCTGGAGCGTTGTTTGATGACACTGACGTGCTCACCGTTGGTGATGTCGCGCTTGTTTGGTTGTTGTTTGCTGTCGATTGCGTTGGTTTTGTTGCGACTGCAGAATCAGCAATGGAAGCCGTAAAAGCGTCAATTGGAATGATGCGAGTTTCTGGCGGGTAGCAGAATCCAGCCTTTGCACAGCCTTGATATTGCACGATTACGCGTGCGCCTTCTTGCCACTCATCAAGCGGTACATTCACAAATAAAGGCGTGGTGTAGATGTGCACATCACCGAAAAATTCATCTTTATGTGGCGTGCCGTTTTCCATTTTCAGTTCGCCAAGAGAGATGTTTTCACCAGACACAGACAAGCGCTCTTGATACAGATAGTAGCCGTCACGTACCTGCCAATCGAGCATCAACTTGTCGTCTTGTTGGTAGAAGTTAAATGGGAACGCTTGGTCGACCGGAACAAAGCTGTCGTTGCTGTTACCAAAGCTGTTGTTCTGGCTATTGTTAAACTGGCCTTTGCCAAATAAAGCCAAAGACGGAGTGGAAAAGGTAATGAGCCCTAAGAGTAAAACGGAAAGTAATGCGCGCATAAAAGGTTCAATTCATCTTAGATAATTGCCGTTAGTGTAACTCAATCAGACCCGCAGGCGAGTTAATAAGTTTCATCCAAGTGAAGATTTGTTAAGCAATACTCAAGGCGCAGAAAAGAAAAAAGGGAGCCGAAGCTCCCCGAGTAAGACTCTGTTTCTACTAGATCAGTAGACCACCGAATGCGAAGCCAAGTGCTACCGCTGATGCGATGGTGACCACGCCTGGAACGAAGAACGGGTGGTTAAATACGTACTTACCGATACGAGTTGAACCCGTGTCATCCATCTCAACCGCAGCTAGTAGCGTTGGGTAAGTTGGTAGTACGAATAGCGCACTTACTGCTGCGAAAGACGCAACCGCTGTTAGTGGCGCTACACCGATTGCAAGTGCTGCAGGCATAAGCGCAACGGTAGTTGCACCTTGAGAGTAAAGCAGCATAGACGCGAAGAATAGAACAAGTGCTAGCATCCATGGGTAGTCAGCTAGTAGTGCACCAGCCACTTCTTTGATGCCATCAACGTGCGCGTTAACGAACGTGGAACCTAGCCATGCCACACCAAGAACACACACACACGCTGTCATACCAGAACGGAATGTCGCTGCTGCTGGGATTTTGCCTGCATCAATTTTACAGCTCATTACGATCGCCGCAGCTGCTGCCAGCATTACCGTCATGATTGCTTCGTTACGCCCCAGTGCTGGGTTCTCGATTAGACCCACTGAACCAGAGATAGCCGCTGCGTAGCACACGACGAAAGCGATAGCGCCAAGGAAGATGAACGTCGCTTTTTTCGCAGTTGGTAGGATTTCACGTTTTGCTTCTGTGTTTAGCTTGATTAGGCCTTTCTCTAGACGCTCTTGGTATTCAGGATCGTCTTTTAGCTCACAGCCCATGAAGTTCGCAACGAATGCACCGATCATACAAGCGATGAACGTGGTTGGAATGCAGATCGCAAGTAGCGTTAGGTAATCCACACCAAACGGATGCAACATTGCAGCAAACGCCACAACTGCCGCTGAAATTGGCGACGCTGTGATAGCGATTTGCGATGCCACAACCGCGATAGACAGTGGACGAGAAGGACGAACGCCTTGGCCTTTCGCTACTTCTGCAATAACCGGTAGAGTAGAGAATGCTGTGTGACCTGTACCCGCCATTAGTGTCATTAGGAATGTCACGATTGGCGCATAAAAGGTGATGCGCTCAGGGTGTTTACGCAAAAAGTCTTCCGCAACTTGTACCATCCAATCCAAACCACCAGCCACTTGCATTGCTGCGATAGCCGTGATTACAGACATGATGATCAAAATTACGTCAACAGGAATGTACGCTTGGCTTGTCGGGACACCCAAGATCAAAGACAACGCAATGACCCCAGCACCACCGGCAAAACCAATGCCGATACCGCCGATTCTTGCCCCCAAATAGATGAAGAGCAGAACCACGAAGAGTTCGACCATGACCATATTGATACCTCTTTAGTTTTTTATTTGATTCTGATTTTTTGAACACTCAGGAACAGGAGTAAATGTTCAGAGAATCAGAACCCAGCGGCCTACGGCAATAAAAGCTTATTAAAAATGTGGTTACCGTGAAAAAGCCTAAAAAAGGGGCCTGGATGGGCCCCCTTAGCTTCAATGCTTACTCGTAGCGTTTCGCTTTGTAAGTAGGATGCATGAAGTTTTCAACTGTTAAGATTTCATCAAGTTCTTCTGCAGTTAGCAGGCCGCGCTCAAGCACGACTTCACGAACACTCTTACCAGTTTCTGCACAAATCTTACCGACAATGTCACCTTCGTGGTGGCCAATGTATGGGTTTAGGTAAGTTACGATACCGATTGAGTTGTAAACGTAGTTCTCACAGATTTCTTTGTTTACAGTGATGCCGTCGATACATTTATCACGTAGGTTCACACACGCATTGTGTAGTAGAGAGATAGACTCAAACATGCTTTGTGCGATAACTGGTTCCATTACGTTTAGCTGTAGCTGACCGCCTTCTGCTGCGAAAGAAACCGTGTTGTCGTTACCTAGAACTTTGAAGCAAACTTGGTTTACTACTTCTGGGATAACTGGGTTTACTTTCGCTGGCATGATTGAAGAACCTGCTTGCATTTCAGGTAGGTTCAATTCGTTTAGACCCGCGCGAGGGCCAGAAGAAAGTAGACGAAGGTCGTTACAGATCTTCGATAGTTTCACTGCTAGACGTTTTAGCGCGCCGTGAGTCATTACGTATGCACCACAGTCAGAAGTCGCTTCGATTAGGTCTTCTGCAGGTACAACGTCAAGGCCAGTTACTTCCGCTAGGTGTTTCACTGCTAGAGCTTGGTAACCAGTTGGTGTGTTAAGACCAGTACCGATTGCGGTTGCACCTAGGTTGATTTCTAGTAGGAGTTTAGATGTGTAATCTAGAGCACGAATCTCTTCGTTTAGCGTTACAGCCCAAGCGTGGAACTCTTGACCAACAGTCATTGGTACTGCGTCTTGAAGCTGAGTACGACCCATCTTCAATACGTCTTTGAATTCAGTTGCTTTAAGATCGAATGCGCCTTTTAGGTATTCAATCGCTTCCATTAGTTTGTGTACGCTGTTGTAAACCGCGATACGGAAACCAGTTGGGTACGCACAGTTAGTAGATTGGCTCTTGTTAACGTGGTCGTTCGGGTTGATGAACTCGTATTGGCCTTTTTCTTTGCCCATCAGTTCAAGTGCAACGTTCGCGATAACTTCGTTAGTATTCATGTTAACGGAAGTACCCGCGCCACCTTGGAATACGTCTGAAGGGAACTGATCCATACACTTGCCTGTTTCTAGGATCAAATCACACGCTTCTAGGATGTAGTTAGCAACTTCTTTAGGAATAGCGCCAAGTTCTTTGTTCGCCAACGCCGCTGCTTTCTTCGTCATCACCATGCCGCGTA
The DNA here is from genome assembly GCF_002002385.1 of Vibrio sp. SALL6. NCBI lineage: Bacteria > Pseudomonadati > Pseudomonadota > Gammaproteobacteria > Vibrionales > Vibrionaceae > Vibrio > Vibrio sp. SALL6. Next base: position 32,623 of record NZ_MQVK01000017.1, read on the forward strand.
CGAACTCAGGTACGTCAGAAATAGTTACGTTAGAGATGTTGAAGTTTTCGATCGCACGTAGGGTATGAATGCCGTAGTACGCATCAGCAGGGACATGACGTTGACCTAATAGATCTTCTTCAATACGAGTGGCTTGGTTTGCTGTTTTTGGAGCATCAGATAGGGTAGCCATAGCAGGATCCTTAGATGATAATTCTGATAATAAAGTTATTTATTAGCCATTTCTGCAATCTAGAATCCATTCATCAGAATTTTTGGCTGGAAAATCCGTCCTGACTTATGTGGCACATCATACTGCACCTAGCGCATAAAAATAGTAACTAGATCACCTTTTTCGCTTTTCATGAGTCAATAATTTGCAAAGTATGAACGGGTTATTAATAACCCTTTGTGGGTATTCAATTTTCCTCGACAAACATGGTTTTTTAGAGTTCGAAATTGGCACTTTTCAAGCACGAAAAAATCGGTATGCGCACAAATGCAACGCATAAATGTATAGCGTGTTTTCGCAAAGTTTGCCTGTGTGTTCGCCTGAATAAAAAAGCCATGAGTATGAACACGCTTTTTTACAACGATTCGTTTGAGGTTACTTGGCTTTTACCATTACACTGAATTAAACAAAGGAGGGCGTGTGTTTCCTATCTTATTATTGGCGTTTATTTTCGTCCCAATCATTGAAATTGGCTTATTTATTCAGGTGGGGGGCTTTTTAGGTCTCTGGCCAACCATCGCATTAGTGCTGATCACGGCATTTGTTGGCGCGTCATTAGTGCGCAGCCAAGGTATTCAAACCTTGATGTCTGTTCAGGGCCGTCTTGAACAAGGCGAAATTCCAGCACAGCAAATTTTTGAAGGTGTGATGCTAGCGGTTGCCGGTGTGCTATTGCTGACACCCGGCTTTATGACCGACGCGTTGGGTATGGTGGTATTGCTGCCTGCGCCGCGTGCCGCGATTGCGAAATACTTGATGAGCAAGATGGTCGTCAAAACCATGCATGGTGGTGGCTTCCAAGGTGGTTTCTCAAACCAAGGGCCATTTGAGCAAGATCCGTTTCATCGTGACCCGTTCGATTCTCGCTCGGACAACGGCAACACCTTCGAAGGTGAATACGAGCGTAAAGACGACGATGATCGTAACAAGCTCAACTGATTGAATCAGTGAATCAAGAAAACAAAAGGGCGCATTCCGCGCCCTTTTTTGTGTCTGGAATTCGTTGAGCTTACAACGCCCCTTCAAAGCCCATTTGACGCCAGGCTTCAAAAGCAATGATCGCAACGGCATTCGAAAGGTTCAGGCTGCGCGCGTCTGGCATCATTGGGATGCGAATACGCTGTTCCATTGGCAAGCCTTCAATGATCTCTGCGGGTAGGCCGCGAGTTTCAGGGCCAAACATCAACACATCACCTGCTTGGTATTGCGCATCAACGTGGTGACCTGTGGTTTTGGTGGTGCAAGCAAACAGACGGTAATTGCCTTGCTTTTCTTTATCGAGATATTCCAAGAATGCTTGATAGTTCTTATGACGCGTTACGCGAGCCAAATCGTGATAATCCAATCCTGCGCGGCGGACTTTTTTCTCTTCCAGATCGAAACCCAGCGGTTCAATCAAATGCAGGTTTGCACCGCAGTTGGCACAAAGTCGAATGATGTTGCCGGTATTCGGCGCGATTTCTGGTTCGTATAAAGCGATATCAAACATGGTATTGAAATAGAGTTGGTCAAAGAGAGGGGCAGTATATACCCAAGTGCAGCGACTTGGGTACAAAAGAGGGCTTGGCGCTTACCAACCTTCCCCCTTTATCGTTAGCGGTTACACGAGCGCGCGAGCGTAGTTTTCTTCGACGGCGCGCCAGTTCACCACATTCCACCAAGCGTCGATGTATTCTGGTCGACGGTTCTGATAACTGATGTAGTACGCGTGCTCCCACACATCTAATGCAAGGATAGGCTCGCCGCGTACATCGGCCACGTCCATTAACGGGTTATCCTGATTGCTGGTGGAGGTGATGTGGATGTCGCCATCTTTCACAACTAACCATGCAAAGCCAGATCCAAACGTATTAACGGCTGCTTGAGCGAATTCGTCTTTGAACTTTTCGAAGTGACCAAACTTGTCGTTGATGGCTTGTGCAAGTGCGCCTTGTGGTTCACCGCCGCCTTCTGGCGACATGCAATTCCAGTAAAGGATGTGGTTGTAGTAGCCGCCGCCATTGTTGCGAATGGCTGGGCTATGTTGCGAAATAGCAGCGAAGATTTCGTCTAGCGATTGTGTTTCAAGATCACTGCCTTGCACGGCGGTGACGAATTTATCGAAGTAAGTTTTGTGGTGTTTGCTGTAATGCACTTCCATGGTTTTTGCGTCGATGTATGGCTCTAACGCATCGTATGGGTAAGGCAGAGCGGGAAATGTATGCGACATAGTAAATCCTCCTTAATCGGAGGATTTACTCTAATGTTAATGAAAATCATTATCAACTGAAATCTTGTAGGGTTATTTGCCTACTTTGACTAAAGGCAGCGTGATGGAGACGCGCAAACCTCCCAGTGGGCTACGGCTCGCGACAATCGTACCGCTGTGCTGACGAATCGCACTTTCGGTGATGGTTAACCCTAATCCTGTGCCGCCAGAGTGACGATCACGAGCAGTAGACACACGATAAAATGGACGGAAAATCGCTTCTAACTCTTCATCCGGCACACCATCACCGTTGTCATCGACGGTAATCGTCAGTGTGTCAGTCTTGTCTTGAATGTCTATCTGCACTTCATCTTTTCCGTAATAAATCGCGTTGCGGATGATGTTTTCTACCGCGCTCATCAACAGTTTTGGGTTGCCTGAGATATGTCGCTCAGGGATCTCTGAATAGCGGAGTTTTTTACCCATTTGCTCGGCTTCAAACTGCGCATCTTTAATGATCTCTTCCCACAAACTTTCTATTGGCTGTGTCTCGCGTGTCATGTGGCTGTTCACCTGCATGCGCGAGAGCTCAAGCAATTCGCTGATCATCTGCTCAAGGCGCTGCGCTTCGGTATCAATGCGAACCAACTCAGGGCTGTCACCCTGTTTGCGCGTCGCTAATGCACTGGCCATGCGCAATCGAGTGAGTGGCGAGCGTAATTCGTGAGAAATGTCCGACAGTAAACGCTGCTGACCTGAAATCATCTGATTCACCGCTTCGACCATTTGGTTGAAGCTGCTGCCCGCTTGACGAAATTCTGCGGTGCCTTTTTCAAGATTCGGATCGATGACGAACTCACCTTTTGCCACTCGTTGCGCGGCGGCTTCAAGGCGTCTTGCGGGTTGGCTCAGCGCCCAAGCAAGCCACAGCAGCAATGGCGTGCTCACCAGCATGACGGCCAACAGTAACTGGAATGGGTGGTCGAAGAGACGCAGTAGCAGCGGTGGTGGCTCGTTCCATTTAAAGCCAACGTACATCAGAAGATCAGAGTCGGCCAGAACGATTGGCACAGGGCCGGCAATCATATAGCGGCCATAAAGTCTCTGTTTTGGCTTGTTGTAATCTTCAATACTGGTGACAAAGTTTTGCATCGCACGCAGTTGAAAGTTGCTGCGCTTATCGGTGGTTAAGACGTTGCCGTTGTAATCCGAAAAGAACACTCGTGGTCGTGGGTCATGTTTACCTGCGCGATTGCCCTCTACACGGAATAAAATGCGTCCTAGATCGGTTTCTTTGCTGTATTTGTTTTGAATGGCATCACGCGTTTCAATGATCCGCTGATAATGCTCGTCGGGAATGTCGCGTGCTTTCCTTGGATCCAAATGTGGCAGTGATAGCACGGCTATCAATACCAACAGCATAGTGAACCAAAAGATGGCAAAGATGCGTCCATACAAGCTATTAATCTTTGGCAGTTTGATGCGTGATAGGCGCATTAATCCTCCTCAAGCAGCATATAGCCGCGACCACGTAGGGTTTTGATGCGCGGTTTGCCATTGCTTTGATCGGGCAGCTTTTTGCGTAAGTTCGACACGTGCATATCGATTGCACGGTCAAAGGCCGCCAGTCTTTTACCTAGTACGTCGAGGCTCAACGTCTCTTTGGTGAGTACGTGTCCTGGGTTTTGGACAAAGTGGGTCAACAGCGCGAACTCGGTTGCGGTTAGATCCAGCAATTGTTGATCGCAGTAAGCCTCTTGCTTGCCCGGATACAGGCGCAACTCTTGGTACTCAATACAATCGCTGTTTTTGCCGTTTTTCTGCGTGTTATTGGTGCGACGTAAAATCGCACGAATACGAGCGAGCAGCTCTCGGTCGCTGAAAGGTTTTGGTAAGTAGTCATCTGCGCCGAGCTCTAAACCGATCACTCGATCAATCTCTTCGCCTTTGGCGGTCAACATCAACACGGGGGTTTCCCAGTTCTCTCGCAGACGCTTCAGCGTTTCCATACCATTCAATTTTGGCATCATTACATCCAGTAGGATGAGGTCGATATCGCTGTTGATTGCGGCAAGGCCGGCTTCACCGTCGTTTGCTTCACTGACTTCGAATCCTTCGAAGCTGAGCACCTCTTTTAATAGGCTTGTCAGTTCTATGTCGTCATCAATTAAAAGAATGTTTGCCATCGGGGCACCTTTGGTCAGTTACCGTTTACTTAATATTACATTGGATTGATGTGCGACGAAGAGGGCAAAAATCACTCTTTACGATTCTTTACGCTCCCTATACGCCGCTTTACCTAGCGAGTCGTATTCTATACTCAAGCGCTGTGAGAACAGCCCAGAAGAATCACTCACTTGTGTAAGGAATCGAATTATGAAATCTGCAAAAAAACTTGTGTTAGCTGCTGTTGTTCTACCTCTAACTTTAGGCACTGCGAGTGCATTCGCATTTGGTGGTAAAGATCACCACAAAGGCCCACGCGATGAATGTGGTATGGGTATGGACCGCGGCATTATGCGCGATTTGAACTTAACTGATGCACAAAAAGACCAACTGCAATCTTTCCGTGATGCAAACCGCGCGGAAATGAAAGGCAAATATTCACAAAACCGCGAAGCACGCATGGCAGAGCGCCAAGCGCATCACGCGAAAATGCAGTCTCTATTGCTAGCGGATACGTTCGATGAAGCGCAAGCCACAGCTCTAGCGAAAGAGATGGTTGAGCGCCAAACTGAGCACCGCGTGAAAATGCTGGAGAGAAAACACCAAATGTTGAGCGTGCTGACTCCAGAGCAAAAAGCTGAATTTGTAAAACTGCAAAACGAGCGCATGCAAGAATGTGGTGGCCAAATGCAACAACGCATGGGAAAACACCGCAATAATTAAGTCATGATCCGATGATATATATGAAGAGGCAGCCACAGGTTGCCTCTTTTTGATCTGGCGATTTCACGCGCATTCAACGTATACTCAAAATACGGTTTGAGTTAACTCTTTGATTATGAAACAGCAATATGCACGCTTAGTCACGACGGCAGCTTGGACAGCAACCATAGTGGCGACGCTTCTTCTCATTGTAAAAGTCATCACATGGTGGGTGACGGGATCGGTCAGCCTATTGGCATCGCTTATTGATTCGATGCTGGACATCGCCGCTTCAGTGGTGAATTTGGTGGTGGTTCGCTATTCGCTGCAACCAGCCGACAGAGAACATACTTTTGGGCATGGTAAGGCCGAGTCTCTCGCTGCGTTGGCACAGGCGATGTTTATCTCCGGCTCTGCGGTATTTTTGATCCTAAACGGTATCGATCGTTTCTTCAGGCCACACGAACTGAACGCGCCGGAGCTGGGTGTGTATGTCTCCTTGTTTGCGATGATGGTGACGTTTGGTTTGGTCATGTTCCAGAAACGCGTGGTGCGCATCACGGGCAGCCAAGCAATCGCGGCAGATTCGTTGCACTATCAAACGGATTTATACATGAACGGGGCGATCATGGTCGCGCTAGGGCTCAGCTACTTTGGTGTAACGCAAGCGGATGCGGTCTTCGCGATTGGCATTGGCATCTTCATTCTTTACAGCGCCTTCAAAATGGTCAGCGAAGCGATTCAAACGTTGCTTGACAGAAAGCTGCCCGATGAAGAGCTTGAGCAAATTAACCAAGCTTGTTTGAGCGTGAAAGGCGTGCTGGGTGTACATCAGTTGCGTACCCGTATGTCTGGTCCAACACGTTTTATTCAATTGCATTTGGAATTGGATGACAACTTGCGTTTAATTGAGGCGCATTATATCGCCGATAAAGTGGAAGATAACTTATTGGCATTGTTCCCAGGAGCGGATGTATTGATCCATCAAGATCCGTTGTCGGTGGTATTTGGGCCAGAAAAAGAGCAAAAAGCACAAGATTGGTAAGAGTCGAAAAAACGTTTTGATCTTAACGACAAACAAGCGCTTATTGACTATCTTTCCATCAATGCTTATTAAGATTCGTGATCCTGATGTGAATCAACAAAGTTTCAAAGAGAAACTGTAATACTCTTACATAAGTAGAAAAGTTACATAAAAAAGTGCGTTTTAATTGGTATTCCTGTAGAGGAAATGTAACATAACGCACAGTTCTGGATTATGCAGGTTGCTTGGTAACAAGGGGCCTAAAAGAAAATTAAATAATTGATTGCCAAAGATCGAGGGTGAGCATGATTAAGAAGATCGGTGTTTTAACAAGTGGCGGTGACGCACCTGGTATGAACGCTGCTATACGCGGCGTAGTACGTACAGCACTATCCGAGGGATTGGAAGTTTTCGGTGTGTACGACGGCTACCTAGGCCTATACGAAGGCCGCATCGAGAAGCTAGATCGTTCTAGCGTTTCAGATGTGATCAACAAAGGTGGTACGTTCCTAGGTTCTGCACGTTTCCCTGAATTTAAACAAGTGGAAGTGCGTGAAAAAGCGATCGAGAACCTAAAGAAACATGGTATTGACGCGCTAGTCGTGATCGGTGGCGACGGTTCGTACATGGGTGCGAAGAAACTGACTGAAATGGGTTACCCATGTATCGGTCTTCCAGGCACAATCGATAACGATATCGCTGGTACTGACTACACTGTGGGCTACCTAAGTGCACTAAACACAGTTATCGATGCAATCGATCGTCTACGTGATACTTCTTCATCTCACCAACGTATTTCAATTGTAGAAATCATGGGCCGTCACTGTGGTGACCTAACTCTGATGTCTGCAATCGCGGGTGGTTGTGAGTACATCATCACTCCAGAAACTGGTCTAGACAAAGACAAGCTGATCAGCAACATCCAAGACGGCATCGCAAAAGGTAAGAAACACGCAATCATCGCGCTTACTGAGCTAATGATGGATGCAAATGAACTGGCTCGTGACATTGAAGCGGCTACAGGTCGTGAAACTCGTGCAACAGTACTTGGTCACATCCAACGTGGTGGTCGTCCAACTGCATTTGACCGCGTTCTAGCATCTCGCATGGGTAACTACGCTGTTCACCTACTGCTTGAAGGTCATGGCGGTCGTTGTGTCGGTATCGTGAAAGAGCAACTTGTTCACCACGACATCATCGATGCGATCGAAAACATGAAGCGTCCAGTGCGTAACGATCTATACAAAGTTGCTGAAGAACTGTTCTAAGCAAGCTTGAAATAGATAAAGAAAAACCGCGGCTTTCCGCGGTTTTTTTGTATTTGAGTATCAGCGAAAGGAAGCTGATGTATCGGGTAGAATCTTACGAAGCGCTGTTTTGTTCAATCAGCGTCAATTTACGTTCGCGCAACGCGAACATGTAACCCAGCAGCCCACCTAGTGTGTTGCCCAGCGCAATACCGATGAACAAGCCTTCAATGCTGTACACTTGGCTGCCAACCCATGCAGCAGGCAGCGTAAACACAAACAGACGCATGAAGCTCCATTGGAAAGCGCGTAGCGGCTTGTGCATCGCATTCAGCCCACTCACCAACATCATCACAATACCTTGGAAACCATAGCTAAATGGAACCACTAGTAGATAGTGCCAAAGTAGATTCTTTACGGTTTCTTCTTGTGAAAATAACGCCGCTAAAGGAATGCTCAATGGCACCATCATCAAGAAGATAAACCCTTGGAACACCACTGCAAAACGCATGCTGAGAAACAAACCAGAGAAAGCGCGCTGAGGATTTTTTGCCCCTAAGTTCTGCGCCATAAATGGCGTGAGTGCGGAGGTCAGCGACATCAACACTAAGATCAGAATCGACTCAATACGCTGCGCAGCGCCATAAGCTGCCACCGCTGCCGTGCCGTGGCTAGATAGCAGCATCATCAAAATCGCCCCCGATAACGGATTCATCGCATTGGATAGCGCTGCAGGGGTGCCAATTTTTAACGTCTGTTGCCAATCTTGTTTCAATGAGGCCCATTGAGGTTGTGCGAGCAGTTTTTCGCGTTTAACCAGCACATAGAAAGAGCCGCACAAAGCGCCTAGCCAACTAAAGGCACTCGCTATAGCAGCGCCTTGAATGCCAAGTTCTGGGAAGGGGCCATAACCGAAAATCAGTAGTGGATCGAGCATGCCGTTGATCAGACCGGCCAACATCATGATCTTAGCGGGTGTCTTAGTGTCGCCAGTGGCACGGATCGCACTGTTGCCCGCCATTGGGATCACCAACAGCGGAATGGTGAGGTACCACACCTGCATGTATTGTTCGATGAGCGGAATCAGATCGTCGGTCGCGCCAAGAAAACGAAACAGTGGCGCAATGGTAGCAAAGCCAATAGAAGAAGCGATAGCGACGAGCAACACCGCCAACAGCAAACCGTGAGTCGTAAATCGCGCCGCTTGTGGAGCATGACCTTGACCAAGCAAGCGGCCAATGTTGGTCGATAGCCCCATCCCGATCCCCATCGTGATGCAGTTAACCGCAAAGGTGACAGGAAACGTGTAGCTGATTGCCGCCAGGGCATGCGTCCCCAACAACGAGATAAAAAACGTATCCACCAAGTTAAACATCAAAATTGCGATCATGCCCATGGTCATGGGGACGGTCATCTTGCGCAGTGTTTCGGGAATGGGCGCGCTCAGCAAACCATGCTTATCTGTCGCGTGGCTTTCTGGCTTGTTCTTTTCCAGCATGTTGAACATCTATCTGGTGGGCAAACTGCAAGGATACAAGAAAGCGAGAAGCTGGGCGAGTGAGCATTTCGCACGCAAACCGTTGCTTAGCTGTTCGTTATTTTAACTAAGTCACAAAAAAAATACGTCTCCCCCTTGGGATTACTCGTTTGACCCCTTATATAGGGATCACGTGCCCCAACGCGGGCAATTATCAAATAAACATGGAAATTTTCAGGAGAGACGACCGATGAACATTCGTCCATTACATGACCGAGTTATCGTTGAACGTAAAGAAGTTGAATCTAAGTCTGCTGGTGGCATCGTTCTTACTGGTTCTGCTGCGGAAAAATCAACTCGCGGTGTTGTTCTAGCTGTAGGCAAAGGCCGCATCCTAGAAAACGGCACAGTACTACCGCTAGACGTAAAAGTTGGTGACACCGTTATCTTCGCTGAAGGTTACGGCACTAAAACTGAAAAAATCGACGGTAAAGAAGTGCTTGTCATGTCTGAAAACGACATCATGGCGATCGTTGAATAATAGCAATCATTGAGTAATTTTTTGCTCAGATTCAAATTGAAAATCAAACACAAAGAATTTTAGAAAGGAAATCAAAGATGGCTGCTAAAGACGTTAAATTTGGTAATGACGCACGAGTTAAGATGCTAGAAGGTGTAAACGTTCTGGCTGACGCAGTGAAAGTAACACTGGGTCCTAAAGGTCGTAACGTAGTTCTAGATAAATCTTTCGGTGCTCCAACCATCACTAAAGACGGTGTATCTGTAGCGCGTGAAATTGAGCTGGAAGACAAGTTCCAGAACATGGGCGCGCAAATGGTTAAAGAAGTAGCGTCTAAAGCAAACGACGCTGCGGGTGACGGTACAACAACAGCAACCGTACTAGCGCAAGCAATCGTGAATGAAGGTCTAAAAGCAGTTGCAGCGGGTATGAACCCAATGGATCTTAAGCGCGGTATCGACAAAGCTGTTGCAGCGGCAGTAGAGCAACTAAAAGAGCTTTCTGTTGAGTGTAACGACACCAAAGCAATCGCACAGGTTGGTACTATCTCTGCGAACTCTGACGCAAGCGTAGGTAATATCATTGCTGAAGCAATGGAACGCGTTGGCCGCGACGGTGTTATCACTGTTGAAGAAGGTCAGGCTCTACAAGACGAGCTAGACGTAGTAGAAGGTATGCAGTTCGATCGCGGTTACCTATCTCCTTACTTCATCAACAACCAAGAAGCGGGCAGCGTTGAGCTAGAAAACCCATTCATCCTTCTAGTTGATAAGAAGATCTCAAACATCCGTGAGCTTCTACCAACTCTAGAAGCAGTAGCAAAAGCATCTCGTCCACTGCTAATCATCGCAGAAGACGTAGAAGGCGAAGCACTAGCGACATTGGTTGTGAACAACATGCGTGGCATCGTGAAAGTTGCTGCGGTTAAAGCGCCTGGTTTTGGTGACCGTCGTAAAGCAATGCTACAAGACATCGCTATCCTGACTGGCGGTACTGTGATTTCTGAAGAAATCGGTCTAGAACTAGAAAAAGTAACGCTTGAAGATCTAGGTCAGGCTAAGCGTGTAAGCATTACGAAAGAAAACTCAACCATCATCGATGGTGCGGGTGAAGAAGCGATGATCCAAGGCCGCGTTGCTCAAATTCGTCAACAAATCGAAGACGCAACTTCAGACTACGACAAAGAGAAACTACAAGAGCGCGTTGCTAAACTGGCTGGCGGTGTTGCAGTAATCAAAGTGGGTGCAGCGACTGAAGTTGAAATGAAAGAGAAAAAAGACCGCGTAGAAGACGCGCTACACGCGACTCGCGCAGCGGTTGAAGAAGGCGTAGTTGCTGGTGGTGGTGTTGCACTAATCCGCGCTGCATCTAAGATTGTTGACCTAGAAGGCGACAACGAAGAACAAAACGTTGGTATCCGCGTTGCGCTACGCGCAATGGAAGCACCAATCCGTCAAATCACGAAGAACGCAGGTGACGAAGACTCTGTTGTTGCGAACAACGTGAAAGCGGGTGAAGGTTCTTACGGCTACAACGCAGCGACGGGTGAATACGGCGACATGCTAGAGATGGGTATCCTAGACCCAACTAAAGTAACTCGTAGCGCTCTACAATTTGCAGCGTCTGTCGCTGGTCTAATGATCACAACAGAAGCGATGGTAACTGACCTACCACAAAAAGAAAGTGCAGGCATGCCTGACATGGGTGGTATGGGCGGTATGGGTGGCATGGGCATGATGTAATCATCCCGCGCTATTCCAAGCCGAGTAGAACAAAAAGCCGAGGTGTGAACCTCGGCTTTTTTGCGTCTGGTGTTTGCCCACTGTGCATTTTTCAGTGCAGATAAAAGAAGATGTGAATTGTGAGGGATGCGTTCCGGCAGCGTCAGTGGAAAAACAGAAAAATAACTGAGATGAATTTTTTTCTAGGATAGTCAGATTGTTAAATATGACCTATTGCTAACACTTTTTGTGTCCGAATAGCGCAAAATCTGAACATTACACTATGTTGTAAATTACTGCTTACCATCATGGAGATAAAAATGAAAAAGCTTATGACGTCATTGGCTGTTGCAGCCACTATCGCATCACCTGTTGCTCTTGCGAACAGTACCCCTGTGATGTTTTCAACGATCGACCATACTAACGCTCCATCAAACTCTGCTGTTGGTGGTGTTCGTTTGGCGGTACTGCATGGCCAAGTAAACGAAGTAAAAGGCGTCGACTTCTCAGTTCTAGGTATGTCTGAAACTGACCGTACTACGGGTGTGAACTTCGGTCTGTTCTTTGGGGCAGCGAAAGTAAACCAAGAAATGAAAGGTGCATCACTTGGTTTGGTTAACTGGAACCAAGGCCAAACAACCGGTGTGAACTTTGGTGCGGTAAACATCACGAACAACGTGAAAGGCCTAAACTGGAGTGCGGTGAACTACTCAGAAGGTTACACCATGGCAGACGTTGGTCTGGCGAGTATTTCTAAAAAGTCTAACTTCCAACTTGGCTTCTTCAACATGACTGACCAAATCGATGGCGTGCAAATTGGTCTGTTGAACTGTGCGGATAACGGCTTCTTCAAATGTTTCCCTATCATCAACTTCGCTAAATAAGCTTAGCGAAAGCCTGATACAAAAAAGCCCGCGATGTTCGCGGGCTTTTTTATTGGAAAATTGAAACAGGCCAACCATTCTCTTATTTGATCAAGCGAGAGGAGGTTTTGCGCTGCTGAATTTTTTGATGAACACCGCGACGTAACGCCTTGATACGGTTTTCGGCTTTATCCACGCCAAGCAGAACGCTCAACGCAAGCAAGGTAATCACGACCGATTGCATTAAGTAACCGAGGCCGATCATCAAACCGAGCCCTGCCAGTACCCAAATGACGGCTGCCGAAGTGACGCCATGGATTTTGCCATCCAGCGTCATCATCACGCCTGCACCCAAGAAGCCGACGCCAGTAATTATCTGACCAAGCACACGAGCTTGGTCGAGCGTGTTTGGTGATAATGACACTGCCATCGACATAAACAGGTAGGTGCCTGAAATAATGAGAATTGCTGTGCGAATACCTACTGGTTTACCACGGGTTTGGCGTTCTATGCCAATCATTAACCCATTGATGGCACAGCAAAATAGGGCAGGCCAACTGAATGGGCCAAGATCGAAAATTTGTTCGAATGTTGTATGCATCTTGACCTCCAAAGCAGCGGAGTATGCATAGACTTATCCTGCAAAGCGAACAAAAAGGATCGTTCGTGTCGACAAATTTACATTGAACATCTGCTTCTGGTTTGGAGCGCGACGATGAGCCAAATGGAGAGCAAAAACGATCAAATTGGCGATGATCTTATTTTATCGTTTTGATGGAATGACTGTTATTAAACAACAGGCATAAAAAAGGCCAGTATGAGACTGGCCTTGGTGACTATTGCACTTGCCGTTTAACGGTAAACGCGAGGGTTAGTTGCACCCCAGATAGTGTAGTGCTCAGGCAGAATACGACCGCTTTTCTCTTCGGTTTCTTCTGCTGTGATTTCTTCAAAGCCTTGGCGGCCAAATACAACTACTTCGTCGTTTGCCTGAACACCAATGATGTCAGTGACATCAACCATAGTAGTGTTCATTGACGCTTTACCCATTACGCGAGCATGCTGACCGTTGATCAGAACGTCAGCTTTGTTGCTTAGTGAACGGGCGAAACCGTCTGAGTAGCCGATAGGCAGGTTAGCCAGGATAGAGTCACGCTCTAAAACTTTAGTGCTGCCGTAGCCGATTGTGCTGCCTGCAGGGAAGAAGTGCAGTGATGCTACGCGTGTTTTGAAAGACACGATACGCTCGTAAGGTAGGGTTGCAGGGTAGTCACCGTACAGCATGCCGCCAGGACGAACCATATCCAGATGTGCTTCAGGCAGATTTAGCGTGATGTAAGAGTTAGCCACGTGTAGTGTGATGTCTTTACGTTTCAGACCTGCGCTGTCCATTAGCCACTTTGTTTCTACTTTGAAACGGTCAACCTTGCGGCGGATTTCATCAAGACCTTCATTCGGGAAGTGGGTCATCATACCTACGATTTTTAGGTTAGGATCGCTTGCGATTTCCACACCTTCAACCTGACCTTCATACGTTGTCAGATCCAGACCATTACGACCCATGCCTGAAGTATTCAGAGCAAGGTGAACAGGAATAACGGTATTGTAGTTGTATGCAATCTCGATGATTTGATCCGCCTGCATCTTAGTGCCAATCAGCTCTTCGATTTCGTACTGTACGCCGTTTTCAATTTCGTTGCGGCTAGCCGCACGGACACGCATGATCTTGCCTTCGAAGCCGTGCTCACGCACTACGCGAGCTTCTTCATTACTGGTGATACCTACACATGCAACGTTGTTCGCGATGATGCTAGGCATCAGGCCTGCGATACCGTTACCGTACGCGTCAGCCTTCATGATTGCACAGATCTGAGTGTTGCCCTTTAGATCCTTCTGAAGCAACTGAATATTATTTGAAAATGCCTGAGTATCAATTTCTAGCCAAGCGTTGCTCGCCTGAACGCGCTCTTCGCGCTCGCTGTCATCAAAATCAACTAGCAGAGGAGCGGCATGTGCGGCTGTTTGGCCCATCAGAGCCAGTGCAGTTAGGCTAAGTTTCAGTTTCAAAGGATATCTCCTGTTATGAGTTTTTTCTTCTTGTTGGTTGAAGTTAAAGTGTAAATAGATGCACAACGTCGCGTAGCGCAGTAGCTTTGCGTTTCCGCTCTTCAACCCCTTGTTGTGCGTCCTTAGTAGATAATCGGTTTTCTTCGGCACTGTTGCTCAGTGCGGCAAGATTGAATGATAAGTGTTCGCAGGAAGAGATCTCTCTTTGACCGATTCAGTCCTCTCTTCCATGCTTTGGTAACGGTTGAGATTTCGCTGCGTAAACCGTTAAGTGAGGCGTTTGCCTGGTCGACAGAATGCTTGGTTACGTCCCGAATCATCGGTGTCAGCTAGGTAATGGTTGCCGCAATACTTTCTGGTGGACGGGTTAACTTTCCGCAGGGCTGCCTTAAAGGCGATGAAGGCATTTACCATTGCGTAGACTTCACGTTTACTGGCTACCGTTCTTAACGTCTTTCATCTTCAGTTTGGTTGAATATGGATGTCGTAAACTCGACCATTTTTCATCACAATAGTGTGATTTTCATTCCATATTTTGTGTCGCAAATAATCTAGGCGGCAGAGACTACATGAGACTTAAATGTTTTAGAACGGTTTGGTGTCTTTTTTATTGAGTTTTCTGAAAATAAACAAAAATCAGAGAGAAATCGTAAGATTTTGCGTCTCGACCGACACAAAATCTCATGATTTGTAGGGGTTATAGATGGTTATGCAAGGTGTAGGTCGAGCGGCGTTTTGCTTTTTCGGCCGCCGATTTCACGGGTGAGGGTCGGGATCAGGTAGCCAGAGACGTTTTCTAATAAGCCTGCCATTAGTTGTCGGGCTCGTTCGTCATCGACCATAAAATGGGCCGCTCCCTGGACTTTGTCTAGCACATGCAAGTAATACGGCATGATCCCAGCATCGAACAGGGCCTCGCTGAGCTGGCTCAAGGCATCAACGGAATCATTAACGCCTCTTAGTAAAACTCCCTGATTTAGCAGGGTGACATTGGCTTCTTTTAGTTTTTTCATTGCCTGGCGCAGCTCATCGTTAATCTCATTAGCATGGTTGATGTGCGTAACAAGGATAATTTGCAAGCGTGACGCTTTTAGCAACTGAC
Source organism: Vibrio sp. SALL6 (assembly GCF_002002385.1). Classification (NCBI taxonomy): domain Bacteria; kingdom Pseudomonadati; phylum Pseudomonadota; class Gammaproteobacteria; order Vibrionales; family Vibrionaceae; genus Vibrio; species Vibrio sp. SALL6. The sequence goes on from NZ_MQVK01000017.1 coordinate 47,911, forward strand.
ACAGCTCATCTGTGATTCGAGCTGGGATCACTACAGGCAAACGGCTGTGAATGCGCAGACGTTTGATGTGCGGAATCTTAGCAATGTGTTCCAGCAGCCAATGAATCTCATCGTCTTTTGCCATTAATGGATCACCGCCAGAGAAAATCACCTCATTGAGCTCTGGTTTTTCCGCCATGTATTCGAGGCACTGGCTCCAAGCTTGTTTGCCGCTCTTGTTCTCTTGATATGGGAAGTGACGACGGAAGCAATAACGGCAATTCACCGCACAGCCGCCTTTGACGATCATCAGCACTCGGTTTTTGTATTTATGCAGCAATCCCGGGATCGCATTGTCCTGTTCGTCAAGAGGATCATTGGAATAGCCTGCATGCACTTCAAACTCGTCACTCAAGGGTAAAACCTGACGCAAAAGAGGGTCTTTAGGATTGCCTTTTTCCATCCTATCGACAAAACTTTGCGGTACACGCTGTGCAAACAGCTTGCGTGCGGCAAACCCGTCTTGCCACGGTGAGGGATCTATTTCCAGTATTTCGAGCAATTTTGCAGGATCAGAGATCCCATTCGCCAACTGTTTGAGCCAGTTTTGCTCAACAGAATCGACTTTTCGGGTTATTATGTGCGGCATTGGAATTTAGCTCTAAGAATGTAAGAGGAAAAAATGGCTACAGTTAGCACCAATGAATTTAAAGGCGGTCTTAAGTTAATGCTTGATAATGAGCCTTGTGTAATTCTGGAAAACGAATACGTTAAACCAGGTAAAGGCCAAGCGTTCAACCGCGTGAAAATTCGTAAACTTCTTTCTGGTAAAGTGCTAGAGAAAACATTCAAGTCTGGTGACACTTGTGAAGTGGCAGACGTAATGGATATCGACCTAGATTATCTATATTCAGACGGCGAATTCTACCACTTTATGAACAATGAAACGTTCGAACAGATCGCAGCTGACGCGAAAGCGGTAGGTGAAAACGCTAAGTGGTTGGTAGAAAACAACACTTGTATGATCACACTTTGGAACGGTAACCCAATTACCGTTACTCCACCAAACTTCGTTGAGCTAGAAGTTACAGATACTGATCCAGGTCTGAAAGGTGATACTCAAGGTACTGGTGGTAAACCAGCTACACTAGCAACTGGCGCTGTTGTTCGTGTTCCACTATTCATCGCAATTGGCGAAGTGATCAAAGTTGACACTCGTACTGGTGAATACGTAGGTCGTGTGAAGTAATTAATACTTCTCTGAGAAAGGTCGCTTCGGCGGCCTTTTTTATTGCCCGCAATTTCCCTTTTCTACTGCTTTTCAGCGAAATACGAAGCTCACCGCATATTCTTATCGATTTTGTATTATTCGTAAAAATCGCATTAATTTCATGAATCTTTCGATTATTTCTTAATGTAACAATTTGATACATTAACACCTGTTGTCAGCGAGTTGCATAGCAGCTTGATTTTCATCGATTTAACTCAATGACAACCGAAATAATAAGGAGAAAAACATGGAAAGCAGAAGCTTAGGACAAGGCTTAAAAGTAGAAGAACGACGTCAGTTGCTTCACCGCGGGATAAAAGCGGCATTGATTGGTGTGCCTTTATTGGCTGTAGGCTTAACGATCAACAGTTCGGTTTTGATGACAGATGCGGGCTATAGTTATGTGCATCAAAACAACATCACTGGTGAGTTGGATGTGTTTACTGAACCTGGTATTCATTTCCGGATGCCGTTTCTATCCAAAATCACTAAGTACGATCAAGTGATCACTGTGTCTTTTGGTAACAGCAAGGGTGAAGACTTTTACCAACGTCTTGATTCGGTTCAAGTTCGTTTCGCTGATACCTATATTGGCCAAATACCAGTGACGTTCCGCTTTAAATTGAGTAACGATCCAGAAGCTCTAAAAAAGATGCATCGTGAGTTTCGCAATAACAACAACTTGATCGACGCGCTGCTTGTGAAAAATGCGCGTAACGTGACAGTGATTACCGCCACGCAATACACCGGAGAGGAGTTTTTCCAAGGTGGTTTGAACCAGTTCAAATCGAAACTTGGCGATCAGTTGCGAGAGGGTATTTATCTTACAGAGCGACGTCAGGTTGAAGTGGAAGAACTGGACCTTGCGCCTGTTGGGGCGAATCAGGCTAACGCGAACCAATTGCAACGTACCAATCAGCTGGTTTGGAAAACCGTGCCAGTCGTAGACAAAACCGGGCAACCGATTCGTCAAGATAACCCGTTGCAACAATACGGTATTCAGGTAACGCAGGTGACCATTGGTGATCCACAACCAGAGAAACAGCTCGACCAATTGCTGGCGGATAAAAAGCGTTTAGTGGCAGATCGCATTCGTGCGATTCAGGAACAAGAAACGTCGAAAGCACAGGCGGAAACGGAGCAGTTGCGGAAAGAAATTCAACGTACTCGTGAAGTGCAAGATGCACAGCGTCAGAAAGAGTTGGCGATTATTTCACAGCAAAAAGAGGTCGAGGTTGCGCGCCAAATCGCGGAACGTGAAATCGTCGAAGTGGAAAAAACCAAACGACTTGCAGAAGTTGAGAAAGAGAAAGAGTTGGCAATTGCCGAGGCTAACTTAGCGATTCAAAAAGCGAACGCACTTTCCGCAGAGTTTGAAGCGAAAGCGATATTAGCGAAAGGTCGCGCAGAATCTGAAGTTTTAAAAGGTAAGTATGCGGCGTTAGGAGCAAACCGTGAAGTTTACTTGGCGGAATTGAATCGAGACGTAGCGAACTCGTTGTATAACAACTTGCAAAACTTCCAAGTTCAGATGCCACAAAACTACATCGGTGGAAGTGACGAAACGGGCTTGAAAACGAACTTAGATGTGATTACTGGCTTTGGTGCTCTGGGTCTTATGGACCAGACAAAGAAGGTCACACAGCAATAAGATCATGGGTGGTCAAAAGCTTAAAAAGCAAAAAGATCATTGGTAACCCAAAGCAATAAAAAAGCTGGCATTGAGCCAGCTTTTTCTTTTTGGTCAGTCTCTTAAATCATGAAGATAAAGATAACTGCTAGTGCAGTGATTAAGCCTGCAAATGCGTAACATGCTACTTTACCAATCACACCAGTGTGGAATTTAAGGTCATGCATGCCGTGGTGTACACGGTGCATTGCATGCCACATTGGCAATGCTAGCGTGCCAATGATGAATAGCGCACCGATGATGCTGGTTGCGAATGCAGAGACACGCTCGTAGCTCATCGCTTCTGCGTCAATCACGCCTAGTGGTACCAAGATACCTAGCACAAGAACAGTGATTGGCGTCAGCATCGCGAACCAAGTACCGCCCGCACCAAACAGACCCCACCAGATTGGCTCATCAGAACGTTTTGGTGATGTGTTTACACTATAATTCGGTTTCATTGCTCAGCTCCTTACACCACGATGAGAACGATCAGTGAGATGAACGCAACAGCGGCCCACTGAGTCAATACGATGATTTTCTTGTCCACTGGTTTGCCTTTCAAACGAATTGGCATTACTTGTGGCATCATGCTGAAGAAAGTTTGAGCGTGAAATAGGCTACCTAGCAGTGCAACGATGTTGATTGCGACTACGATTGGGTTCGCCATGAACGCTAACCAACCTTGCCAAGCTTCAGGACCTTTCACCAAGCAACCTAAACCGAAAGTTAGGAACAGAGTGAATAGGATCAAAGGAAGCACAGTCGCTTCACGTAGCATGTAGAAGCGGTAGAAAGGATGGTTCTTCCACCAAGTGCGTTTTACTTCACGAACGTAAGGTTTACGGTTGCTCATCCTTATGCCTCCTGAGGTTTCAACATAGCAATCACGAAGTCCATAGAAGACTCCACTTTGCCTTGGTTTACTGCCGCTGCTGGGTCAACGTTCTTTGGACAAACTTCAGAACAGTAACCAACAAACGTACAACCCCAAGCACCGTTTTCACCGTTGATAAGCTTCATACGCTCATCTTTACCGTTGTCACGGCTGTCTAGGTTGTAGCGGTGCGCTAGCGTTAGTGCCGCAGGACCGATGAACTCTGGGTTTAGACCAAACTGAGGACATGCTGCGTAGCACAGACCACAGTTGATACAGCCAGCGAACTGCTTGTATTTCGCCATCTGTTCTGGCGTTTGCAAGTTCGTACCGTCTTCTGGTTTACGGTCGTTACCAATGATGTATGGTTTGATTGCTTCAAGACGTTCGATAAACGGTGTCATATCAACAATCAAGTCTTTCTCGATTGGGAAGTTTGCTAGAGGCTCGATAGTCACGCCGTCTGGGTAGTCACGTAGGAAGCTCTTACAAGCAAGTTTCGGTACGTTGTTCACCATGATGCCGCAAGAACCACAGATCGCCATACGGCAAGACCAACGGTAAGACAGATCTTTGTCTAGGTGATCTTTGATGTAGCCAAGTGCGTCAAGCACAGACATGGTTTCATCGAATGGTACTTCGAATGTTTGCTTGTATGGTTCTGCATCTTTTTCTGGGTCGTAACGCAGGATGTCTACTTTTTGAATGCGATTTGCTGACATTATGCTTGCTCCTCTGCGTTCTTCTCTTCAGCCGCTGCTTTTTCTGCTGCTTCACCGTATAGACGAGCTTTTGGTTGTGACTTAGTGATGGTCACATTGCTGTAATCGATACTTGGCGCTGAATCTGGTTTGTAGAAAGCAAGTGAGTGTTTTAGGAAGTTCACGTCATCACGCTCTGTACAACCATCGTCTAGACGTTGGTGCGCGCCGCGAGATTCTTTACGTAGAATCGCAGAGTGAACCATCGCTTCTGCGACTTCTAGGCCGTAACCCACTTCGATTGCATATAGAAGGTCTGTGTTGAACACTTTACCTTTGTCTTTGATACTGATGCGTTTGTAGCGTTCTTTCAACTCAGTGATTTTGTCGATAGTCGCTTGCATCAAATCTTCTTGGCGGTAGATACCACAGCCCGCTTCCATGGTGTGACCCATTTCTGTGCGGATCTCTGCCCAGTTTTCGTCGCCTTCTTGGTTCATCAGTTTCGCGATGCGTTCTTCAACGGCTTTTACTTGCGCGTCAATTGCCGCGTCGTTCCAGCCTTTGAATTCTGCCGCACGTTTCACTGCGTTTTCACCAGCTACGCGGCCAAATACCACGAATTCAGCCAGTGAATTAGAACCTAGACGGTTTGCACCGTGAAGACCAACAGACGCACATTCACCCACCGCGAATAGGCCTTTAATGCGAGTTTCACAACCGCCGTCCGTTTCAATACCACCCATGGTGTAGTGAACGGTTGGACGAATTGGAATTGGCTCTTTTGCAGGGTCCACGTTTACGTAAGCTTTTGCTAGCTCACAGATGAACGGTAGACGCTCTTGTAGGTACTCTTCACCAAGGTGGCGAAGGTCTAGGTGCACCACGTCACCCAGTGGGTGTTTGATGGTGTTGCCTTTCTGTTGTTCGTGCCAGAAAGCTTGAGAAACTTTGTCACGAGGACCCAGTTCCATGTATTTGTTCTTCGGTTGGCCAACTGGAGTTTCAGGGCCCATGCCGTAATCTTGTAGGTAACGGTAGCCGTTCTTGTTAACGATGATACCGCCTTCACCACGACAACCTTCCGTCATCAGGATACCTGTGCCAGGAAGACCTGTTGGGTGGTATTGAACGAATTCCATATCACGTAGAGGAACGCCGTGACGGTAAGCCATTGCCATACCATCGCCCGTTACGATACCGCCGTTGGTGTTACAGTGGTAAACACGGCCCGCGCCACCTGTTGCTAGAACAACAGATTTTGCTTTGATAGTAACAAGCTCGCCTTCAGACATGTGAATAGCAATCAGACCTTGAACTTCGCCTTCATCAACAAGCAGATCCAACACAAAGTACTCATCAAAACGTTTGATGTTGCTGTACTTCATTGATGTCTGGAATAGCGTATGAAGCATGTGGAAGCCAGTTTTGTCTGCAGCGAACCAAGTACGTTCAACCTTCATACCACCAAAGCGGCGTACGTTGACTTCACCGTTCTCTTTACGACTCCATGGGCAACCCCATTGCTCCATTTGGATCATTTCGCGAGTCGCGTTCTCTACAAAGTATTCAACAACATCCTGTTCACATAGCCAGTCACCACCGCCAACAGTGTCGTTGAAGTGGTTGTCTAAGCTATCTTCATCCTTGATAACTGCTGCTGAGCCACCCTCTGCAGCGACCGTGTGGGAGCGCATTGGATAAACTTTAGAAATCAGAGCGACTTCTAAGTCAGGGTTTGCTTCAGCCGCTGCAATAGCAGTACGAAGACCAGCGCCGCCTGCGCCGATGACTGCGATATCTGTGGTGATAATTTGCACAGTTATCCTCCAGTGTGTGATTGCGGAAATCCGCTTGTTATTGTGATTGCGAGGCGCTCTTTTAAAAGAACTCCCCAAAAGTAGTAGGGTTAGTGTAGATGAGCCACATGGCAGAAAAATTGATGTAATTGGGTTTTTGCTTCGGTAATGCACTTAAGGGCATAGAATTTATAGGTTATGTGACTGCTATCACGGCACGAAACATTTGAAACTCAAACGTCATATCCATGAATGTTAAATGAGTGTTGCCCGACATTGCTGTCATTGATAACAGGTTTTATTTCGAATGTTTTTTGTACTGCAGCACGAGTAATGCTTGCTTCAAATTTAAACAATGTGGCGGGAAAATAGAGAAGGGAAATTCCCCTCTCGTCGAACCGTGAAAAGCATGTAGAATGGGGTTTTTACGCGCTAAATTAGAGTTTTGAGAGACTTATTATGCAAACCAACTGGCAACCTACCGCTTCCATTGAGCAACTTCGTCAACGTGCGACGTTAATCGCCGCCATTCGTCAATTCTTTGCCGAGCGACAGGTGATGGAAGTGGACACGCCAGCGATGAGCCACGCGACCGTGACTGACATTCATTTGCATACTTTTCAAACCGAGTTTGTTGGCCCTGGTTACGCTGATGGCAGTAAGCTGTTCTTTATGACCAGCCCAGAATTCCATATGAAGCGCCTTTTGGCAGCGGGCAGTGGTTGTATTTATCAAATCAATAAAGCGTTTCGTAACGAAGAAAATGGTCGATACCACAACCCCGAGTTTACGATGTTGGAGTGGTATCGCGTTGGCTTTGACCATCATAAATTGATGGATGAAATGGATGACCTGTTGCAACTGGTATTGAAGTGTGGTGCAGCGCAGCGCATGACGTATCAACAAGCCTTCATTGATGTGTTGGGTGTGTGTCCATTAGAAGGCTCGATGACGGAGCTGAAAGCGGCGGCAAGCAAGCTGGGCTTGAGTGACATTGCTGAGCCAGAAGAAGATCGCGATACGTTGCTGCAACTGTTATTTAGCGTGGGAGTAGAAAACAAAATTGGTCAGGATGTGCCGGCTTTTGTGTACGACTTCCCTGCGTCACAGGCGGCGCTCGCAAAAATCAATCCTCAAGATCATCGCGTCGCGGATCGTTTTGAAGTGTACTTTAAGGGGATAGAGCTGGCGAACGGATTCCATGAACTGGACAACCCGAAAGAGCAATTAGCGCGCTTTGAACAAGATAACGCAAAGCGTATCGAAATGGGTTTAAAACCGCAGCCGATCGATTATCATCTGATTTCTGCACTGGAAGCAGGATTGCCAGACTGTGCAGGGGTTGCGCTGGGTATCGATCGTTTGATCATGCTGGCGCTAGGCTGTGACCACATTGATCAAGTCACGGCCTTTCCATTTCCAATCGCATAAGGATATCCAATGAACTTGACGGCTGCACGTTTCGTCATCTTGAGCTACGCCATATTGATCGCTTTTTTATCTCTGAGTTCAGGAGAACTACAAGACTGGGGCAATATCGCGTACCTCGACAAAATGCAGCATGCCATGGCATACAGCGGCTTTGCGTTTTTAGGTTGCTTTTGCGTGTGGCGTTGGCGTCAACGTTGGGCGGTAGCGATGGGTATTTTGCTATTTAGCGCCGTCATTGAGTGGCTACAAGGCTATGTCGGCAGACAAACCTCTTGGTTAGACCTTGTCGCCAACTCGACTGGCATCTTAACTGGTCTGTTATGTTACCGTATTTGGAGCCTCTATCGACCTAGGTTGGTGAAGTCGCTATACTCGATTCGTTAATGAAGAGGGAATACGATAACAATGAAAACGCGCGACAAAATCGTCTACGCGGCACTGGAGTTGTTCAACCAACATGGTGAGCGCAACATCACCACCAATCACATTGCCGATCACATCGAAATTAGCCCTGGTAATCTGTATTACCACTTCCGCAATAAGCAAGAAATCGTTCGTGAGATCTTTGCGCTTTATTCAGCAGAACTTTTAGAAAGATTTACCCCTATTCAAGGCTCACAAGAGAGCCTGACTATGCTGAAGAGCTACCTAGACTCTATTTTTACCTTGATGTGGAAATACCGCTTTTTCTACGCAAACCTACCAGAAATCTTGTCACGAGATGAACAGCTGCACGAGCAGTACATCGATGTGCAAGAGAAGCTGCAAGCCAACCTCATTGCGATTATGCAGGAGTTTGTTTCTTTGAAGCTGCTGGATGTGAATGAACAGCAGTTGAAATCACTGGTGTGCACGTTGCATTTGATCGCTTGTAGTTGGTTAGCTTACCAATCTGCAATGGCATCGAAAACCAGCATTACCGAGCAAATGGTGAAGCAGGGGATGCTGCAGATGCTGAATGTTGTGAAACCTGTCGCGACTGAACAAGGTTTGGAGCAACTACAGCTGTTGGAAGAAGCGGTCAGCACACTGCAGGGCTGATCGGTCACTTGCTTCAATATTTCGAGAGTCACTCTCATTTTCGAGTCGCGCCTTGAGTTGACTTGTCATACTTGCTACGCACAATAAGACGACTATCTCCCTCGATTAGTTCAAGGGATTGACTCTCGATAAAGGAACTATCGCTCAATGAATTACGACATCTTCAATGGTGATGCAGACGGCATCATCGCACTTCTACAACTGCGTTTGGCTGACCCTATCGATTCCCAATTAATTACTGGCGTAAAGCGCGATATTAAGCTGGTGGAAAAAGTGGACGTGCAAGCGGGTGATGAGCTGACTGTGTTAGACATTTCGATGGAAAAGAACATGGCTGGCTTAGAGCAAGCATTGGCTCAAGGCACGCACGTGTTTTACGCCGATCACCACAAAGCTGGTGACATTCCTCAACACGGTAATTTGGACGCCCATATCGATCTTGACGCTAATATGTGTACCGCTTTGATTGTCGATAAGTTGCTGGAAGGACGCTTTCATACTTGGGCGATCACCGCTGCTTACGGTGATAATTTGATTGCTAAAGCGGATGTGCTGGCGGATCAAGCCGGACTCAATCACGAGCAAAAAGCGCAGTTAAAAGAGCTCGGTACATTAATCAACTACAACGGTTATGGCTCGAAAGTCGACGACCTTCATTTCCATCCTGCGGATTTATACCGAGCGTTGGTCCAATATATTTCGCCATTCGAAGTCATTGAAGATAAAGCCTCGCCTTACTATCAATTGCAATCAGCTTACCAACAAGACATGGATGCCGCGCAAGCGGTACCAGCCACGCATGAAAGCGACACATTGAAGTTGTTTGAGCTACCAAACACGGCCGCATCACGTCGAATCAGCGGTGTGTATGGCAACTGGCTGGCAAACCAAAATCCAGACTCTGCGCATGCGGTACTCACAGAAAACGCAGATGGTACTTACACAGTTTCACTCCGTGCACCATTGAACAATAAACAAGGTGCTGTTGCCGTGTGTGGGCAGTTCCCTACAGGTGGTGGGCGAGAGGCGGCTGCGGGTATTAATGCCTTACGCAAAGAAGATGTGAATGCATTTATTGATGCGGTCGAAACGTACTACGCATAGCATTTTCCAAAATATGAATACAACAAAGGAGCCGAGTGGCTCCTTTGTTTTTACTACAAGTAAATAAGTCAGGTAATCAGCGCTTTAACCAAGACTTCGGGTTCTGTGCTTCACTATTACGGCGGATTTCGAAATACAGTGATGGTCGGTCCTGCCCGCCTGTATCACCAGCGAGTGCTATCACTTCGCCTGCGGTGACTTTATCGCCTTCTTTTTTGGTTAACGCTTGATTGTAGCCGTAAAGCGTCATGTCACCTTTACCGTGATCAAGCAGCACCACTAAACCGTAACCTCTTAAATACTCTGCAAATACGACTGTGCCAGGGTAAACTGCTTTAACTTGTTGACCATAGTTAGCGGAAAGCACCATACCTTTCCAGTTTACTTGTCCGGTTTGACGCGTACCGAAGTTATGTAACACACTGCCTTTTAGTGGCCATGGTAGTTTGCCGCGCTGTTTGCCTAGCCCGTCCATTGGTACTGCATTTCGTTTGGCGGCTTTTGCAATCTCGGCTTTTAGACGGGTTTCATTGCGTTGTAGTTCAGCAAGGTAACGTTTGTCGTTTTTAATGCTGCTCTGAATTTTGTTCAGCGTTTGCTTACGATTCGACTGCGTACTGGCCAGTGCGGTACGCTTTTCTGATTGCTGCTTGAGCAGGGTTTCGATCTGCTCTTTCTCTAGCTCAAGTTGGTTTTTGTTGTGCGCCAACTCTTGAGTGGTTTTGGTGATGGCATCAATCACTTCGGCACGAGCCTTGGCTAAGTGCTGAAAGTATTGGCTAATGCGGTCTTCTTCTACACCTTGATTCAATAAGTGCCCATTCGCTTTCGCTCGCTCGGTCACGTAATACGTTTGCAGCAACTGTTTGAGCTCTTCCTCTTGTGCTTGGCGCTGGGCTTCTTGCAAGGAGATTTTCTCTTCCAGTTTATTGATGTTCTTGTCTGCTTGAGCAAGGTCGGCTTTAGTTTGCTTGATTTCTCGCTCCAGCTTAGAAATGCCAAGCTCTTGGTCTTTGAGCGATTTTTGCAGCTCGTTAAGCTGTTTCTCTTGCGAGGTTAGCGCCTTCTTTTGGCGATTGATTTCGCTGGAAACGCCTTTGAGCTCTTGCTGACTTGCGGCGAAAGAAAAGAGGGGATAGGTGGCAGATAAAGCACAAGTTAATAAAATAGCCGAGCGGAGCACTGGGTGATTTTGTTTTCGCACTTGAGAGTTACCTACCACATTATTGTCAAAGGATCAGAAGACGGTTAAATGCCATCTCCATGGATAAAGCTTTGTGATTTACCGTTAAAGCCTTGGTCCATATCGAGAGACGGTTTGTCTGTTTTTGGTCGACCAACGATTTTCGCGGGTACGCCTGCCACGGTCGTGTGCGGTGGCACCGCTTGCAATACTACGGAGCAAGAGCCGATTTTCGCCCCTTCGCCCACTTCGATATTACCAAGAATTTTGGCACCTGCACCAATCATCACGCCTTCACGGATTTTCGGGTGACGATCGCCGCACTCTTTACCTGTACCACCTAGGGTGACGTCTTGTAGGATCGACACATCGTTATCAACCACCGCTGTTTCACCAATCACGATGCCCGTCGCATGGTCGAGCATGATGCCGCTACCAATACGTGCTGCTGGGTGAATGTCTACCTGACACGCCACAGAAATTTGGTTTTGCAAATACGTCGCAAGGGCATGACGGCCTTGTTTCCACAACCAGTTTGCCACGCGATAGCCTTGCAGCGCGTGGTAACCTTTCAAATACAATAATGGCATTGAGTACATGGAAACAGCAGGGTCGCGGTTGACCGTCGCACAAATGTCACACGCAGCAAAATCCGTGATGGTAGGGTCTGCGGCAAATGCCTCTTCGACCACTTCACGAACGGCCATTGCTGGCATCGACGCCGTGTTTAATTTGTTGGCCAAAATGTAACTCAGTGCCGCACACAAACTTTCATGCTTGATGATCGTTGCGTGGTAAAAGCTGGCCAACATAGGCTCTTGCTCTGACATTTCACGGGCTTCTGAGACAATTTTGTTCCAGACTTTTTGTTTTTCGCAGTGTTTCATTCTCAATATCCTGAGTGGTTCTTCCGTGACCCGACAACTTCTATTCTTCTCAGATGAGGTGCGAAGGTGCGTAGAGTGCTACTTTCCTTCGGCTTTTTTGTCACGAGCAAGTAAATCTTGCGCTGCCAGGCGTGCATCTTTTCCTTGATACAATACTTGATAAATTTGGTCAACAATCGGCATTTCAACGCCCATGCGTTGGGAGAGCATCCATACTTCTTTCGTGTTGCGGTAGCCTTCTACGACTTGGCCAATTTCTTCTTGTGCGGTGTCAACGTCTTTACCTTGACCAAGAGCTAAACCAAAGCGGCGGTTACGTGACTGGTTGTCAGTACACGTAAGAACCAAGTCACCTAAACCAGCCATACCCATGAAGGTTTCTGGTTTGGCACCAAGTGCAGCGCCAAGGCGGCTCATTTCAGCCAAGCCACGGGTAATCAACGCAGTACGTGCGTTTGCACCAAAACCGATGCCGTCTGACATACCTGCGCCAATTGCGATAACGTTTTTCACTGCACCGCCAAGTTGCATGCCGATGAAGTCGTTGTTCGCGTACACGCGGAAGGTTTTGCTACAGTGGATTTTCTCTTGCAGATCCGCCACGAACTCTGCATCTGGAGAGGCAACGGAAATCGCAGTTGGTAGACCCATCGCGAGCTCTTTCGCGAACGTTGGGCCAGATAGAACGGCCAGCGAGTAGTTCTCACCGATGATGTCGTATGCGACGTCTTTGAGTAGTCGGCCAGTTTCAGGTTCAAGACCTTTGGTTGCCCAACAGATACGCGAATCTTCACGCAGGAACGGTTTGCAGCTGTTAAGCACGATGCCAAAGACATGGCTTGGAACCACAACTAACAAGTCACGGCTTGCTTGAACGGCTTTTTCTAAATCCGATTCAATAATCAAGCTTTCTGGGAAATCAACACCTGGTAAAAATGCGTGGTTCGCGCGATCCGCCTCTAAGCGTGCCATGTGCTCAGGCTCGTGTCCCCAAAGGACAACGTTCGCACCATTGCGCGCGAGGGAGATCGCTAGAGAAGTACCGTATGAGCCTGCGCCAATTACAGTCATTGCGATGTCTTTACCGTAAGCATTGTTTGTATTTGCTTGTGTCATGCTACCGCCTAATTGTCTTTCTACTAGTAGAATCTAGTTCATAATCACCAGATTTTACGCTCTCTAGGGATTAGGAACTAGGAACTTTTGTCAGAAATAAAAAATGCACATTGCATCGGATGATAGACGCTATGTGCATTTTCTTCGAGTCGGTGACGAAAGCGCTTATGGCTGTTCGTCACTTACAAAACGTGAATTACGCTTGAGCTTCGCCTTGTTGAGCTTGCTGTTGTAGGTAGTTCATGAATAGCGCGTCGAAGTTAACTGGCGCTAGGTTCAGTTGAGGGAACGTACCTTTAACAACTAGGCTTGAGATAGTTTCACGAGCGTAAGGGAATAGGATGTTCGGGCAGAATGCACCTAGGCAATGTGCTAGTTGACCAGCTTCCATTTGCTCAGCAGTGAAGATACCACCTTGTTGAACTTCACATAGGAACGCAGTTTCTTCTTCGTTCTTCACCGTCACAGTTAGACGTAGAACTACTTCGTAAACGCCTTCACCAAGCTCACGGCTTTGAGTGTCTAGGTCTAGTTTAACGTCTGGGTTCCATTCTTTTTGGAAGATTACTGGAGAGTTTGGCGCTTCGAAAGAAACGTCTTTTAGGAAGATGCGTTGAATTGCGAAGTTTTGTTGTGCTTCTTGAGGTGCTGCTTCAGCCATTTTTAAATCCTTAATAAACATTTGTTGAGTCTAGAAACGCCTAAACTCAGAAATTTGGTTTGTCCTGAGACTAACTGAGCAAATGTACCTTGACTAGATGAAGCGTGTATTACGTGCAAAGCGTCACAACTTAGGGCTTCAACTGCTTTCTATTTGCTCAGTTTTATATCCACGAGGCTTGGCAAAATCGCGTTTAAATGCGTACCTTAGTTTTTGCCACGTTCCTACTTTTTACCACGAACTAAAGGTAGGTTTGCTTCGTTCCATGCAATCAAACCATTCTGAAGTAGGCTAACTTTTTCAAAGCCCGCTTTTACTAGAAGGTTCGCGCTTTCTTGAGCGGTTTGGCCCGTCTTGCATACAACAATGATTGGGTCTGATTTATGGTTTTCAAGGCTACCCAAGTTACCAGCTTTGATGTCTGAAGGTAAAATGTGAAGTGAGTCGGTGATATGACCTTTTTTGAACTCATCTTTTGTGCGGATATCCACAACAACGCCGTTTTCACGGTTCATTAGGTGAGTCAGTTGGTTTACGTTGATTTCTTTGTATGCTGCCGTCGCTGACTTCACGATGTTCATGATAAATGCGACAAGAAGACCTACCCAAACCAAAGATAGAATCATGTTCTGTTGGAAAAATTCAATGTACTCTTGCATGTCTTGAGCTCTTACGCTGTTGGCGGAAAAATAAAGCAGGAGTATAGCGGGGTTAAGCCTCTTAGGCGAGAGGGTTAAAATTTTCTAACGAATAATTGAGATCTCTATAAACTCGCTACGTCCTTGTTATCGCATCTCTTCTCCTATCCTTATTCATCACTTTTTCCTATCGAAGTAATCGGTCTAAGTGACTTCTGTTTTGCCAAGAAAAGAGAACAATAGAACCTATCCTCAGCCAGTTATGTTGAGCGCTCTAAAAGAAGACCGTTTTGACAGTTTTGTGGCAACGTTGAGAGCCGTGCCATCGAATGTGGGCTTGGGTGTACAAAGCGTATTGGGAATGACTATGCTTGTGGAACACGTTTGTTGGTGACGCTTGGTTGCTCGCTAACTTGTAAGATAGCAACATTAAATCGCAAACATTATTTGATCTTAACCTACAGTTTTGGTTAAAAAGTGTAGTAAAATTACGCTAGTTTTGTTTCAAGGTTAGATAGGGCAGCGAAGCCCTACGCCAAAAGTTACTTAAATTTGATGAGGTCATCACTATGTCAGCTAAGAAGCCACTGGCTCTAGTTATCCTTGACGGTTACGGTTACCGTGAAGACACAGCAAGTAACGCAATTGCGAATGCGAAAACACCAGTAATGGATGCTCTGATTGCGAACAACCCACATACTCTAATCTCTGCTTCAGGCATGGATGTTGGCCTTCCTGATGGTCAAATGGGTAACTCAGAAGTTGGTCACACTAACATTGGCGCAGGTCGCGTTGTATACCAAGATCTAACTCGTATCACTAAATCAATTGCTGATGGTGAGTTCGAACAAACGCCTGCTCTAGTGGAAGCTATCGACGCTGCAGTGAAAGCAGAAAAAGCAGTGCACATCATGGGTCTTATGTCTCCAGGTGGCGTACACTCTCACGAAGATCACATCTACGCAGCGGTTGAAATGGCGGCAGCTCGTGGCGCTGAGAAAATCTACCTACACTGTTTCCTAGACGGTCGTGATACACCACCACGCAGTGCAGAAAACTCGCTACAACGTTTCCAAGATCTATTCGCGAAACTAGGTAAAGGCCGCGTTGCTTCTCTAGTCGGTCGTTACTACGCAATGGACCGTGACAACAACTGGGAACGTGTACAAGTTGCTTACGATCTACTAACTCAAGCTAAAGCTGAATTCACAGCAGAAACGGCTGTTGCTGGTCTTGAGGCGGCTTACGCTCGTGACGAAAACGACGAGTTCGTGAAAGCAACGGCGATTAAAGCAGAAGGTCAAGAAGACGCAATCATGCAAGACGGTGATGCGGTTATCTTCATGAACTACCGTGCTGACCGTGCACGTCAAATCACACGTGCATTCGTTCCTGGTTTTGACGGTTTTGAGCGCGCAGTATTCCCAGCAATCAACTTCGTGATGCTGACTCAATACGCGGCAGATATCCCTCTAGCAACAGCATTCCCACCAGCGTCTCTAGAAAACACGTACGGTGAATGGCTATCTAAGCAAGGTCAAACTCAGCTACGTATCTCTGAAACAGAGAAATACGCGCACGTTACTTTCTTTTTCAACGGTGGTGTTGAGAACGAATTTGAAGGCGAAGAGCGTCAATTGGTTGCTTCTCCAAAAGTAGCAACTTACGACCTACAACCAGAAATGAGCTCTCCAGAGCTAACTGAGAAATTGGTTGCGGCTATCAAGTCTGGTAAGTACGACACAATCATCTGTAACTACCCGAACGCAGATATGGTTGGTCACACTGGTGTTTACGAAGCTGCTGAAAAAGCGATCGAAGCACTAGACGAAAGCGTAGGCAAAGTAGTTGAAGCAATCAAAGAAGTTGGCGGTCAGCTACTGATTACTGCAGACCACGGTAACGCAGAAATGATGATCGACCCTGAAACTGGCGGCGTTCACACTGCACACACTAACCTACCAGTGCCTCTAATCTACGTAGGTGACAAAGCGGTTGAGTTCAAAGAAGGCGGTAAACTGTCTGACCTTGCACCAACAATGCTTTCTCTAGCGGGTCTAGAAATCCCTGCTGAAATGTCTGGTGATGTGCTAGTTAAGTAATTAACTGACGATTCAGAATGACAAAAGCCCGAGTATAAACTCGGGCTTTTTTGTGTCTGGTAATAAGGACTGGTTTGTAAGATTACTGAACTAAAATCCCCGCACCAATCACCGCTAGGGCCGCGCCCAACCAAGCAAATCGGTTTGGTCGGCGTTTAGTGTAAACCCAGAGCAGCGGTAGCAACATGATTGGCGTGGTTGAAGATAGCAGTGCAACCATACCTACGTTCCCTTCGCGCAGCGCGTAAAGAATTAACGTCATTCCTACGGCCATCGCGAGAAAGCCATTCAACGCCGTAATGCCAAAAACACGCCAAGTAATACGTTGGGTGGATCGAGCAACTTTGACTCCAACGATAAGTAACAAGCAGTGCGCAACGAACGCGCTGATCATTCGAATTGCCGATGCAGCGATTGGGTCGACACTGGTTTGCATGACCGGTTTGGCAATAATGCCACCGAGCGCCTGACATATTGCAGCGGTAAGGCCGAGTGAGACTCCAACCCAAATGTTGCCTTTGATTTCCTCGAGCACATTGTTAGTTTGTCCGCGCCGGCCAAAGAATATCGCCATCACCACACCGCTAAACACCAGTGCAGAACCAAGCAGTTCAATGGCCGTCATGCTTTCGCTAAACAGGAAATAACCTAAGATGGTGGAAAACACGGCATGGCAGGAAAACAACAGGCCCGCTTGCCTTGGCCCCATGCGATTCAAACACGCAAACAGTGCGGTGTCGCCAATGAAGATCCCTATCAATCCTGATGCCATCATCGGCGTAATGTGTTCCCAAGTCACACTTAGCCAACCGCCGGTTATCCACGCCATGGTCGACAAAATCACGGCTGTGCAGCCCATCCGCCAACGACTGTAAGAAAAGGCACCCAGATGCTGCGCAGGAATAACCGAAATCAGGCTGGAAACCGCCCATAAAAAGGCAGCGCACAGAGCAAGCCATTCGTAACCCATGATTGATAGACGTCCTTGTTGAATAGGGTTGAGGGCTCTTAATATGCATGAAATGCCACGAGCAATGCCATCATTTTTTTATTTATTATTGGGAAGTTAAAGGGCTAGATAACATCAATAAAAAAGCAGCTCTGGGAGCTGCTTTTTTGGGGCGGTTTACACTTTAAAGCGACTGATGTTTTCTCGCATGGTGTTCGCTGTGTTGAACATTCTGCGTGCGCCTTCACTGCTTTTCAGTGATTGCTCAGCAATGACATCTGCATCGTCTTTGATACCTTGAGTATTGCGGCTGATGTCTTCACTTACCGCTCGCTGCTCTTCTGCTGCGCTCGCAATCTGCATCGCCATATCATTAATCTCAGTGATAGAGTTGGTGATGCTGGTTAGACTGTCGTGCGCTTGCTGTGCGTAATCCACGCTGGTATCTGCCAAGCTAGTGCTGGCTTGCATGCTGTTTACGGCAAGCTTGGTATTGCTTTGCAGCGTTTCAATCATGGTACGGATTTCTTCTGTTGAGCCATGAGTGCGTTGGCTAAGTACACGTACTTCATCCGCTACCACGGCAAATCCGCGTCCTTGTTCACCCGCGCGTGCTGCTTCGATGGCCGCATTGAGAGCGAGCAGGTTGGTTTGCTCAGCAATGCCCTGAATCGTAGACAAAATTTGGTTGATGCTTTGGGTGTTCGCTTCCAGTTCAGAAATCACATTTGCCGCATCACTCACTTGCTCAGCAAGCGACACAATCGCTTCTCGGTTTTTCTGAATAACGCTTTGACCTTCCACACATGCAGATGCGGAGTTTTGGGATGCACTTGCGGTCAATTCTGCATGACTTGCGACTTCTGCAGCGGTTGCTGACATTTCATGAATGGCCGTAGCAATTTGGTTTACGTCATTTTGTTGGTGCTCAACGCGTCCTGCCGCCATGGCTGAGAGTTCATTCGCCTGTTGTGCTTGTTCTGACAACTGCTGACTGTTTTCGACGATGTTTTTTAGCATTGATTGCATCTGAGCAAGGAACTGGTTGACGTGCGTAGCCAGTTCACCAATTTCATCCATGCGTTCAATCTCGATGCGCTGCGTCAAATCACCTTCACCTTGTGACAGTTCAGAGAGTGCATCCGACAAAGTTTGCAGTGGACGTAGTAGGCGAGTGATCACGTAAGTGCTGATGGCAGCGATGATCAAATACATCACGATTGAAGCAATGGCAGTAAAGGTCACTTGCTCCGAAACGGATGCAAAAGCCATTTGTTTGTCTTGCACAACGCCCAGAGACCAATCGGTGTTAGGGACTTGAGCAACATAAATCAGTTGATCGCCTTGTTTTGGCCACGTGATTGTTTCTAGCTTCGCGTGTTGTGCCAAGTTGGCCATTTTATCGCGCGTCAGTTCTGGATTTAATGTGGTGAGCGGTTTTTGGCTGAGCTTTTCATCTTTATAAGCGACGAGGTTATTGTTGCCATCCACCAAAAACGCGAAGCCGTTGTTATCTAGTTGGATATTCAACACTTCGTTGATGATGTCTGTGACGGCCAAGTCAGCGGCCAAGACGCCTTGTTTGTTTTGGTTAAACGCTTTGGCAAAGCTAACCACAATACTGCCATCAAAGTCTTGGTATGGCTCGGTAATGATCAGCCCAGATTGTGCCATCGCGTCTTGATACCAAGGGCGAGTGCGAGGGTCGTAATCGGATGGCCATGATTCGCTTTTATCGCCGTAGGCAATAGCGCCGTCAGAGAACCCTGCGTAAACAGAGAGAAATTTCCCCGCGCGTTTGGTCAGCAATAACTCGCGATCTGCATCATCAGAACTGGCGATGATTTGTTCGTTAGCCAACATCATATCGCTACGAATTGAGAGCCAATCGCTGATATAACGGTTAGTCGACTCAGAAATATTCTGTATTTCTCGGTTGAGTGTGGATGTGGTTTCTTCGTGAAGTTGATTAACGGAAACCCAAGCTTGAACGCCACTTACGATGGCGATAATGACTGCGATAGCAATCTGGATTTTTAACTTAATGGTATTTCTCATTGTCTAACCTTTATAAACAGACAAAAAGATCAGTGTCACAACGTGTGACTCCAGAGGGTTTAGACGATTCAAGCACAGAGCGTTACATGAAAGGCTTTAGTGAATTTATCGACAGTTAGTGATGAAACTTGAGGCACATGGTGTGATTTTTATTCAGCAATGCAATGTTAAATCTCTATTCATCATGGTGTGCAAAGGGGAACGAAGTCGAGGTAATGGGAATGAAGGGGCTCTGTGAAGGCGTAACCCCTCACAGAGCCAGAACGTTAGAAGAGAATCAACACAGCGCCGTAAACTATAAACAGACCAATTAAGCCAATGATGAGTCCGACTTTCGCCATGTCTTTGCTTTCTATCAGGCCCGTTGAATAAGCTAATGAGTTTGGTGGGGTGGAGACAGGTAAAATCATGCCCAGTGAAGCTGAGAATGCGACCACAACCAGTAAGCCTTGTAAGCCACCGACAGCGGCCAAACTCGGCATGGAAACCCCGATTGCTGCGGCAATTGGCATCAACAAGTTCGCGGTCGCGGTGTTCGACATAAAATTGGCCATCAACCAACACACGATGGAGAGTGCAACCACCACCGCAAATGGAGACAGTGCCTCATAATCAATTGCGTGGGCGAGCGCTTCTGCCAAGCCCGTTTTATCGAGTGCAATACCAATCGCAATACCACCGGCAACCAACCACAATACGTCCCAGTTGATCAGTTTGAGCTCTTCTTTGCCCATGATGCCCGTTAAGGTAAAGACTGCCAGAGGAATAATCGCGACGACGTACGTATTCATGCCATGAGCTTTGGTGGTCATCCACAAGACGATGGTGAGGGCGAAGGTCACGTAAACCACCATTGCGCGCCAGCTCTTTTTGAAAGTGCCATCCAACTTGAGTTTCATTTCTGGCTCGCTCGATGGGAACAGCTTTTGCAGTAAGAACCAAGCGATGGTCAATTGCACTAAGACAAAAGGTAAGCCCATCATCATCCATGAGAGGAAGTCGATGGTGTTTTCTCCAGTGAGATATTGCAGTGCGATGGCGTTCGGTGGCGTACCTATTGGCGTAGCAATACCACCCGTATTGGCGGCTATTGGAATACACAAAACCAGTGCTTTAATGCCTAAGTCACCTTTCGGTGCTGACGCCACAATAGGGCCAAGTAGCGCTAACATCATGACCGTTGTTGCGGTATTGGACATGAACATGGAAAATACCGCGGTGATCAACATCAGCCCGAGCATGATGAATTTGGGCTGGTTGCCAAACGGTTTAAGCAGCACGCGAGCGAGGTTGTTGTCGAGCTCATACTTAGAGGCGGCAATCGCTAATGCGAAGCCGCCCATAAAAAGAATAATGATTGGTGACGAAAAGGCAGAGAAGATATCAGTGTAGTTGATCAGCTCACCAAGATCGTGCCCTGGTGGTGGATTGCGAAACAGATGCAAGCCTTTGTCAGAAATCATGATCAGTTCGAGAGCGATAATAAGAATGGACGTAGCAAAAACGGGAACCGGCTCAAGAACCCAAAGTAGGGCAGCAAGAAGAAAAATGGCCAACAAGCGATGCTGAATTAAAGTGAGATCATCAATGGGAATAGCATCAATCGGCATCATTAAAACACCGAGCGGAATTAAAAAACACACCAGCAATTTAGCCAGTGTGCTGACATTCATCTTTGGCATTGGTAGCCCCTCTAAATATTCATCCTAAGCGCAGGATAAATGATTGTGGATTTAGGGTCTTAGAGGCAGGTATGAGTTTGGAGAAGAGAGTCTAAATTTCGAACAGAATTTTGCTTTTCATCAATAAAAAAAGAGCCCTTGATAAAGGGCTCTTTTAACTGAATTTCGCTTATTTTTTCAGGGCGTAAGGTGTGCCCATTACGGTTGGTTGGCCGTTTTCCATGCTTACGTCAAACTCAATCGCGTCTTTCGCAAACAGGTTGATCACAGTCGAACCCAGTTTGAAGCGACCCATTTCTTCGCCTTTTTTCAGGATAACGGCTTTGTCACCTTCTGCTGGGTAATCCCATTTGTAGACCGTGTTACCGCGAGGTGGCGTGATGGTGCCTGCCCAAACTTGCTCGATACTGCCTACGATGGTTGCACCAACCAGAACTTGTGCCATTGGGCCAAATTCGGTATCGAAGATACATACCACTCGTTCATTACGTGCAAATAGGTTCGGTACGTTTTCTGCTGTCAGAGGGTTTACTGAGAACAGATCACCAGGAACGTAAATCATTTGGCGCAATGTGCCGTCACATGGCATGTGTACACGGTGGTAATCGCGAGGCGATAGGTATAGCGTTGCGAATGAACCGTCTTTGAATTCTTCTGCGAGTTTCTCATCACCACCAAGCAGTTCTTGCGCCGAGTAGTTGTGGCCTTTTGCTTGAATCAGTTGACCATCTTCAATTGGGCCAAATTGGCTCACACAAGCATCTGCTGGGTGCGTAATGATCTCATCACCTTCAGTGATTGGGCGTGCGCCTTCTTTGAGATCACGAACAAAAAACTCGTTGAACGTTTTGAAATGCTTAGGATCAGAGTGCTTTGCCTCGTCCATATTCACATTGTACTGTTTGATAAACCAGCGAATGACCGCGGTGGTTAGACTACCAGCTTTGGCTGATGCCAGTTTGCCCATTAGGCGAGTTAGGCCATGTTGTGGGATCCAGTACTGCAGTCCAACTTTAATCTTGTCCATCTTTAATTCCGATACTTCTGTCTGTTCTGTTAGATTCGCGCTTTGGGCGCGTGATGTTACTGAACTTTAATGTGCTTGTCAGTATTCGGTGAAGAATTCTTACACAGTTGCTCAGACAATCTGGTTACAGATCGGCCTTCTTGTTGCGTGAGTATTGGCGGTTTGCCTTGTTCTCCATCATGCTTTCTAGAATGCGATGGTAGTTCTCAAAACGAACCTCACTCACTTCGCCTTTCTCAACGGCTTCACGCAGAATACAGCCAGGGTCGTCGTTGTGTTTACAGTCGCGGAATTTACAGCCACCAAGGTATGGGCGGAACTCAACGAACGCTTTGGTGACTTCTTCAGCCTCTAAGTGCCAAAGACCAAATTCGCGAACCCCTGGTGAGTCAATAAGATCGCCGCCAGTTGGAATGTGGTAAAGGCGTGCTGCTGTCGTGGTGTGTTGACCTAAGCCAGAGTTTTCAGAAATTGCGCCTTCTTCCACTTCTTGTTCTAGTTCAGGCATTAATGCATTAACCAAACTCGATTTACCTACGCCAGATTGACCAACAAAGATGTTGATACGATCGCGTAACTGCACTTCTAAATCACTAATGCCTTCACCAGAATTTTTACTCACGAACAGCACTTTATAACCAATTCGCTCGTATTCTTTGAGCCACTCTTCGTACATTGCACGGTCATCTGCTTCAAGCAAATCGACCTTGTTGAGCACCAACAATGGTGCGATGTTGAGTGTCTCTGCGGCCACTAAATAACGGTCGATAATGTTCAGTGATAGCTCAGGCAAAACAGACGAGACAATCACCATCTGATCGATGTTTGCCGCAACTGGTTTGAGGCCGTCGTAGTAGTCTGGGCGAGTCAGCATTGATGTACGTGGCTCTACGGCTTCCACAACACCTGAGATGCCTGCCATTGATTCAAGACCTTCACGCCAGAGCACTCGGTCACCGGAAACCAGAGACTCAATGCCACGACGTAGGTTACAGCGTTGAACCTCGCCAGTTTCTAAATCTTCGATGTCAGCGTGCTGGCCAAAGCGAGTAATCACTAGACCCTGTTTGCTTGAGCCAAGCATGTTCTCATCCCATTGGATGGACTCTTCTTGCTTTTTTAGGCGTTTTTGTTGGTTGCTGCGTACGCGGCGCACCTGACCTTTGGTTAACTTTTTCTTCTTTGCCACAATGTTTTACTTAGTGAGTTAACTCAAGCGATTGAGCTCGTTCTCGGCTCA
This sequence comes from Vibrio sp. SALL6, assembly GCF_002002385.1. NCBI lineage: Bacteria > Pseudomonadati > Pseudomonadota > Gammaproteobacteria > Vibrionales > Vibrionaceae > Vibrio > Vibrio sp. SALL6. The sequence goes on from NZ_MQVK01000017.1 coordinate 71,325, forward strand.
AGTTCGTGAGTATCGTGTTTCAAGTATTTTCAGGTATAGTACCTCTTTTATCGATAAACAAATAGGCGGCGTAACCATGTCCTTTAGCGATCAAAACCTAATTTGGGTGGATTTAGAGATGACAGGGCTTGATCCTGAAACGCACAAAATCATCGAAATTGCTTCTATCGTCACGGATAGCGAACTGAATATTTTAGCTGAAGGGCCAGTGCTTGCCGTGCATCAGCCAGAAGAAGAGCTAGCCAAAATGGACGATTGGTGCACCAACACGCACACAGCTAGCGGTTTGGTTGAGCGCGTTCGGAACAGCAAAATCTCTGAGCAAGATGCCGTAGTGCAGACCATCGAATTTTTAGAAAAATGGGTACCAAAAGGCGTATCGCCAATCTGCGGTAATAGCATCGGTCAGGACCGTCGTTTCTTGTACAAGCATATGCCTGAACTGGAAGAATACTTCCACTACCGTTACTTAGATGTGAGCACACTAAAAGAGCTAACTCGTCGTTGGAAGCCAGAGGTGCTGGACGGTTTCTCTAAACAGGGCACACACTTAGCGTTGGACGACATCCGTGAATCTATTGCGGAGTTAAAGTACTACCGCGAAACGATCTTTACGATCTAACTGTTAAGGCTGCGATCTAAATTGTTGTCATTCTTGATTGTTTTGCTTGCTTTTTCGTCGTTCAGTAAAAAATTAAAGTTTTTTTGAACGAAGGACTTGCATCACAAAAAAATGCTCTTATAATTCGCAGCCCTGAACAGCGGAAACGTTGTTGATGCGACACTAGCTCAGTTGGTAGAGCGCAACCTTGCCAAGGTTGAGGTCACGAGTTCGAACCTCGTGTGTCGCTCCAAATTTTTATTATTGCACTAAGCAATAATACATGGACGCGGGATGGAGCAGCTTGGTAGCTCGTCGGGCTCATAACCCGAAGGTCGTCGGTTCAAATCCGGCTCCCGCAACCAATTCTCTTCTTGAGAACATGCGACACTAGCTCAGT